>NZ_JBARGP010000099.1:0-5613 GCF_049798375.1 Bradyrhizobium sp.
CAGTGGCTGGTCGTGATCGGCATCTGCACCCATCTCGGCTGCATCCCGATCGCCCATGAAGGCAATTACGACGGGTTCTTCTGCCCCTGCCATGGTTCGCAGTACGATTCGTCCGGCCGCATCCGCCAGGGGCCCGCGCCCGCGAACCTGCCGGTGCCGCCGTACCAGTTCGTTTCCGACACCAAAATCCAGATCGGCTGACGCCCGTTTCCGTTTAGCGTCGCCGCAATAATTCCTCAGGATCGCATCATGAGCGGACCATCCGACTACCAGCCGACCAATCCAGCCCTGAAGTGGATTGAACGGCGGCTCCCGATTATGGGCCTCGTCCATTCCTCGTTCGTGGCCTATCCGACGCCGCGCAACCTGAACTACTGGTGGACCTTCGGCGCCATCCTCTCGCTGATGCTCGGCGTGCAGATCCTGACCGGCGTGATCCTGGCGATGCACTACACGCCGAACGCCGATCTCGCCTTCAAATCGGTCGAGGCTCTGGTTCGCGACGTCAACTATGGCTGGCTGCTGCGCAACACCCACGCCGCCGGCGCCTCGATGTTCTTTCTCGCCGTCTACATCCACATGTTCCGCGGCCTGTATTACGGATCATACAAGGAGCCGCGCGAAATCCTCTGGATCCTCGGCGTCATCATCTACCTCCTGATGATGGCCACCGGTTTCATGGGCTACGTGCTGCCGTGGGGCCAGATGAGTTTCTGGGGCGCCACCGTCATCACCAATTTGTTCTCCGCCATTCCCTATGTCGGCGACAGCATCGTGACCCTCTTGTGGGGCGGCTATTCGGTCGGCAATCCGACCCTGAACCGCTTCTTCTCCCTGCATTATTTGCTGCCGTTCGTGATCGCCGGCGTCGTGGTGCTGCATATCTGGGCGCTGCACGTCGCGGGCCAGAACAATCCGGCCGGCGTCGAGCCGAAGACCGAGAAGGATACGGTGCGGTTCACGCCGTATGCGACGATCAAGGATTTCTTCGGCGTCAGCTGCTTCCTGATCTTCTTCGCCTGGTTCATCTTCTACATGCCGAACTATCTCGGCGACGCCGACAACTACATCCCGGCCAATCCGGGCGTGACGCCGGCGCACATCGTGCCCGAATGGTACTATTTGCCGTTCTACGCGATCCTGCGCTCGATCCCGAACAAGCTCGCGGGCGTCATCGCGATGTTCTCGGCGATCATCGTGCTGGTGTTCCTGCCCTGGCTCGACTCGGCCAAGACCCGCTCCAGCACCTACCGGCCGCTGGCCAAGCAGTTCTTCTGGATGTTCGTCGTGGTCGCCATCGGGCTCGGCTATCTCGGCGCGCAGCCGCCGGAAGGCGTCTATGTGGTGCTCGGCCGCATCCTGACGGCCTGCTACTTCGCCTACTTCCTGATCGTGCTGCCGCTGCTCGCCCGCATCGAGACGCCGCGTCCGCTGCCGAACTCGATCGCCGACGACGTGCTGGCCAAGACCGGCAGCAAGCGCACGCCGATGGTGTCGACCGTGATCGCGCTGGCGGTGGGTGGTGCCCTCCTGGTTGGCGGCATGGGCCATGCCCGCGCCGCCGAGGACGATACGCCGCCGTCGCAGAAATGGTCGTTCTCGGGCCCATTCGGCAAGTATGACCGCGGCGCGCTGCAGCGCGGCCTCAAGGTCTACAAGGAAGTCTGCTCGAACTGCCATTCGCTGAACTATATCGCGTTCCGCAACCTCGCCGATCCCGGCGGACCCGGCTATTCGACCGCGCAGGCCGCCGCCTTCGCCGCCGACTACAAGATCAAGGACGGCCCGAACGATCAGGGCGAGATGTTCGAGCGTCCGGGCCGCACGGCCGACTATTTCCCGGCGCCGTTCCCGAACGAGCAGGCGGCCGCCGCCGCGAACGGCGGCAAGGCGCCGCCGGACCTGTCGCTGATGGCCAAGGCGCGGTCCTATGAGCGCGGCTTCCCCTGGTTCATCTTCGACTTCTTCACCCAGTTCCAGGAGCAGGGCCCGAACTATATTGACGCCATCCTGCGGGGCTTCGAGGACAAGCCGCCGGCCGGCGTCACGGTTCCCGAGGGCACGTATTACAACAAGTACTTCCCCGGCCACGCCATCAAGATGCCGCCGCCGCTGTCCGACGGCCAGGTGACCTTCGATGACGGTTCGCCGGCCACGGTGGCGCAATATGCCCACGACGTCTCCACGTTCCTGATGTGGACCGCGGAGCCGCACATGGAGGCGCGCAAGCGCCTCGGCTTCCAGGTGTTCATCGTCCTGATCATCTTCGCCGGCCTGATGTACTTCACCAAGAAGAAGGTCTGGGCTGACGCGCACTGATCTTTCGTCGGTGACATATGAATGCGGAAAAGCCCCCCTCGCGGGGGCTTTTTTGTTGACGGTGCTGGATGGATTGAGATCTCGCCATCTTCAACACTGTCATGCTTCGCCCCCGGGTCTCGCCTTTGGCGAGCCCGGGGTGGCGGATGATGACAGCGGGGGCCGCGTCCATAGGACCGAGACTTTGGAAACACCTAGCCGGTCTTAGGCCGAGTCAGATAGGACTGCGCGATCCACGCCGTCCTGGATCACCTATCGGCATGAAGACCGTCTCCCTCACCGTGTCGCAGGTCTTTGAGATCGCGCTCAAGCAGTATGCGGATGGCAAGCTCGGCCAGGCCGAGAAGACCTGCCAGAAGATCCTGTCGGCTGATCCGGCGTCGGCGGTCACGCTCAATCTGCTGGCGGTGATCCACATGGCGCGCGGCCGCAAGACCATGGCGCTGGCGCATTACGACCGCGCGTTAAAGCTGCGTCCGGATTTTCCGGAAGCCTGGAGCAACCGCGGTGCGCTGCTGCAGGTGTTGGGACGTCGTGCCGAGGCGCTGGAGAGTTTCGATCGCGCATTGGCGCTGCAGCCGGATCATGCCGGCCTGCTCAACAACCGCGCGGCGCTGCTGCAGGAGGAGGGCCGCTTCGAGGACGCGCTGGCGGATTACGATCGCACGCTGGCCCTGCAGCCGGATTATCCGGAGGCGCTGAACAACCGCGGCATCGCCGCTTACGAGCTCGGCCGCTTTGGAGAGGCGGTCGCGGACTATGACCGCGCCATCGTGCTGCGGCCCGATTACGCCGCCGCGTTCAGCAATCGCGGCAATGCGCTGGGCCGGCTGCGGCGTCATGAGGAGGCGCTGGTCAGCTACGACCGCGCGCTGGCGCTGCAGCCCGACCACATCGACGCGCTCAATAATCGCGGCATCACCTTGCGCGGGCTCGGGCGGCTGGACGACTCGCTGGCGAGCCATGACGCCGCGTTGAAGCTGCGTCCCGCCGATCCCCACGCTCTGGTCAGCCGCGGTCTCACGCTGCACGATCTGGACCGGCTGGATGAAGCGCTGGCGAGCCATGAGCGCGCGCTGGCGCTGCAGGCCGGCCATGTCGAGGCCGAGGTCAATCGCGGCGCGGTGCTGCACGCGCTTGGCCGGCTCGATGATGCCATGGCGAGTTTCGAGCGCGTGCTCGGCCAGCAGCCCGACAATGTCGAGGCGCTCACCAATCGGGGCACGGTGCTGCATGATCTGGCGCGCTACGGCGAGGCGCTGGCGAGCCATGAGCAGGCCATCGCGGTGCGCCCCGATGATGCCGTGGCGCTCGATAACCGCGCCGTGACCTTGCACAAATTGCAGCGGCTGGAGGAGGCGCTGGCGACCCTCGATCAGGCGATCGCGGCGCGGCCGGACTATGCGCCAGCGTTCTCGAACCGCGGCGTCACGCTGTGCGACCTCGGGCGCTTCGACGAGGCGCTGGCGAGCTACGATCGGGCGATCGCACTGCGCCCCGACTATGCCGATGCACATTTCCTGAAGAGCTTGACCAGCCTCGTCACCGGCGACTTCACGCGAGGTTGGCCCGGCTACGAATGGCGCCATCGCGCGCCGGTGGCGCGCTTGAATCCGCCGGCGCGGTCACGACCGCAATGGCGCGGCGAGGGCGATATCGCCGGCAAAACCATCCTGCTGCACAGCGAGCAGGGCTTTGGCGACGCCATCCAGTTCAGCCGCTATGTGCCGCTGGTCGCCGCCCGCGGCGCGCGCGTCGTGCTGGAGGTCGAGCCGGCGCTCCGCGGCCTGATGACGACGCTTGCGGGTGCTGCGGAGATCGTGATCAAGGGCGAGGCGTTGCCGGACTATGACCTGCATTGCCCGCTGCTGAGCCTGCCGATGGCGTTCGAGACCCGGCTGGAGACCATTCCGGCCAGCGCGCCTTATCTACAGGCGCCGGACAGCGCCGTCGCCGCGTGGAAGCAGCGGCTCGACAACATGAGCGGCCTGAAGATCGGACTGGCCTGGTCTGGCAATTCCAATCATGTCCGCGATCGCGAGCGCTCGATGTCGCTGACGCAGCTCGAGCCGCTGCTGAAGTGCGACGCAACTTTCGTCAGCCTGCAGAAGCAATATCGCCCCGGCGAGGCCGAGCGGCTCGCGCAAACAGGCATTCGCGATGTCAGCGCGGACCTGCATGATTTCACCGACACGGCGGCGCTGATCGCGGCGCTCGATCTGATCATCACGGTCGATACCGCCGTGGCGCATCTGGCGGGCGCGCTGGGCAGGCCAGTCTGGATCATGGTGACGCGCGCGCCGGACTGGCGCTGGCTGCTCGATCGCGACGACAGCCCCTGGTATCCGACCGCGCGCCTGTTCCGGCAGGACGAGCGCCGCGACTGGAGCGGCGTGGTCGCACGCGTCCAAGCGGCGCTGCGTGCGCTGGGCGGGGAGGCCGAGAAGGCGGTCGCCTGAGGCTGTTGTTGGCCTGTTACGCGCGTCGAGTAATCCGCGCGAGGACGTGACCGTGGGCGCGGTTGCCTCGGCGGCGCCGAGCGGCCACAATGACGGTGAAACCCTACCCCTCAAAACGCACACCGGAGGACATCCATGGGCACCCTCATCACCTTCAAGCGTCCGGACGGCAAGGACGCCACGGGCTATCTCGCCAACGCCGCCGGCGGCAACGCGCCGGGCGTGGTCGTGATCCAGGAATGGTGGGGGCTGCAGGACCAGATCAAGGGCCTGTGCGAGCGCTTCGCGCGCGCCGGCTTCGACGCGCTGGCGCCCGATCTCTACAAGGGCACCGTGGTGCCCTATCACGACACGGACGCCGCGGGCCGCGAGATGAACTCGCTCGACTTCATGGACGCGACCACGCAGACGGTGCGCGGCGCCGCGCAATATCTGGCGCGCAACGGCGCCAAGGTCGGGCTGACCGGCTTCTGCCTCGGCGGCGCCGTGACCATCATCGGCGCGACCAAGATTGCGGAGCTCGCCGCCGGCGTCGTGTTCTACGGCATTCCGCCGGAGCAGGCGGCGAAGCCCGCCGACGTCAAGATCCCGCTGCAGGCGCATTTCGCCAACAAGGACGATTGGTGCACGCCGGAGCTCGTCAACAACTTCGAGCAGGCGATGAAGAAGGCCGGCAAGTCGCTCGAGCTCTATCGCTACGACGCCGAGCATGCCTTCGTGAACGAGCAGCGCATGACCGTCCACGATCGCGCCGCCGCCGAGCTCGCCTGGGGCCGCGCGACGGCATTCTTCCACAAGCATCTGGGGTAGATGCAAGGACCTGTGTAGTCAGCGC
>NZ_JBARGP010000100.1:0-3691 GCF_049798375.1 Bradyrhizobium sp.
TCAACGTCACCACGCAGGTCTTGCTGCGGTCGGTGGTGGCAAGCTCCCACTGGCCGATCATCTCCTTCCGCAAGCCGGCGGCGTCCTGCGCCTGCGCAGGATGCACAAGCAGGACCGCCAGCAGCGCGGTGATGATCGACGCGAGGGAGCGGGCCATCAGCGTCCCTTCACCGGCGTTTCCGCGACCGGGGTCAGCGGCGCCTTGCCGGCGAACCAGGACTTGATGTTGTCGACCACCAGCTGATCCATCGCATTGCGCGTGACGATCGATGCCGAGCCGATATGGGGCAGCACGAGAACGTTCTGCAAGGCCGTCAGCTCCGCCGGCACGCTCGGCTCCTTCTCGAACACGTCGAGGCCGGCCGCAAGGATGTCACCCGACTTCAGCGCCGCGATCAGGGCCTGCTCGTCGACCACGGAGCCGCGCGCCACGTTGACGACGACGCCGCGCGGACCGAGTGCCTTCAGCACCTCGGCGTTGATCATCTTGTTGGTGCCGGCGCCGCCGGGCACGATGACGATGAGCGTATCGACCGCTTTCGCCATCTCGATCAGGTTCGGATAGTGCTGGTAGGCGACGCCGGCCGCAGGATTGCGCGAGTGATAGACCACCGGGACAAGCGAGGCGTCGAGCCGGCGCGCGATCGCCTGACCGATCCGGCCCATGCCGACCATGCCGACCTTGCGGTCGCGCAGCGAACCCTTGCTGAGCGGATAGTTCTGCTTGGTCCATTCGCCCGAGCGCACATACTGGTCGGCGGTAATGAACTCGCGCAGAGTTGCGATCAAAAGGCCCATCGCGACGTCGGCGACTTCCTCGGTCAGCACGTCGGGCGTGTTGGTGACGATGATGTTGTTCTTGCCGGCATGCGCGGCGGCGACATGGTCATAGCCGACGCCGAAGCTGGCGACGATCTCGAGCTTGGGCAGCAGCGCCATGACTTCTGCATCGGTCTTCACGGTGTGATAGGTCACCGCGACGCCTTTGATGCGGCCGAGCACGTCGGCCGGCAGCTTTTCGAGATCGGCGCGCGTCTCGGCCTTGTGCACTGTGAAACTGTCCGGAAAGCCTGTTTCCAGGATCGGCCTCACCGGTCCATAGATCAGGAGGTCGATCTTTTCAGACGCAGCCATCAGTTGTCCTTTCCAAGCGCGCTCTCGTGCCAGCGCCGTAAAACGAGGTGGGAAATTAGCGCCAGCAGCCCATAGATGACAATGCCGGCCACCGATAGAAGAAACAGTGCTGCGAACATGCGCGGAATGTTGAGGCGATAACCTGACTCAGCGATGCGATAGGCAAGGCCGGAACCGGCGCCGGCGCTGCCGGCGGCAATTTCGGCGACCACCGCGCCGATCAGCGACAGCCCGCCGGCGATGCGCAGGCCGCCGAGCATGAATGGCAGCGCCGACGGCAATTCGAGCCGGCGCAGCCGCTGCCAGCGCGAGGCGCCGTAGAGCTGGAACAGGCCGGCGAGATTGCGATCGACCGATTTCAGTCCCAGCATGGTGTTGGAGAGCACCGGGAAGAAGGCGACAATCCAGGCGCAGACCAGCACCGCCGTCTGCTGCGGCAGGTAGATCAGCAGCAGCGGCGCGATCGCAATCACGGGCGTCACCTGCAGCACGACTGCGTACGGAAACAGCGCAACTTCCAGCCGGCGCGACAAATTGAACAACAGCGCGAGCACGACGCCACCGACCGCCGCCGCGATGAAGCCTTCGAAGGTCGTGATCAAGGTCGTCAGCAGCGAGTCCGACAGGATGCCCCAATCTGCGATCAGCGTCTTTGCCACCAGGAGCGGACCCGGCAGCACATAGGGCTGGATGTCGTTGAGCTCGACCACGAGCTCCCAGAGGACGAGGCCGAGCATGAGCACGAGGCCGGGCAGCACCACGCCGAGCACGCGCTGACGGCGGGCCGCATAGTCCTGACGTGGCGCGGTGCTCACAGCGACAGCGCTCCCGCATAGGCCGGCGCTAAGGCCTCGGATACAGCGCGGCAATGATCGGCATAGGCGACCGAGGTGCGGAATGCGGCGCTGCGCGGCTCGTCGCTTTCGATGCGCCGCTCGAAGCTGCGCCGGCCGGGGCGCGCCGTCATCACCAGCACGCGCTGCGACAGATAGACGGATTCGAACACCGAATGGGTGACGAAGACGACGGTCATGCGCAAGGATCGCCACAGCGCCAGCAGGTCGTCATTGAGGCGGAAGCGCGTGATCTCGTCAAGCGCGGCGAACGGCTCGTCCATCAGTAGGATTTTTGGCCGTGTCACCAGCGCGCGCGCCAGCGACGCCCGCATCTTCATGCCGCCCGAGAGCTCGCGCGGATAACGGTCGGCGAATTCGGCAAGGCCGACCTGCGCCAGCGCGTCCTGGATTCGCGGTCGCGCCTCGGTTGCCGTGACGCCGGCGAGCTGCAACGGCAGACCGACATTGTCGGCGACACTGGTCCAGGGCATCAATGTCGGCTCCTGGAACACGAAGCCGATGCTGTGACCGGCCCGTGTGTCGCCTTTACGCGGCGCCAGCAGGACGCGTCCCGTGGTTGGCGTCGTCAGCCCTGCGATCAGCCGCAGCGCGGTCGACTTGCCGCAGCCGGAGGGGCCGAGCAGCGACACGAACTCTCCCTCGCTGACGCGCAGATCGAGCGGCCCGAGCGCCACGACGCCGGACTCGTAAATCTTGCTGACGTCGCGGAGCTCGACGGTGACGCGCGAGGCGTTCTCGTCGGAACTGTTGGGAGAGGAATCTCGCATGAACGCGCGGAGCTACTTGTTGCCTTCGGCCTTTTTCGGCTCGTCCTTCGGCCGAAGGTTGACGCCGACCGCCTTGTTGGTGAAACGCAGCGTGTAGGATTTGCGGTAGTCGATATTGGCCTTCACCACGCCGGCGCGCACCATCTTGTCGAAGAAGTCGGCGACGCGCGCGTCATTCATGGCGCCGATGCCATCGCGAACCGAATCGCCGGAATCGACGATGCCGTACTCCTTCATCTTGGCCACCGAATAGGCCAGCAGATCGTCGGTCATCTCCGGATTGAGCTTCTTGATCATGGCATTGCCGGCGGAATTGTCGCCGTAGATGTAATGGTACCAGCCGACGATCGAGGCATCGACAAAGCGCTGCACCAGGTCCGGCTTCTTATCGATCAGGTCGCGGCGGGTCTCGATCAGGGTCGAGTAGGTGCTGAAGCCGTTATCGGCGAGCAGGATGACGCCCGGCTTGAATCCTGCGGCGTGCTCGACCGCGAACGGCTCAGAGGTGACATAGCCCTGCATTGCGCTGTTCGGCGTGGCGATGAAGGGCTGCGAGTTGAATGTATAGGGCCGGACGTTCTTCTCGGAGAAGCCGTATTCGGATTTCAGCCACTGATAATAGCTGGCGATCCCCTCCTTGGAGACGAACAGCGTCAGCGGCTTCAACTCCTCGAGCTTGGTGATCTTGGCTTCCGGATGGGTCAGGAACACCTGCGGGTCCTTCTGGAACATCGCAGCGACCGACACCACGGGCACGTTGTTGGCGACGGCATCGAAGCCCATCAGCGTGTTGGCGGCGAGAAAGAACTCGATCTTGCCTGAGATCAGCAGCATGCGGTTGTTTTCGTTCGGCCCGCCCGGCACGATCGTGACATCGAGCCCGTACTGCTTGTAGGTGCCGTCGGCGACCGCCTGGAAGAAACCGCCTTGCTC
>NZ_JBARGP010000101.1:0-2681 GCF_049798375.1 Bradyrhizobium sp.
CAATGCGCAAAAGCTCGGCTGGCGCGAGATCGCCTGGCCGTTCCCGCGCGACGGCTGGCCGGCGGGCCGCGCCTTCCGCTGCCAGCAGACGTCCTGCGTCCAAGGCAGCGAAATCTATGTTCGCGCCAAGATCGGCTTCTGCAATTGCGACACCGGCGTCGCCGACGATGACGAGGTTGATCGCGTCGCCGATCTCGACCTGATCAGCCCGCGCTTCGCGGCACATGCCCCGGGCGAGGTGGTTCGAGTCGCGGATCTGGCGGGCCGCTCGCGCAGCTACGATCTCGATCTCGCGGACGGGCATCGCAGCGCGGTCGGCTTCGCGCTATCGCATCGCTGCAATCTGATGGTTGCGGTGCTGCAGGGCAAGGCTTTCGACCCGCTGTTGCGAGAGGCCGCGCAACGATTTTTGGTGTCGCCCGACGTGCAGCGCTGGATGATGGCATCGCTGGGGAGCGGGAAGTAGTCAATTCGCGCGCGGTCTTCTTCCTTCTCCCCTTGTGGGAGAAGGTGGCACGAAGCGCCGGATGAGGGGTTCTTTCCGCGGATGGAGACCCCTCACCCGGCCCGCATCCGACGATGCGCGCCACCCTCTCCCACAAGGGGAGAGGGTACAGTCGTGCATGCCGTTCGCGCGAGACTTTCCCTCGCGCATCCATCGTGCATTAATGCCGAAATTATCACGCACATCGAGCCCGCATCATGTCCATGCAAGCCTATCTCGCCTTTGTCGCCGCCTGCATCGCGCTGGCGCTGCTGCCCGGGCCGGTGGTCACGCTCTTGATCGCCAACGGCCTGCGCCACGGCACCCGCGCGGCGCTGATCAACATCGCAGGCGTGCAAACCGGGCTCACGATCGCGATCGGCGTCGTTGCTGTTGGACTGACCTCGCTGATGGCGACGATGGGCTACTGGTTCGAATGGGTGCGGCTCCTCGGTGCCGCCTATCTGGTCTGGCTCGGCATCAAGCTCATTCGTTCGCCTGTCGAGGGCATCGCGGCCGGCGACACGCCGCCGCCTCCGCCGCGCGGCGGTTTCTTCCTGCAGGGTTTTGTCGTCCTGGTATCGAATCCGAAGATCCTGGTGTTCTTCGGCGCTTTCCTGCCGCAGTTCATGGACATGAGCCGCGACCATGTCCCGCAGGTCGCGCTGCTCGGCGCCACCTTCATGGTCATCGCGGGACTGACCGACGGCGCTTACGCGCTGCTTGCGGGGCGTGCGGGAAAACTGTTCTCGGCGAAGCGCACGCGGCTGGTGTCGCGGATCTCCGGCGGCTTCATGATCGGCGGCGGCGTGTGGCTGGCGCTAGTGAGGACGCGGTGAAGCTAATATCGCTATGAACTTTATTTCGGCCTCGTCATTGCGAGGAGCGAAGCGACGAAGCAATCCAGACTTCCTTTTGGCTCTGGATTGCTTCGCTTCGCTCGCAATGACGAGCCACTAAGATCGCAGCTTTGCGGCTTGCCACGCATTCATCTACACGCCGATCGTCCCGCTCACGCAGGTCGTCACGTCGCCGCCGATCCAGATCGTCTCGCCGTCCTGCGCGACGTGGACGCGGCCGGCACGGCCGAGCACCGTGCCCTGAGCGGCCACATATTGGCTCGGAGCAATTCCTGATCCGATCAGCCATTGCGCCAGGCTTGCATTGAGGCTGCCCGTCACCGGGTCCTCGCCGCCGCTCCACATGAAGCCGCGCACCTCGAAATCCGCATCGGTGTCATCCTTCGCCTTGTCGCACGGCGCCACCACGCCGAGTGGCTGGTTGCCCTGGAGCGCGGCGGGATCGAAACGCAGGTTCAACAGTTCGCTGCGTGAGCGCAGCATCACCGCCACCCAGCCGGGACCATTGTCGACCCATTGCGCGCGGACGATCGCATCCGCAGCGATGCCGAGCGCCTGCGCGATGCGCGCCAGCAGATCGGGGGCGACCTCGCCGGAACGGCGCTGCGGGGGAGCTGCGAAAGCGAGCCTTGTCTTTTCTCTCGCGCCGTCGCGTTTGATGCGCACCAGGCCGGCGCCGCATTCCTGCACGATGTGCGCGGCCTTGGGCCGGCCGCCAAGTCCGAGCCAGACATGGCAGGAGCCGAGCGTCGGATGGCCCGCAAAAGGCAGCTCGCGATGCGGCGTGAAGATGCGGACGCGATAGTCGGCGGCGGGATCGCTCGGGCGCAACAGGAACGTCGTCTCCGACAGATTGGTCCAGTTGGCAATCGCCTGCATCGCCGCGTCATCGAAGCCGTCGGCCTCGGCGATCACGGCCAGCGGATTGCCCTTGAATGGCAGGCCTGAGAACACGTCGACCTGCTGAAACGGGACGTTGCGCATGCTGTCTCTCCCCTCAATCGGTCTTCAATCGCGCCAGAAAGGTTTCGCCGCCTCGCGGGCGACCGCCATCGGATCGAGCCCGCAATCGCGCATCTGCGCGAGGTCGAGCGTCTTCAGTTCGCTGCGCCAGAACAGGCGCTGCAGCCAGAGTCGCGGCGCGCGGGGCTGGGACGTGTAACGTCTCACATTGGTCTTGGCTGACAAGCGTGAGGCCAGGGTCGTGCTGATCATGGTCATTGCTCTTCGTCCTCCGTGAAGGAGCGTCAGAGCAATGACTCAGTGCAAAATTGAGAGCAATCAAAACATTGATCTCGGTGCAATATAGGGTGACCGGGAGCTGAAAGCGGGCGATT
>NZ_JBARGP010000102.1:0-4901 GCF_049798375.1 Bradyrhizobium sp.
AGGAGCGGCGCTTCCGCGACATCAATGATTCCGAGGCGCTGGGCATCATCATCATCCACCAGGAACTGGCGCTGATTCCGCTGATGTCGATTGCGGAGAACATCTTCCTGTCGCATGCGCCGTCGCGTCTCGGCGTCATCGATCGCAACGCGGTCTACCGGCGCACCCAGGAACTGCTCGCCCAGGTGGGCCTGAAGGAATCGCCGGATACGCTGATCACCGATCTCGGCGTCGGCAAGCAGCAACTGGTCGAGATCGCGAAAGCACTGTCCAAGCGGGTCAAGCTTTTGATCCTGGACGAACCGACCGCGAGCTTGAACGAGGCGGACAGCCAGGCGCTGCTCGATCGCCTGGTGGCGTTTCGCAATCAGGGCATCTCCTCAATTCTCATCACGCACAAGCTCAACGAGGTCGCCCGCGTCGCCGACCGCATCACGGTGCTGCGCGATGGCCGTTCCGTCGACAGCATCGACTGCCGCGCCGAGCCGGTCCTGGAGGATCGCATCATCAAGAGCATGGTCAATCGCGACATGGCGCACCGCTTTCCGGAGCGGACGCCCAAGATCGGCGAGCCGGTGCTGACGGTCAGGAACTGGTCGGTCTATCACCCGCTGCATCTGGATCGCCAGGTGATCAAGAATGTCGACTTCCAGGTCCGTCGCGGCGAGGTGGTCGGGATCGCCGGCCTGATGGGCGCCGGCCGTACCGAATTCGCCATGAGCCTGTTCGGCCGCGCCTGGGGCGCCCGGATCAGCGGGCAGATCAGCCTTGAAGGCCGCGACGTCGACCTGTCGAGCGTGCCGGCGGCGATCGACGCCGGGCTCGCTTATGTCACCGAGGATCGCAAGCAGCTCGGGCTCATCCTCGCCGAGGACGTCCGCAAGAACATCACGCTGGCGAGCCTCAGGCAGGTCGCGCCAAACGGGGTGATCGACGACATCGCCGAGCTGAAGGCCGCCTCCGGCTATCGCACCCGGATGCGCATCCGCTCCTCCGATGTCTACCAGGAGGTTGGCCAGCTCTCGGGCGGCAATCAGCAGAAGGTCGTGCTGTCGAAATGGCTGATGACCGATCCCAAGGTGTTGATCCTGGACGAGCCGACGCGCGGCATCGATGTCGGCGCCAAGTATGAGATCTACACCATCATCAACGAGTTGGCGGAGGCCGGCCGCGGCGTCGTGGTGATCTCGTCGGAGATGCCGGAACTGCTCGGCATCTGCGACCGGATCTGCGTCATGAACGCCGGCGCCTTCGTCGGCGAGTTCGAAGGCCGCGAGGCCACGCAGGAAAAGATCATGCGCGCCATCATGCGCAATGAAGCCATCATCAATCAACAAGACGACCGCCTGATGCGGGTGGGAGGAGTTTGACCATGACTGACAAGACGGTTTCGCTCCCGGAGCCAAAGGCGCACGGCAGCTTCATCAAGAACAATCTGCGCAGCTATGGCATGCTGGTGTCGCTGTTCGTCATCATGCTGTTCTTCCAGTTCATGACCGACGGCACGCTGCTGCAGCCGCTCAACATGACCAATCTGGTGCTGCAGAACAGCTACATCGTGATCATGGCGCTCGGCATGCTGCTCGTGATCGTCACCGGCCATATCGATTTGTCGGTCGGCTCGGTCGCGGGCTTCGTCGGCGCGGTCGCCGCCGTGCTGATGGTGAACTACCACCTCAACTTCCCGATGGCGATCCTCGTCTGCCTCGTGGTCGGCGCGGTGATCGGCGCGGCGCAGGGCTATTGGGTGGCCTATTTCGGCATACCCTCCTTCATCGTCACGCTTGCCGGCATGCTGGTGTTCAAGGGGCTGGCGCTGGCCTTGCTGCAGGGGCAGTCGGTCGGACCGTTCCCCGGCACCTTCCAGAAGCTGTCGTCGGGCTTCATTCCGGAGCTGTTCCCGAGTGCCGGTACGCATTATCCGACCTCGCTCGCGATCGGCGCGGTGCTGACGCTGGCGCTGGTCTATGCCAGCGTCAAGGGCCGCTCGCGCGAGCAGTCGCACGGCATCGAGGTCGAGCCCTATGCGGTGTTCGTCGTCAAGAACGCGATCCTCGCCGGCGCCATCCTCTACTTCACCTATCTGATCGCGTCGCATCGCGGCCTGCCCAACGTGCTCGTCATCATGACGGCGCTGATCGCGCTTTACGGCTTCATGACCCGGCGCACTGTGGTCGGGAGGCAGATCTACGCGGTCGGCGGCAACGCCAAGGCGGCGAAGCTGTCGGGCATCAAGGCCGAGCGGCTGGTGTTCCTGACCTTCGTCAACATGGGTGCGCTGGCAGCGCTGGCCGGCCTCGTGTTTGCCGCGCGGCTCAACACGGCCACGCCAAAGGCGGGGCTCGGCTTCGAGCTCGACGTCATCGCGGCCTGCTTCATCGGCGGTGCCTCGGCCTATGGCGGCGTCGGGCGCGTCGGCGGTGCGGTGATCGGGGCCATGATCATGGGCGTGATGAACAACGGCATGTCGATCCTCGGCATCGGCATCGACTATCAGCAGGTGATCAAGGGCCTGGTGCTGCTAGGGGCCGTCTGCATCGACGTCTACAACCAGCGCCGCTGAGCTCTGCAGGAGCTGCCGTCATTGCGAGGAGCGCGAGCGACGAAGCAATCCAGTTTGTGTGCAGGATGCCAAGATCGGGACTGGATTGCTTCGCTTCGCTCGCAATGACGGCAACGGCAGCGTTCTAAGGCGCCAGGTTCTCGAAGATTCGTGCCGACAACGAGTTGAGCAGCTTGACTTCGGTCTTGGAGAGGCCACGCAGCGACTCCTTGAAGACGCCCTTGACCTTCTCGCGGCTCTGCTCAAGCAATTTGCGTCCGGCCGACGTGATCATGACCTCGGTCGCGCGGGCGTCGGTGCTCGATGTCCGCACCTTCACCAGACCTTCGCTGGCCATCCGGGTGATGGTCTTGGTCATGGTCGAGATATGGACCACGCTTTCCTCCGCGATTTTGGACACGGTCATCACCTTCTGCTCTGTGAGCAGAGTGAGCACGCGCCAGCGCGGGACGTCGATGCCTGATGGCTTCAGCACCGCATTCATCCGCGTGGCGTAGCGCGCCAGCATGCGCACCGGATGATAGAACGGCGAGCGGCTGGTGATGTAGCGGCTGTCCTCGGCCCTCAGACGGCGCCTGATCTCGTCGGATTCGTTCTTGCGCATGTCCCTCAGCCTAACCCCCGCGCCCCACGATGTGGAGCTCACCGCTATCAGCACGACCCCAAGGCAGGACTCCTTAGAGGAACGGCGCGAGCCCCGCCAGTTGCAAGACGCCGACGAAGCCATCTCAGCGCGTCTCATCCACATCGCAATTTGCGGCTCTCACCTCGCGCGGCCGATTGGCCCCATGACATGAACGACGAACGCCGGCTTTTATTCCCGAATGCCTCCACGAGGAACATGGTGCATGGAAGCAGCGACAGCCGATACCGAGATCCGGAGCCGCCATGCCTGTTACTCAAGCGCGCAGACCGCCCGACACCGGTCTGGTCACATCTACAGGAAACCTGGTGCGCCTGAGCGGCGCCAAGTGACCGAGACGAACTACTGAACTGGTGTGTTAGTGGTCGGCACGCTTCGCTTTGCCCGCCCTACGAAACTACACCACGTGAAAGTTCGATACCGAATCGTTGGCGAGCTGGGCCACCAGCTGCAGCTCCCAGTCGATATAGGCCTGCATCGCTGCGGCCGCGTTGTCGGTGCCTTCATAGGGACGTTTGTAGACGTCGTCGGCTGTCGAGATCAACGAGCTGCTGTTACGCTCGAGCTGGTGACCTGCGGCGGTCCAGGCCCGCGTGCCGCCGGCGAGAACGCGCACGGCGCGCGTCGTTGCGGTTATGGCGTCGGCCAGCGCGAAGCACGCCTCGGCACCGTCATTGCTCGTCAGTACGATCGCGCCGTCACCGGGGAGCTTCGCAAGGCCTTCGGCGAAGCGTGATGCCAACACGAAATGCGCGCCGGGAATGTGGCCGGCCATATAAGCCGGGCTGCGGCTGAGATCGACGATGGTCCATGCGGCAGGATTGCCAGCGAGCTCGTCTACACTGATCGCGGCGGCGCCGACATTCGGCAGCGCCGGCCGCCGCGGCGCCGGAATCTCGGTCTCAGTCGATGCAACGACATCAGGACCGACGGTCGCGGCATCCCAGCCCATCTGCTTCAGCCATGACGCGGTCATGCGCGCGCGCACGCCGTCGTCATCTGACAGCACCAGCCGCGCGCCGCGCACGCCGACCCATTCGTCGATCGCCTGCACCAGTTGACCGCCGGGCGCCGAGGCAAAGCCGGCCGGATGCGACATGGCGTATTCCTCTGGCGTGCGCACGTCGAAGCAATACAGCGTGCGACGATCAGCCTCGGCGCGCCATCGTTCGAACGTCGCGCGATCGAGCACTTGCACGCCGGCGCGCGCGGCCCAATTCGTCGCGTCGGTCAATGCGGCGGCATAGCTCGCCTGCGGCCGCTCCAGGAAGCGATCGGTCTTGCCGCGCGCGACCTGATGGCCTGCCAGGGTCCAGCCGATGGTGCCGTTGCGCAGCGCATAGACCTTGTTGGGCAGGCCGGCATTGATCAGAGATTGCGTGCCGATGATCGACCGGGTGCGGCCGGCGCAATTGACGATGATGGTGGTGTCGGCCGAGGGCGCGATCTCGCGCGCGCGGAAGGCGAGCTCGCCGCCGGGCATGCTGACGCCGCGCGGAATGCTCATGGTGCCGTATTCCTCGAACCGCCGTGCGTCGAGCACCACGAGATTTTTTTCGCTCTCGATCAGGGCCTTGGCCTCATCTGACGACAGCGACGGCGTGTGCCTGATCGCCTCGACCAGCTCACCGAACGCCTTGCTCGGCACGTTGACGTCGCGAAACACCTCGCCCGCCTGCGCATACCCCTTCAAGC
>NZ_JBARGP010000103.1:0-3019 GCF_049798375.1 Bradyrhizobium sp.
TTGGTCAGCGTACCGCCGAGCCAGCGCGAATTGACGAAGTACTGCGCGGAGCGCTTGGCCGCATCGGCGACGTTGTCCTGCGCCTGGCGCTTGGTGCCGACGAACAGGATGCGGCCGCCCTTGGCGACGGTGTCGCTGACAGCCTGCAGCGCCGTGTGCAGCAGCGGCACGGTCTGGGCGAGGTCGATGATGTGGATGTTGTTACGAGATCCGAAAATGAAATCGGCCATTTTCGGATTCCAGCGGTGAGACTGGTGACCAAAGTGCACGCCAGCTTCAAGCAGCTGGCGCATTGAGAAATCGGGCAGCGCCATTGGATCTATTCTCCGGTTGGTTCCTCCGGAAACGCGTGAGCAAACGGGCCTGACGGCCCGGTTGCCACCGGACGGCCTCTCGAGAGAGCCATGTTTCCGTGTGAGATGGCGCGGTATATAGCCGGATTTTGGCGTAACGCAAGGAAATTGGGCTGATTCCGGCCACGGAAACCGGGGCTGCGCGCGGCATACCCGATCGACGCCGCTGTATTCTGGCCCAAACCAGACTAAGGCCCGCCTCCAACCCGCGGTGCGACGACCTTCCCCTTCTCGGCGGCAGCGCTCCGCTCCGAGCGGTATTAAGGTAAAACTACCGCGGCGAGGCTGCTGCCGCGGGCCGGGCCTGCGCGCGATCCGCATCGAGCGTCGTCCGGAGCTTGCCGACATCGGCGAAGAATGCGGTCTCGTC
Source organism: Bradyrhizobium sp. (assembly GCF_049798375.1). GTDB lineage: Bacteria > Pseudomonadota > Alphaproteobacteria > Rhizobiales > Xanthobacteraceae > Bradyrhizobium. The sequence continues at coordinate 724 of NZ_JBARGP010000103.1, forward strand.
CCGCAGCGGAACCAGACGCAGTCCCGGCGGCAGCAGCACATGCGAGACCGTCTGACGGCCGGAATTGGCGAACGCCTCCGAACGTTGCAGGGTCTGCACCGTCACCGCCGCGACCAGTAGCAGCATCACGACGATGCCCTTGGCGAGCAGATGCGTGCGGCCGACCTCGCGCAGATGCAGGAAACAAAGCGCTGCAAGCGCCACCCAATTGGCAATGTAGATGTCGTTGAAGGCGACCGGCCGGGTGACGGAAAAGGCCGCGAACTGCGCGAGCTCGGTATAGAGCCAGAACGCCAGCACGACGGTCTCGGCGATCAGCACGTGGCGCAGGAAGTGCGACTGGCCCGAGAACAGGCGCGACAGCAGCGACCACATGCCGATCCAGATCAGCGCGGTGCCGGTCAGCATCAGCGCCGGCAGCATGTAGTCCGACGGATGGGATTCGGCGGTCTGCGCGAACCAAGTCGTGATCGCATCGATCCCGAGCAGCAGCGCGCCGAGCACGAGCGCCGCGACGGCCGGCAACACATGACGTCCCGATTTCACCAGTCGCTCGTGCTCGACGGCGTGGCTGGTCTCGCGGATGCGGATCAAGGTATGGCCGATGCGGATCGGCACATTGCCGTCGACGACGACGCGGGTCTGTCGGTTCTTGCCGCGGTCGAGGTAAAGGCCGTTGGCGCTGCCGAGATCCTCGACCACGAGGTGCCCGTCCTCATCGTGAAACACCTTGACGTGCCGCGCCGCCACGTAGGGATCGTCGAGGACGACGTCGTTGTCGTAGCTGCGGCCGATGCTGAGCTCGCGCGCGTTGATGCGGAAGCGCCCGGTGACGTCGCGGTGACGGGAGAGAACCTCGACCCAGATCATCTGACGACCTGCAGACCTTCGAGGAAGCGCTGACCGAGCTTGATCGCATCGTCGTAGCCGACCGCCTGCAGGCTGAGGCGGGAGACCAGCGCCTCGTCGCTCTGATCCTGCGTCACCGCGACCAGCACCACATCATACAGATCCGCGAACTCGCGATAGCCTTGCGTGCACCACATCACCCGCAATGGCGGGTGCGTCGAAGCTGGCGCGATGCCGACGAAATCCTCGTGGCAATGCTGCGGCGTGTACCATTTGCGGTATGGGCCGCCGAGGCTCAAATAAGGCCGCGCTTTCGGCATCAGGATATTGGCGAACTGGAATTGGTTGAGGTCGATCGACTTGAAATAGGAATGGCTGATCTGGACGGCGCCGGTGTCGAGATCCGACGCGATAAACACGCTGGCGTCGGCCGTGCAACTCGTCGTGTTGATGCGGGCGCGCGGCTTCGGCGACGCGCTGGCGTTGGTCTGTGACCAGCATTCGAACCAGGGCGCCTGGGTTTCCGGGGCCTGGTATGGTCCGAACGCGTCCGACCGGAAGCCCTGCTCCGCCAACGATCTGTACAGCGCGGTCCGCCAGCTGCCGAGCTGCGCGGTGACGTCCTTGCGCAGATCCTCCGGCGTCGCCTGCTGCGTGCGGCCGCGTGCCAGCAGTGCGGCGGCGAAGCGCGCCGGCACCAGGAAGCTGATGAGCTGCCGGTCGCGGCGGGTGGCGACGTTGATGCCGACCACCTGCCCCTGCGGATCGACGGCCGGGCCGCCGCTCATGCCCGGATTGAGCGCGCCGGTGAAATGGATGTGCTCATTGTAGCTGTGCTCGACGAGACCGTTATAGGTGCCCTCGATGATGGTGAAGCCGAGGTCGAGCGGATTGCCGAGCGAGTAGAGCCGCTCGCCCTTCTGCAAGATGCCGTCCAGCGCTGCCTTGTCGAAGGTGAAGAATGGCGCATCGTGCTTGTCGACGCGCACCAATGCCAGATCATTCGGCAGATCCACCGCCAGCAGCGTCACGTCGCCATGGCTGCCGTCGGCCGCAGTGTATTCGAGCCGATAGGTCTTCGGCTCCAGCGCCACGTCGGACACCACGTGGTAATTGGTGATCGCAAGTCCGTCGGAAGAGACCAGGAAGCCCGAGCCGGTCGAGGTCTGGCGGCCTCCGCCGACGACCAGGGTGCGGATCTGCAGGAGGCGCGGCGGCGCCGAAGCATAGACGCCCTCCGCGCCGGAAGGTGCGTCGGCGGCGGCGGTTGCGATGCTGCAGGCCATCAAGACGACCGCGCAACACCCCCGAAGCGCGCTCACGACATTGCCAACCGACATTCCTGCACGCCTTCGCAAAACGTCAGCACGGACATTTGCGCCCTATGACCACCCTGTGCGGCGGGCAATAGCCAAAACGGCTTCAGGTTGCAACCGCGGCCGTCCCC
>NZ_JBARGP010000104.1:0-6570 GCF_049798375.1 Bradyrhizobium sp.
TTGAGCCCGAACACGTTCATGTGGATCGCCGACGCGCCCGACATGCCAGCGCCGGACTCGGAGATGGTGCGCATCATGATCGCGGCATCGAGAATACCGAGCCCCGAGCCGCCATACTCCTCCGGGATGCAGATGCCGAGCCAGCCGGCCTCGGCCATCGCCTTGTGGAAATCGGCGGGAAAGCCGCCCTCCTTGTCCTTCTTCAGCCAATAGGCATCGTCGAAGCGCGTGCAGATTTTTGCGACGGCATCACGGATCGATTCCTGGTTGGCGGACAGCGCGAAATCCATGGCGTTACTCCTTAGATGCCGTGGGCGCCGGCCGCGTCACGCCGTCGCGGATCATCGCCGCGATCTCGTCGGACGAGAATCCCGCTTCGCGCAGGATCGCATCGCCATGCTCATTGAGCCGCGGTGCCAACCGCTTCGGCTCGGCCTTGGTATCGGACCAGGTCGCAGAGACGCGCATGCTGCGGATCGGGCCTTCGGTCGGATGCTCGACCACGGGAAAGAATTCGGTCGCGACCAGGTGCGGGTCTTCCAGCACGCTTTCGAGATCGTGCATCGGCATGACCGGCACGTCGGCCTTGGTCAGCAGCTCCGTCCACTCGGCGGTGGTGCGGGTCTCGAAAATGCGCGCCAGTTCGCCATAGACCGTATCGATATTGACCGCGCGGCCGGCAAAGCTCGCAAAGCGCGGATCGTCGCGCAGGTCGTTGCGGCCCGAGGCCTCGAAGAACGAATTCCACTGCTTGTCGTTGTAGACGATGACGCAGAGATAGCCGTCTGATGTTTTGTACGGGCGACGATCACGCGAGAGATGCCGCGCATAACCGCCCTTGTCGAGCGGCGGCTGATAGGTGAGGCCGCCCATATGGTCGCCCATCACGAAGCCCGTCATGGTCTCGAACATCGGGATGTCCACGCGCTGGCCCTTGCCGGTGCGGTCGCGGTTGACGAGGCTAGCGCAGATCGCGCCGACGGCGGTGAGGCCGACGATGCGGTCGACCAATGCATTCGGCACATAGCGCGGCGTATCGTCGCCGCCGACCGCCATCAGATGCGCGAGCCCTGCCCCGCCCTGGATCAGATCGTCATAAGCAGGCTTGGCAGCATAGGGCCCGTCCTGGCCGAAACCGAACACGCCGGCATAGATCAGCCGCGGATTGAGTGCGGAGACGACCTCATAGCCGAGGTTGAGCCGCGCCATCGCCTGCGGACGGACGTTGTAGACCAGCACGTCGGCATCCCTGAGAAGCCGCAGCACAGCCTCGCGGCCGGCGGGCTTCTTCAAATCGAGGCAGATCGAGCGCTTGCTGCGATTGGTGTTCAGGAAGACCGGCCCCATGCCGGGATGGCGCGTCGGACCGATCAGCCGGGTGACGTCGCCTTCGGGCGATTCCACCTTGATCACGTCGGCGCCGTAATCGCCGAGCGTCTGGGTGGCATAAGGCCCCATCAACACTGTCGTCATGTCGATGACCTTGATGCCCGCAAGCGGTCCCATAATGGCGTCGGCTCCCTGGTGTCAGTTTCGAAGTCGACCTAACGGCAGCCATCGCGCGAGCGCAAGCATGGCTGGCGTATGGGGGTATGCGCTAGGCTCGCTCCGCCGCGCGCAGGGGCTGATAAGCCAGTCCCTCATCACATCATTCCGCAAGACGGGCGCAAGCTGCACGTCACATCATCGCTGTCGTCACCCGCGAAGGCGGGAGAGCCAGTAGACACCGGCATATCGAGTCACACGACTGCCGCGGCGTACTGGGTGCCCCACCTGCGCGGGGTCGAGAGTCAAATGCATACCTTCTCGCGGCGCTGATCGCGTCCGAGCTGTTCCATCAACTTACCCTCCATCGATCGGAGGGCGCAGGGAAGGCCGGGCGTTGGCCTCGCCCATGGCCCGCCTGCAGAAAGAAATGCAGGCGGCAGGAACCACAGGTTTGGCCGAAACAACCCGGCCTTCCCTGCACGAATGGCGTTACGGCTTATACGCGCTCTCCTCGGGGACCGGCGTTCTTGCCCCCGTCATCGGCATCGTCGCCAACTTGGCATCAGCACCGGGATGCCAGGACCACACGATTTCGCCGTCCTGTCCGTATTGTTCGTCCGCTCGCGAACAGCGCGCTGCAACACCGACAGGCCATCGCATCCCGCCCCGCGTGTCGTGACGATCGCGAAGCGCCCCTCGTATCGGAACGGGACGACGCTACAGTACACATTTTCTGAAAAAGAGAAAGTAAAATATTTTTGCCGACAGGGCTGGACAGCCAAATCAGCTTGTTCCCGCTCGCAAAAATCGCGTTTCGGGCAGACCGATTTTCGTTCAGACGGCGCGGCGGAACGCGCGCACCGTTCTGTCCCGAGAAAATCTGTCGATCCACCGAACTGCGTCGACATCCCCCGGGTCCATTCGCTGCTGCGTTCCCGGCACAACGCCGCTATAATGACGTCGGTCGCATCATTTCCGCCTTCTGCATCAACAGCAACCAGATGCCTGCCGATCTCATTCAGCCCTTTCGCGCACTCGCCTACAACAACGCCTGGGCCAACCACCGCCTGCTCACGGCCTGTGAACAACTGACTGAGGGAGAATTCGCGGCCGCGCGCACCGGCTTCTTCCCCAGCCTGCAGCGCACGCTCAACCACATCTACGTCATCGACCTGTTCTATATCGATGCGCTGGAAGGCGGATGGCTCGGACCGCGTGCCTGGGAGAACGAGCTGCCGTTTCCATCGCTTGCGCAGCTGAAGCCGGCGCAGGCCGCGATGCACCGGCGCCTGATCGCGTTCTGCGAGGCACAGACACCGGCGAGCCTCACCGATATCATCCGGATCAATCGCGACACACGGGTACAGAACGAGCGCTGCGACCGCCTGCTGATGCACCTGTTCCAGCACCAGATCCATCATCGCGGCCAGGCGCACGCAATGCTGTCAGGAACGAGCGTTGCTCCACCTCAGCTCGACGAGTTCTTTGCGGCCGATGAAGCTCCGCTCCGGGCTAATGAGTTCGCCGAGCTGAGTTGGACCGAGGAGACAGTATGGCGCGGCAGCTAGATCATGATGGAATTGAAAAATCGCATCATGATCTCATCTCGTCTGAAGCTCCAGACCTGTCTGCTCAAGCTCCTCCGCCCTTGCGGGCGCGATGGCGGCGCGCCTTGGCGACATTGCCGCAATCGCCCATTGAACACCAGCGCCGGTTCTTGCGCCTGCTGTCATCGACGAAGAGCCAGCCGCAGCCGCGATCGTCTTCGCATTGCTTGATCCGATCCGCACGAGGACCAGTGATCAGCGCGGCTGCTGATAGCGCGATCGGCCGGAGCAGATCCTCTGCTGTCTCGGGCGACGCCGTCGCGCTCCAGCTTGGCCCGCGATCGCGCCACTGAAGACGGAGCGCGGACGGACGCCCCACGAACGCGCTGAAATATGCCATCACCGCGGCGTCGGCCGGCCGCCGGTTGATCACACTCACAAGCAGCGCGTAGATGGCCTCGCGCAGGCGCAAGGCGGAGTCATAGACGGTCGCGGCCGTTTCGGGCCGCGCCTTCCAGGCGGATGCCAAGACCTGGCTTTCGTCTGGGGCGATCACATCGTTCTGCTGCAGCCAGCGCAGCAGAACCTCAGGCGAACCGAGGCGCTCCTCGCTGGGATCCTGTAACCGCCAGGCAACCGTGTTCACGAAACGGATCGCGAGATCCTCAGGCTGTCGAGATGAACTCGATGGCATGGCATGTCCTGGAGCTGGAACGAACGTCGTCCGATCCGGTTGGAGCTCACATCATAACCTTTTAACGGGTTACGAACAATGTGGCTATCCAAGGTGGCCCTCCCGGCGGCCTTCGCCGTAATCTATCTCGTCTGGGGTGGAACCTATCTGGCGGTGGCGCTTGCGCTGCATTCCATCCCGCCGTTCCTGTTGATGGGCTCGCGATCGGTGGTCGGCGGAGGCCTCTTGCTCGCCGCTGCATGGTTCGGCAGCCGGACTGTCGACGCGGGAACATGGGTGCGCGCCGCCATATGCGGCCTGCTCTTGTTCGTAGGCTGTCACGGCATCTTGGCCTATGCGCAGCAGCGAGTATCGAGCGGCCTCGCCGCGGTTCTTCTCGCCACCATTCCGTTCTGGATCGCGGTGATCGGCGCGATGATGCCGGGCGGTCAACGCCCCGGCTGGAAACAGCTTGTCCTGCTCGCGGTGGGACTCGCCGGCGTTACGCTTGCCGTGTTGGGCCGCGGCAAAGATACGCCGGGCAGCACCGCATACGCCGATATTGCGCTGCTCGTCGCTGCCGCGTTCTCCTGGGCCGCCGGGACGACACTCTCGGAGCGCTGGTCGCCAAAGGACAGGGAAGTCGCGTTTTCCGGCATCGCACTATCAGCCGGAGGCGCCGTCCTCGTGCTGATGAGCGCGTGGCGAGGCGAGGTCACGTCGTTCCATATCAACGATGTTTCGGGGATCGCGATCGCAGCCTGGCTTTATCTGACGCTGGCCGGCACGATCCTCGCCTTCGCCGCTTACGTCTGGCTGTTGAAGCAGGTATCTCCGGCATTGGTCGCGACCTACACCTTCGTCAATCCGCTGATCGCGCTGGCGTTGGGCTGGGCGGTGCTGGGAGAGAAAGTCGGCGTCGCCATGGCGCTGGGCGCGCTGTTGGTCATTGCGTCGGTCGGCGGACTGCTTGCGGCGCGGCGGGCGTAGTCGCGAGAGCCGACCGGCGTCCCGGCCTTGCGCCGGGACGCCGATGTGGCTTGGAGCGGCCGCCTACTTCGCCGGCTCGAGGATCGAGACGTAGTTGGCGACCGCGGCGCCACCCATATTGAAGATGCCGCCGAGTTTGACGTTCGGAAGCTGCATGCCCTCGGGCGCCGTGCCTGTCAGCTGCATCGCGGTCATCACGTGCATGGAGACGCCGGTGGCGCCGATCGGATGGCCCTTGGCCTTCAATCCGCCGGAGGGATTGACCGGCAGCTTGCCGTCCTTCTGGGTCCAGCCCTCCTTGATGGCGCGCGCGCCCTGCCCCCTGGGCGTCAGGCCCATCGCCTCGTATTCGATCAGTTCGGCGACGGTGAAGCAGTCATGGGTCTCGACGAAGGAGAGGTCTGACAGCGTGACGCCGGCTTTCTCCAGCGCGCGCTGCCAGGCCACGGTGCAGCCTTCGAACTGCAGGATGTCGCGCTTTGACATCGGCAGGAAGTCCTGCGCGTGCGCCGTGGCGCGGATATTCACCGCCTTGCCCATGCGCTTCGCGGTCTCGGCGTCAGTCAGCACCAGGGCTGCCGCCCCGTCCGATACCAGCGAGCAGTCGGTGCGCTTCAGCGGACCGGCGACGTAGGGATTCTTCTCGCTCTCGGCGCGGCAGAACTCGAAGCCGAAATCCTTGCGCATCTGCGCATAGGGATTGGCGACGCCGTTCTTGTGGTTCTTGGCCGCGATCATGGCGAGCGCGTCGGACTGGTCGCCATATTTCTGGAAATAGCTCTGCGCGATCTTGCCGAACACGCCGGCAAAGCCGCCGACCGTGTCGCCATCCTCGGGCAGATAGGACGCCTTCAACAGGTTCTTGCCGATCTCGGGACCCGGCGTCCGCGTCATCTGCTCGACGCCGACGACGAGCACGATCTTGGCCGCGCCTGCCTGGATCGCACGGATGCCCTGATGCACGGCGGCCGATCCCGTCGCGCAGGCATTCTCCACCCGTGTCGTCGGCTTGAAGCGCAGCGCGGGATCGGCCTGCAGCACCAGCGAGGCCGTGAAGTCCTGCGGCGAGAAGCCAGCGTTGAAATGGCCGAGCACGATCTCGTCGACGTCACCGGCCGCGATGCCGGCGTCGGCCAGGGCTTCATTCGCGACCTTGACGACGAGACCTTCCACGGTCTCGGCATCGAACTTGCCGAACGGTGTATGCGCCCATCCGACGATGCTGGCAGTCATGATGTCTCTCCCGGAAGCAAGATCAACTCAGGGAACGAAGTTTCCACCCAATTCGTCCTCGATGTGAATACGGATGATGTCATCGAAGCTATGCTCTTCCGTGGTGAATCCAAGCGCGCGGGCGCGGCTCGCGTCGAAGTTCCGTGGCCAGCCGGCGACGATGCCGACGATGAACGGATCGGGCAGGCGCTTGATCCGCGCGGCGACCTTGTCGCCGGCGACGCGCTTCAAGGCTGCGATCTGCTCGCCGACGGTGGCGGAGAGACCAGGCATGGTGAGATTGCGGCGCGGACCGATCTTACCGGTATCCATGGTCGCGGCATGCAGCAGGAAGCCGACCGCCGAGCGCGGCGTGGCGTGCCAGTGGCGGACGTCCTCGGACACCGGCAGCACCGCCTCGTGGCCGGCCAGCGGCTCGCGCAGGATGTTGGAGAAGAAGCCGCTCGCCGCCTTGTTCGGCGTGCCGGGGCGGATGCAGATGGTCGGCAGGCGGATGCCGACGCCTTCGAAGAAGCCGCGGCGGCTGTAGTCCGCGAGCAGCAGCTCTCCGATCGCCTTCTGGGTACCATAGCTCAGCAGCGGCGTATGGAAGAACTCGTCGCCAATGGCGTCGGGGAACGGCGCGCCGAACACCGCGAT
>NZ_JBARGP010000105.1:0-4496 GCF_049798375.1 Bradyrhizobium sp.
GCCTCGGCACAGATGCGGCAGTGCTCGTGCATCTTGGCGTGCTTGCCGCATTCCTCGGCGCAGAGTCGACAAGCGGCCGCACAGGCCTCGATCATCCGGCGGATCATCTCCTTGTCTGAGCCGGTGCGCCGAGTCGCGATCCGACCGGTGATGTTGCAGATATCAGCGCAATCGAGATCGAGCCGGATGCACTGGGTCAGCGACTTCACACTGTCCTCGGCAAGGCAGGCATCGGCACAGGAGGTGCAGGTCTGGGCGCACGAATAGCACTCCTCGATGCAATTGATCAGGACATCGTCGGTCTGACCGCGGACCTGCGGGTGGCTGCTGAGCATCTCTTGGGCATGCATGGGAGACTCCATCGGAGCGTGAATCGCGAGAGCGACAGCCAGAGAATGTTTCAGGCCCTGAAAGGTTCTTATCTCACATCGAGATGAGAACCGGTTTCCGGGCAGAGCGGCTTATCCCTGCGCCGCACCGACGGTGTCTGCGACGCGTGCCCCCCGTCCGCCTATCGGCCTCGGCGATCCCGTCGTGGTATCGCGCGCGGTCTGATGCTCCATTTCGGCGTCGACTTCCGCGCCCAACAAAATCACGATCGCAGAAATCCACAGCCAGGTCATGAAGCCGATGACGGCACCGAGCGATCCGTAGGTCTCGTTGAACTTGCCGAAATTGGCCGCGTACCAGGAGAATAACCCGGAGATGCCGAGCCAGAGCAGGGCGGCGATGGCGCTGCCCCAGGTGATCCAGCGCCATCGCGCCGTTTCGCGGCTTGGACCGTACCGATAGATGACGGCGAGCGCGAATGCGATGACCAGATACATCGCCGGCCAGCGGCCGACGCGGACGAGCAGGTCGCCCGCATTGGACAAGCCGATATATTTGAGCAGGACGGGGACCACGACGATCGAGCCGAGTGCCGCGAGAATGAAAAGCACGCCGCCTATCGTGAAGCCGAGCGAGATCGCGTTCAACGTCACGAAGCCACGCTTCTCGTCTTCGCCGTGGACGATGTTGAGTGTGTCGAACAGCGATTTCATCGCCGCGTTTGCACTCCACAGCGAGGTACCGAGCCCGATCACGAAGGTCAATCCGAGCGTTTGAGAGCCCTTGGAGGCGACGCGTGTGAGTTGATCGCGTGCAATTTCGATGGCGCCGCCGGGCAGAAATCCACCGAGTTGATCGAGGTGGCGCGCAATGGTCGACGGATCCGAGAACAGGCCGTAGATCGCGACCAGTGCGGCAAGCGCTGGAAAGATGGCCAAGATGCTGTAGTAGGTCATGCCTGCCGCAAGGGCCAGGATCCGGTGCTTCGATATGTTCGCATAGGCACGCAGCAGAATGTCCTTCCAGCCACGCGCGGGAATCTCCGATGGCGACGCCGCCTGGCGTCCGTGATCGTCAGCTTCCTGGCCCTGCTTTCCAATGGTGTGGCCCGGCCGAGCCTCAAGCGAGCTGTCCGGCGCCTGTGGAAAGAGGTATTCGGATGCGAGGGCAACGCCGAGCATGGCCAGGAGTGACGCCACGGCCCAGCGGCTCGACGATTCGGAACCATATGGATTGGTGCGCCTGCTCACCATCGCCTCGATTGCGCTCATTGTTGTCTTCAAAGACAGAACGAGCAGGTGAGAAGGAACGTTCCTTCGATCACGAAAGGCGTTGCGGCATATTGCGCGCAACCGCACATGTCGTGCGCCGGCACGATGGGCCTGATCGGGGAAGCCCCCGCCGACATTTTATGTTGGGCGGCAGATCATCGACGGAGACCGAGGCATTGTCGGAGCTCGTGCAGAGCGGCCGAAGGCACTGGTGCAGCCGACCGGGGCGTGGTCGACGTCGACATCCTCAATGTAGTCTTGCGGTACGTAACCGATCGAGCTGAGATCGTGTTGCCTGCACCACGAGTCCTTCAGGCCATGGCGCTCGGCCAAAATGATCCAAGGCCTGGTTCTTTGCCAGGATGAGCCGCAAGCAGCCATCCAGGGCATCATCGGCAAACAATTGCTCGGAAGAGCAGGCGGCAGCCGTCAGCTCGACCAAGGCGCGAACGAACTCCGTCAGCGCAGCATTGTCGTCGGTTGTTCCGCCATGCGGCGATTCGCTCTGCTTCTTGCGTCGCATCGGGATCCGTTTGGTTGCTTTATAGGGGAATCGCGGGGCCGCGCGACATCATCAATGCATATGTCCGCGCGAAAGTGTTGTCGCCAACATGCGTTAATGTACGTATTGTCGGCGGCATCGTGAATAAGCCGGCTCGCTTTCACGTCGGCAAGGTGAGAATGGTTCAGCAGGCTGGCGCTTGTCGATCCCGGCAACGTCGGCAGGCAGCTGACATCGGCACGCCTAATGCCGCTGTGCCATGCGTAGCGCGGTGAAGTGGGATCGCGCCACTTGCGTCAGAAGATCTTCGGGCCATGGCGTTCCACCCAAATCGAGCAGGCCGCGATTCTTTGCCAGGATCAGGCGCAAGCAGTCGTTCAGCGCATCGTCAGCGAATAGTTGCTCGGCTGAACAATCTGCGGTGGCAATTTCGACCAAAACGCGAATGAAGTCGTGCATCGTCGCGTTGTCGTCGGCCGAATTGGCGGACGAACGTCCAATCAGCGTTGTGCGGGGCATCTAGTCAACGTGGTTGTTTCCAGAAGACCAGATACGAACGGAATCACGACAGGTTTCAAACATATCGGCTCCGCATTGAGGGTAACGAGTGGTGCCGCTCACGAGCGTTTTTAATCATGTTCGCCAAAAGTTGCGGTCGTCTGCGCTTCGCGATTTTGGCCCGATAAGCACTGCAGCATGCACTGATCGCGCGCCAGCTTGGGGGCAGCCTCACACTCGATGGCCAGAAGGGCCGGAGCGCACGCGGTCGATCTTGTCCTACAGGTCCTGCGGGCTGTCGCCATCGTAGCCGAGCAAGCGCGAATTCGCCCATTGGTCGCTGGCCGGCGGAAGCTGCCGGCTTCGGCAAAGGACGGCGATCAGGCCTGCAGCGACGGCTGGGACCGGCAACCAGCTTTCCAGCTCGCGGTGCCGGCCAGGATCGGACGGAGAAACATCATCAGTGCACGACCGCAAGGCTGCAGGCCAATACGGCCTCGCGCATCACCACGTCGATGATCGCATCTAACTAGCTTTTCCGAGATGGTGATTGGCGCTGATAGACTGAGCGCCAGCAAGGCTTGGTGCCGCAATCGCAGCGCTTGCGGCCAACGCGCGGTCGGGGACGCATTTTCGCATTGCAAAATCGCAGCCCATGATTGACAGGTGAACGCTCGTGTGAAAATTTACGCTTGCTGAAAAAAATTACAGGGTGGAGATGTGAGCGCCAGCGATCGGCCCGTTTCGCCGTTTGATGACGATGCGAGCCTCGCGTCGCGGGCCGCTTGGCTGCACTACGCCGGCGGACTCACCCAGGGAGAGATCGCGTCCCGCCTCAACATTCCTGCCATCAAGGCGCACCGGCTGATCGCGCGTGCCGGGCGCGAAGGCCTGATCCGCATTTTCGTCGACGGGGCCGTGGCGGACTGTGTCAAATCAGAGGAAGCACTCAAAGAGCGGTTCCAGCTCGACACGGTTCAGGTGACGCCCGATCTCGGTGAGCCCGGCCTGCCACTCAAGGCCTTGGCGTTCTCAGGTGCGAGCTACCTCCATGCGGTCCTGCAGCGTGATGCGGGCCAGATCATCGGGATCGGCCATGGCCGTACTCTGGCTGCTGTCGTCAGGCATTTGCCGACGATGCCGACATCGGAAGTCAAATTCGTGTCGCTGCTCGGCGGCCTGACCCGGAAATTCTCGGCGAGCCCGTTTGACGTCATTCATCTCATTGCCGAGCGGACCGACAGCGAAGCCTATCTGATGCCGGTCCCGCTCTATGCCAACAGCGCCGCGGACCGCGCGGTGCTGCTCGCGCAACTTGGCATCTCGGCGGTGTTCGATCTGGCGCGGCGGGCGGACCTGATGCTGGTCGGCATCGGCGAGGCGCGGCCGAGCGGATCGCTGGTGCAGACCGGAATGATCCGGCCCGACGAGGTCGCAGAGCTCGAGCGTGCCGGCGTCGCCGGCGAGATGCTCGGGCATTTCTTCGATGCCGACGGCAACATCGTCGAGACCGAATTGTCCAGCCGGTCGATCTCGCTGTCGCCGCGGGATCTGCGTGGCCGCAACATCGTGGCGATCGCAGGAGGGCCGGGCAAGGTCGAAGGCATCCGCGCCGCATTGGCCAGCGGACTTTTGAAAGGACTCATCACCGATGAACTCACCGCGCGCCGTCTCGTCGATGAGCGGGGTGCGGTTGTTCCCGACAAAAAGAACGGCACAGGCCGTCGCGTCAAAACGCAGAAAAAAGCAAAGGGAGTGAAACATGACTGACAGAATTAAGGATCTGTTCGACGCCTATGCGGCTGGTCGTGTCAGCCGTCGAGATCTGATGCGCGGCGCCGCCCGTCTCGGCGTCACCGCGGCAACCGCCAACTTGATGCTGGGGTCCTCGCTGG
>NZ_JBARGP010000106.1:0-16475 GCF_049798375.1 Bradyrhizobium sp.
AGGCCGCTCCTTTCAGGGAGCGGCCTTCTCGAAAACCAGAAGCTGATGGCGTTTTAGCTGATCAGCATCGTCCTCGGACATGGCGCGCCCCGGCATCGTCACGACGGTGACGACGGCATGCGGCGGCGCGGCGGTTGGTCCGATCAGAGATCATGTTGGAGCCATACAGGGACGAAACCAGCGGTGTCAAGATCCCGTTCGGGCCCGATGGCGGCGGGTATTACCCGTTCGCGGCCCGGACAGCGCGGGCCGTACTCCTACGACCGCCGTCTTATTTGCAATTTTACCAAACCTTTAGGCTCCGCCTTTACTTTTGCGCGTCAACTGGAATTGAGCGCTCAGGACGAGCGATGTTGGACCCCAACCTCACGATCGTCGATCAGGTGGCGGCGGCGATTGCCGGCGGCTCCGCCGAACGCTGCTGCGAGATGGCCGAGCGGGTCACGGCCCTGTTCGTCGCCTCCGCGGCCAGCTTCGACCTCGAGCAGCACGCTTTGTTCGCCGACATTTTCGAGCGCCTCGTCAACACGATCGAGCTGCGCGCGCTGGTCGATGTCAGCGCGCGGATCGCGCTTGCGGAGCTGAGCGCGCAGCTGGCGCCGGTGTCGCAGGCGCCGAGCTCGGTGATCCGCAGGCTCGCGCATCACGACGAGATTTCCATTGCGCGGCCGGTGCTGTCGGAATCAGCAAAGCTCGGCGTCGACGAGCTGATCGAGGTCGCGCGCACCAAGAGCGAGCAGCATCTGCTGGCGATCGCCGGGCGTTGGTGGCTGCATGAGTTCGTCAGCGATGAATTGCTGAAGCGCGGGCACCGAAGCGTTCGGCTGCGCCTGATTAAGAATCCCGGCGCACGGTTCTCGGCGGCCGGCTTTGCCGCTGTCGTTCGCGAGGCGCTGGGGGATGCCGAGCTGACGGTCGAGGCGGGAATCCGGGCCGATCTGCCGGCAGAGCTGCGGCGACGCTTGCTGCGCGGCGCCGCCGAGGCGGTCAAGGCCCGCTTGCTGTCGCGGGCGCCGCCACATCTTTACGAGGAAATTCGCAGCGCCATCGATGTCGCCACGGTCGAGACCGATCGCGAAATGGCGCGGGCGCGCGATTTCGCCGGCGCCAAGCTGATGGCGGCGCGGCTGAAGAAGGAAGGCAAGCTCACTGAGGCCGTGCTGCTCGAATTCGCCAAACAACACCGCTATGAGGAGACCACCGCGGTTCTCGCCGAGCTGGCGCATGCCAGCGTCGAGGTGGTGCGGCCGCTGATGCAGAGCCTGCGCAGCGACGGCATTCTCGTGCCCTGCAAGGCCGCCGGCCTGCAATGGGAGACGGTGACCGCGGTGCTCGACAGCCGCTTCATGTCGGGCGCGACCAATGCGGACGAGATTGCCAAGCTAAGGGGCAAATACGCCGCGCTCACCACCGATGAATCACACCGGCTGCTCAAGCTCTGGGCGGTCCGTTCGGCCGCCAACGGCACGCACTAAATTTGTCAGGGCGTGCCGGGTTAAAACCCTGCGACCGAGCCATGCAAATCGTATTGGTCGGCGCGCTCGATCTTGGCGGTGACGATCTCGCCGACGCGCAGCGGGCGCCGGCTCGAGAGATAGACTGCGCCGTCGATGTCAGGCGCGTCGGCCTTGGTGCGGCCCTTGGCGACGGTGGGACCGACCTCGTCGATGATGATCTGTTGGCGGGTGCCGACCTTGCGCTTCAGCTTGTGCGCCGAGATCTTCTGCTGCCGCGCCATCAGCGCATTCCAGCGCTCCTGCTTCAGCTCGGGAGCAACCTGATCGGGCAGGGCGTTGGAGGTGGCGCCTGCAACCGGCTCATATTTGAAGCAGCCGAGGCGATCGATCTCGGCCTCGTCAAGCCAGTCGAGCAGATATTGGAAATCAGCCTCGGTCTCGCCGGGGAAGCCGACGATGAAGGTCGAACGCAATGCGAGATCTGGACATTGCGCGCGCCAGGCCTTGATCCGGTCGAGCGTCTTGTCCGTGGCGGCCGGGCGCTTCATCGCCTTCAGCACGTTCGGGCTGGCGTGCTGGAAGGGAATGTCGAGATAGGGCAGCACCTTGCCCTCGGCCATCAGGCCCATGACCTCGTCGACATGCGGATACGGATAGACGTAGTGCAGCCGCACCCAGGCGCCGAGCTCGCCGAGCTCGCGCGCCAGATCGATGAACTTGGCGCGGACCGGGCGGTCCTTCCACGTGCTCTCGGCATACTTCACATCGACGCCATAGGCCGAAGTGTCCTGCGAGATCACCAGCAGCTCCTTCACCCCGGCGGCGACCAGCTTCTCGGCCTCGCGCAGCACGTCGGCGGCCGGGCGCGACACCAGATCGCCGCGCAGTTTCGGGATGATGCAGAAGCTGCAGCGGTTGTTGCAGCCCTCGGAGATCTTCAAATAGGCGTAATGGCGCGGGGTCAGCTTGATGCCCTGCGGCGGCACCAGGTCGAGATGCGGGTTGTGCACCGGCGGCAGCGCGCGATGCACGGCATCGAGCACGCTCTCATATTGCTGCGGCCCGGTGATCGACAGCACGTCCGGATAGGCCTGCTCGATCGCCTCGGGCTCCGCGCCCATGCAACCTGTGACGATGACCTTGCCGTTCTCGGCCATGGCTGAGCCAATGGCCGACAGCGATTCCTGCTTGGCGCTGTCGAGGAAGCCGCAGGTGTTCACGATGACGACATCGGCGCCGTCGTGCTTGCGGGCGAGCTCGTAGCCCTCCGCACGCAGCCGCGTGATGATGCGCTCGGAATCCACCAACGCCTTGGGGCATCCGAGCGAGACAAAGCTGATTTTGGGCGCGGCGGCCTGCGACATATCTGAATCTGCCTGATGAATAGGCGTGAGCTAGTCCGAATTGCCCATAAAGACAAGGCTTTGAGGCCGAATAGAGCGTGCTATGGAGGAATGGCTGAAGACCGGGTTATCGATGAACGCCGAGCAGTCTCCCAAAATCGTCATTGCCGATGAAAGCCCGATCCGCGCGGCGATCCTGGAAGAGGGGCTGCGGGAGGCCGGTTTTACCAGCGTCGTGCATATCAGCGAAATGCAGGGCCTGCTGACGCGGATTTACGCGCTGGATCCCGACGTGATCGTGATCGACCTGGAGAATCCGAGCCGCGACGTGCTGGAACAGATGTTCCAGGTCAGTCGCGCGGTGCGCCGGCCGATCGCGATGTTCGTCGACCAGAGCGACGCCGCCTCGATCCAGGCTTCCGTCGAGGCCGGCGTCTCGGCCTATATCGTCGACGGCCTCAAGAAGGAGCGCATCAAACCCATTCTTGATCTCTGCATCTCTCGCTTCAATGCCTTCTCCAAGCTGCAGGACGAACTGGAACGGGCGAAGTCGGCGCTGGAGGATCGCAAGGTGATCGACCGCGCCAAGGGCATTCTGATGAAGATGAAGGGCTTCACCGAAGAGGAGGCCTACGTCCTGATGCGCTCCACCGCGATGCGCGAGAAGAAGAAGATCGGCGAGATCGCGCAGTCGATCCTGACCGCGTCGGAGATCCTGAAATGACGGGCGCGCTTCGCATAGGCTTCATTCCGCTGGTCGATGCCGCCGCGCTGATCGTCGCCGTCGACAACGGGTTCACCGCGGCCGAGGGCCTCGATGTGACCCTGGTGCGCGAAGTGTCGTGGTCGAATGTGCGTGACAAGCTCAATATCGGGCTATTCGATGCCGCGCATCTGCTGGCCCCGGTCGCGATCGCCTCCAGCCTCGGCATCGGGCATGTGAAGGTGCCGATCGCGGCTCCGTTCAATCTCGGCGTCAATGGCAACGCCATCACCGTATCGCTGGCGCTGCATGCCGAGTTGATGGCGTACCTCGAAGGCGATCGTTTCGATCCAATGGCGACCGCACTGGCGCTGGCGCGGGTGGTCGCCAGACGGCGCGCGGCCGGCGCCGAGCCGCTGACCTTCGCCATGACCTTTCCGTTCTCGACCCACAATTACCAGCTTCGGTTCTGGATGGCGGCAGGCGGCGTCGATCCGGATGAGGATGTCCGGCTGGTGGTGCTGCCGCCGCCCTTCATGGTCGACAGCCTCGCCAATGGCCATGTCGACGGCTTCTGCGTCGGGGCGCCCTGGAATTCGATCGCGGTCGATCAGGGCCGCGGCCATATCCTGCATTTCGTGTCTGACATTTTCGGACATGCGGCTGAGAAGGTGCTGGCGCTCAGGCAGAACTGGGCCGAGAAAAATCCTGATGTCGTTGCGGCGTTGGTGCGTGCCTGCGCCCGCGCCGCTGATTTCATCGGGCAGAACCACGCCGAGGCCGCAGCCATCCTGGCCCGGCCCGAGCGCGTCGGTGTGACCGCCGAAATGATCCAGCGCACGCTGGATGGTCGGCTTAAGATTTCGTCTGATGGTACCGTGCGCGAGAGCGACCGCTACATACTGGTCGGACGGGAGGGGGCGGCGCGGCCCGATCCCGTGCAGGCAGCCTGGCTCTACGCGCAGATGGTGCGCTGGGGCCAAACGCCGCTGAGTGCGGACGCGCTGCGTACGGCGATGGGCGTGTTCCGGCAGGACATCTACGAGGCCATCCTCGGTCCCGCGACCAGCGCCGGGGCTGCCAAGGATGGCATCGGGGCCTTTGCCGGGCCGCCGTTCGATCCGGCCGATATTATCGGCCATCTGAACGCCTTTACGATCGGCCGTTGGAAGGCTTAATCCTTCTGCTCAATTTATAAACAATCGTAGATTCAGCCCAACATGTAAGCAATCTGCCTGCTTTTCGCGGCATGTCCGCGCCGGGCCGTCTCAGCCCCTCGCTCCATACCTTTGGATTCCCTTAGATTTTCAGAAGATCGGAGCTGGCACGCAACTTGTATGTTGCATTGCGGTCGGCCGCCACAGACGGCGCCGTCCGCAAATCCCTGATGGATTTCCGCAGCAACGAAGCTGGTCGGAGCACCCGGAGGGAGTGAACGGCGCCAATGCCGGTCGGCTCCTGATGATGGCTCCCAATACGTCCTTTGACGCCGCGACAGTCGTGGCACAGGAGCTTCGTTGTACGCATGAAAATCGAGACGCTGGCAGTCGACTTCTCCGACGAACAGAAGCGCTATCTGGAGGGGCTTTCGGCAGGCCTGCGCGTCAGCCTGGCCGGCCGTGGCCTGGGTGTTGCGCCGAGCGCCACCGCGGCCGAGCCGACCGGGCCGGATGCGATCCATATCAAGGCGCAGGACAAGGTCACCGCCTCGGGCAAGAAGCTCGCCGACCAGGAGAAGTTCAAGCGCGAGTTGCATCCCTTCGATGCCTATGAACGGCTGAAAGAGCAGGCGCGCAACGATGCCGCGCCGTCGCAGGCCGACAATTTCCGCTGGCGCTACCATGGACTGTTCTGGGTCGCGCCGGCGCAGGACTCCTACATGGCGCGGCTGCGAATCCCGAACGGCATCATGAAGCACTGGCAGTTGTCGGGCCTTGCCGACCTCACCGAACAGCTTTGCGGTCCCTATAGCCATGTCACGACGCGCGCCAATCTGCAGATGCGCGAAATCCCGCCCAAGCACAGCATCGCTTTCCTCGAAGGCCTGACCGAGCTCGGCCTCACCGCGCGCGGCGCCGGCGCCGACAACATCCGCAACGTCACGGGCACGCCGACCGCCGGCATTGATCCGCAGGAGCTCTTGGATACGCGGCCCTACGCTCGCGAGTGGCACTATCACATCCTCAACGACCGCTCGCTCTACGGCCTGCCGCGCAAGTTCAACGTTGCCTTCGACGGCGGCGGCAAGATCGCCGCACTCGAGGACACTAACGACATTGCGTTTACCGCGGTCGAGGTGAAGGACGGCTTCGGCGTCGAGGCCGGCGTCTGGTTCAAGCTCGGCGTCGGCGGCATTACCGGGCACAAGGACTTCGCCAAGCCGACCGGCATCGTGGTGAAGCCCGAGGACGCGACCAATGTGGCCGATGCCATCGTGCGCCTCTTCATCGAAACCGGCGACCGCACCAACCGGCTCAAGGCGCGGCTCAAATATGTGCTCGACACCATGGGCGTCGACAAATTCATGGAGGCAGTCGAAGCCAAGCTCGGCCGCAAGCTCGCCCGCGTGCCGGACGACGCTATCGAGCCGCGGCCCGAAGCCGATCGCATGGCCCATATCGGCGTGCACAGGCAGAAGCAGGAAGGCGTGAACTGGCTCGGCGTGGTGCTGCCGGTAGGCAAGCTGACCAGCGACCAGATGCGCGGCCTTGCCAAGATCTCGCAGGACCTCGGCGACGGCGAGATCAGGCTCACGGTGTGGCAGAACCTGCTGATCTCGGGCGTGGGCGACGAGAACGTCGCGCTGGCCACGGCTGCGATCGCGCAGCTCGGGCTGTCCACCGAGGCCTCGCAGATCCGCGCCGGACTGATTGCCTGCACCGGCAATGCCGGCTGCAAGTTCGCGGCATCCAACACCAAGCGCCATGCCGCCGAGATCGGCGACTGGTGCGAGAGCAGGGTCGATGTCGACACCCCGCTCAACATCCATCTGACCGGCTGCCATCATTCCTGCGCGCAGCACTACATCAGCGACATCGGCCTGATCGCCGCAAAGGTGCCCGTAGGAGAAGGTGATGAAACCGTCGAAGGCTATCATCTGTTCGCCGGCGGCGGCTTCGGATCGCAGGCTGAGATCGGGCAGGAGGTCTATCACGACCTCAGGGCTGAAGACGCGCCGCGCACGGTCGAGGGGCTGCTGAAAGCCTATCTCGCCCACCGCGCCGCTCCCGACGAACCGTTCCTGACCTTCGCACGCCGCCATGACGGTGAAACGCTGCGCAAGCTCGCCGATGAACAGGTGTCCGCATGAACCAGATCACGCCTCCCGCCAAGATCGACATCATCCCGCAGGGCGCGCCGTTCTCCGATGCCCAGCGGTCCTGGCTCAACGGCTTCCTGGCGGGCGCGCTCGGGATCGACGGCTCGACGCCGCTCTCGGCGGAGCAGAATGCGGCGATGCTGTCCTCCACGGGCGACGGCGATGATGGCGAAGCGCCCTGGCACGACCAGACCATGCCGATCGCCGATCGCATGAAGCTCGCCGAAGGCCGGCCCTTGCGACGCAAGATGATGGCGGCGATGGCGCAGCAGGATTGCGGCCAGTGCGGCTATAATTGCAACGACTACTCGGAGGCGATCGCCGATCGCAGCGAAGCGCGGCTCAACCTCTGCGTCCCCGGCGGCAAGGAAACCGCGCGGATGCTGAAGACGCTCTATGAGGATCTTGACAAGGCACCGGCCGCCGCCAAGCCAGCCGCGCAGCAGGCGGCGCCTGCGGCCGTCTCCGTGGTGGTGACCGAGCCGGGCCGCTCGCGGGACAATCCGGTCGAGGCGACGTTCCTGTCGCGGCGCCTGCTCAATAAAAAAGGGTCCGAGAAGGAGACCTGGCACATCGAGTTCGATCTGGAAGGATGCGGCCTCGACTACGTGGTCGGCGATTCCTTCGGCATCTTCGGCAAGAACGACATCGGTCTGGCCGATCAGATCATCGCGCTGCTCGGCGCCTCCCACACCACCAAGGTCCGCGGCAAGACCCTGCGCGACTGCCTGATCGAGGACGTATCGCTGGCGCCGGCGCCCGATACGCTGTTCGAGCTGATCTCGTTCATCACCGGCGGCAAGCAGCGCGAGAAGGCCCGAGCGCTGGCACAAGGCGAGGATCCCGATGGCGATGCTGCTACGCTCGACGTCATGGCGGCGCTGCAGAAGTTCTCCGGCGTCAGGCCGCATCCGGAAGCTTTCGTCGAGGCGCTGGAGCCGCTGCAGCCGCGGCTCTATTCGATCTCGTCGTCGCATAACGCAACGCCGGGCCGGCTGTCGCTGACGGTCGACTGCGTGCGCTACGTCATCAACAAGCGCAAGCGGCTCGGGCTCGCCTCGACCTTCCTCGCCGAGCGCATCAATCCCGGCGACAAGCTCAAGGTCTACGTGCAGAAGGCTCACGGCTTTGCGCTGCCGGCCGATCCCAAGACGCCGATCATCATGGTCGGCCCCGGCACCGGCGTGGCGCCGTTCCGCGCCTTCCTGCTCGACCGCAAGGCGACCGGCGCGCCCGGCAAGAACTGGCTGTTCTTCGGCCATCAGCGCAGCGACTGCGACTTCTTCTATTCGGACGAGCTCAACGCGTTGAAGACCGCGGGCCTGCTGACGCGGATGTCGCTGGCCTGGTCGCGCGACGGCGCCAAGAAGTTCTACGTCCAGGACCGCATGCGCGAGGTCGGTCGGGAAGTGTGGACCTGGTTGGCCGAAGGCGCGCATCTCTATATCTGCGGCGATGCGAAGCGGATGGCTAAGGACGTCGAGCGTGCGCTGGTCGACATCATCGCCCAGTTCGGCGCCCGCTCGACCGACGAGGCCATCGCCTTTGTCGGCGAGCTCAAGAAGAAGGGCCGGTTCCAGCAGGACGTGTATTGATCAGTTCCCCGTCTTGAAGGGCCCCACCTTGATGCCGGCGGCGTCGAGTGCCTTGCGGACATCGCGGGCGATCTCGACGGCGCCGGCGGTGTCGCCATGGATGCAGACGGTGTCGGTGCGCATCTTCATCACCTTGCCGGTGACCGAGACCACCGCGCCGTCCTGCACCATCCGTACCACGCGCTCTGCGATGACCTTCGGATCGTGCAGCACTGCGCCGGGCTTGCTGCGCGACACCAAGAGGCCGTCATCGCCATAGGCGCGGTCGGCGAAGACTTCATGCACCAGCGGCAGGTTGGCGTTCTCGCCGGCCGCGACCAGCTTGGAATTCGCCAGCACCACGAACATCAGCTTCGGATCGACCGCCTTGATCGCATTCGCGATCGCCTGCGCGGTCATGTCATCCTCGCAGGCGACGTTGGAGAGCGCGCCATGCGCCTTCACATGCGTCACCTTGTGGCCGGCGGTGGTCGCGATCGCCTGCAGCGCCCCAATCTGGTAGGCGACGAGGTTTTCGATCTCCGAGGCCTTCATGCCGGGCACCGGACGGCGGCCGAAGCCGTGCAGGTCGCGATAGCCGGGATGTGCGCCGACGCTGACGCCGCGCGCCTTGGCCATCTCCACCGTCTTGCGCATGATGTCGGCGTCGCCCGCGTGATAGCCGCAGGCGACGTTGACCGAGGTCGCGAGCTCGATCATGGCGGCGTCATTGCCCATTTCCCAGGGACCGAAGCTCTCGCCGAGATCGCAGTTGAGATCGATGGTGGTCATGAGCGTCTCCGCTGTTCTTGTTAGTCCGATGTCACTGCCTGCCACGTCGCAGGATCGGTGGCGCTGAGCGCATGGCCCGCGACATTGGCGCTCATCAGCGCCTCGAGCCGAAGCTCTACGTTTTCGATGTCGCTGACGTGATCAGGCATGCGTTCAATGAGTTGCTTGAACTTCCGTGCCTCGGCCTGCGCCTCGGCCATCGTGACAGCCTTGAAACGGAAGCCGGTGCCCACAGGCGTCTGCGCCAGCCGGCCGAAATCGGCCGTGATCACGGTCGCGAGCTTGGGATAGCCGCCGCTAGTGCCGCGGTCCGCCATCAGTACGATCGGCGCGCCGCTGCCTGTGATCTGGATGCTGCCCTCGACGGTGCCGTCGGAGACGATGTTGTGGCCATGCAAATGCCGGATCGCCGGGCCTTCGAGGCGATAGCCCATGCGGTCGCTGGTCGCCGAGATCTTCCACTCGCTGTCGAGGAACAGGGCCGTCATCTCGTCGGTGAACTCGTCGTCCTGCGGTCCGAGCACGACGCGGATCGGTCCGTTCGATGTGGGCGGCAATGAGATCTGGCGCTCCGGCGCATCGGCGGCCGGTTGGGCTTCGAAGGTATCGCCCGATTGCAGCGGCCGCGGATAAGGGCTGCCGAGCCCGGCACGCGCATTCACCGACAGGCTGCCGAAGATGGCTTCGCCCTCGATGCCGCCTTGAATCGCGAGATAGCTGAACGAGCCGACGCGCGCGAAGCCGAGCGTCAACGTCTCGCCGTCGGCGAGCGTCACTGACGTGTTGAACTCGACCGGACGCTTGGCGATGTCGGCGGGCCGCGGTGCGCCCGCAAGCGCGACGCGCACCGCGCCGCCCTTGGCGGTGAAAACAGCGCCGAATGGGCCGATCTCGATCGCGGCGGACAAAGGCACATTCCCGACCAGGCTGTTCGCGGCGGCGAGCGACAGCTTGTCCATCGCGCCCGATGGCGTGAGGCCATAGCGCTGGGCGCCGAAGCGGCCGCCATCCTGGACCGAGCTGGCCGGGCCGATGCTGGTGACGACGAGGGTGCTCACGCGGCCACCTGTTCGGCGACGATCTCGCCGGCCTCGGCGGCCTTCTCCTGGTCGGCGAAGGTCTTGGCATCGATGGTGTAAAAGGAGACCTCGTCGCCGGGTTCCAGCAGGAAGGTCGGCTTGCGGTGCAGCTGATAGGTTCGGATCGGCGTGCGGCCAAGAATGTTCCAGCCACTCGGCGCGGCGAGACATTGGATACCGGTCTGGATGCCGCCGATTGCGATCATGCCGGCCGGCGTCAGCAGGCGCGGGCTCTGTCGCCGCGACAATTGCAGCGATGGGTCGAGGCCCGACAGATAGGACCAGCCCGGTGTGAAGCCGATCATCGCGACGCGATACCGCCCCGCCACGTGGCGGGCCACGACCTCGTCAGGCGTGAGGTTCAGGGTCTTAGCGGCGTCCTCGAGATCGATGCCATCCTCGCTGCCATAATGCACCGGAACGCGCCAGCGCCGGGTCTTGGCCTCGAGCGATAGTGACTGTGTCGCCAGCGCGAGCAATTGCGCACCCAGCGTGTCGTAATCGACCGCGGAGGGATCGTAATGGACCAGCAGCGAGCGATAGGTCGGGATCGTCTCGGTGATGCCTGATATCGCGGCCTTCGCCAGCGCACGGTCCAGCGCCAGCACCTTGCGATTGGCGGCGTCATCAATGGTGCGGCTGAACTCGACGGTCACGGCGCTATCGCCGGACGGCAGCAGGCGGGGAGGGGGAAGAGTGTCGGCCATGGCCTCGAAGACATCAGCAAACGATGTCACCTGCTGTAGCGGTTTTCGTTCTCGATGGAAATTGGCGTTCACGAAAATCTCTCGATAATTCAATAAATTAAAGCGATGTGCTGCGATAAGCCGGCATTATCGGGCAGCCGATCACACCATGCGGTGATGGCATGGCCCGCCCCTTGACGCTGACGCCGCGCGCCGCAAGATGCGCGTCTTGCTTTACCCCTTCCTATCGGAGCCGAAGTCCAAAGATGTCCCTCTCCCCCGAAGCGACCGCAACCCTGTCCACCATCACCACCGCGACCATCACCACGGTCCTGCTCAAGAAGGGATTGCGAAATGTCTGGATGCGCGGCGCGCGTCCACTGCGCCCGGGGCAGAAGCGGCTGGTGGGACCGGCCTTCACCTTGCGCTTCGTGCCGGCGCGCGAGGATCTGGCGACGCCAGAATCCTGGTCGTCGCCGATCTCGACGCGCACCGCGATCGAGGCCATGCCGGAGGGCTGCATCGCCGTCGTCGACGCCATGGGCATCACGGATGCCGGGATCTTCGGCGATATTCTCTGTGCCCGCATGATGAAGCGCGGCGTCACCGCGCTGATCACCGACGGCGTGGTCCGTGACCTCGAAGGCGTGATGGGCACCGGCCTGCCGGTGTGGTGCGACGGCTATGCCGCGCCGCCGTCGGTCGCCGGCCTCACCTTCGTCGGCTGGGGCGAACCAATCGGTTGCGGCGGCGTCGCCGTGTTCCCGAACGACGTCGTGGTCGCCGACCAGGATGGCGCCGTGCTGATCCCGCAGGCGATGCTCGAGCACGTGCTGGCCGAGGCGCCGGAGCAGGAGCGCATGGAGGCCTGGATCGTCGAGGAGGTCAACAAGGGTGCGGTGCTGCCGGGGCTCTATCCGATGAATGCCGAGACCAAGGCGCGCTACGCCGCGTCGAAGAAGTAATCCAAGCAAAAGCAAACAGGACGAGGCAACGCCATGGTTGATGTCTATCTCGCGGGCTCGCGCCCGACCCGCCGCGCGGCGGCCGAAAGCTTCACTGGCACGGTGTGGCAGGACCCGATCATCACGCCGCAGGCGCCCGCGCGTGTCGCCTCGTCCCGGGTCGCGTTCGAGCCGGGCGCCCGCACCGCCTGGCACACCCATCCGCTCGGGCAGACGCTCTATGTGATCCAGGGCGTCGGCCGGGTGCAGGCCAAGGGAGGCCCGATCCGTGAGATCAAGGCCGGCGACGTGGTCTGGATCCCGCCGGGCGAGAAGCATTGGCATGGCGCAGCCCCGACCACCGGCATGGTCCATGTCGCGATCCATGAATCGCTCAATGGCGAGCACATCACATGGATGGAGCACGTCACCGACGAGGACTACGGCAAGCCGGTCGGCTGAGCGGTGTGACGACACAACAAGAGCCGGCGGCGCGTTTGCCGCCGCCGGCCGCGTCACGTCTTCCCATTCAGAAATCCAGCGGCGCATTGTCCACCACCTCCTTCATGACGAAGAAGGTACGCGTCTGACGCACTCCTGGCAGCGAGATCAACTGATCGCCGTGCAGCCGGTTGAAGTCGCTGATATCGCGGACGCGTATCTTGAGGAAGAAATCGAAATCGCCGGCGACCAGATGGCAGTCGAGCACGAATTTCAATTTCCGGATCGCCGCCTCGAAGGTGCGAAAACTTTCCGGCGTGGAGCGGTCGAGCACGACACCGACCAGCACCAGCGCGCTGCGCTCGACCTTCTCCGGCGCCACCTCCGCGCGCACGTGGCGGATATAGCCGTCGTCGAACAGGCGTTGCGTCCGCCGGTGGCAGGTGGCCGGGCTGACATTCACGGCCCCGGCGAGATCGGCGTTGGTGATGCGGCCATCGCGCTGCAGGAGCTGCAGGATCTTGCGGTCGATCCGGTCGAGAGAAACCGTGGTGGTTGAATCTTTCATGTTTATGAGCATTCCTGCTTGAATATTTCGGCTTGGTGCAAGCCGCCGTACAAAAGCAGATAAGGCCCAATCGAGAAAGAGAGCACCTTTCGGCCGATCGAGGCTATGTTTTGCGGCGATTTCATCCAGCAGCGAGATGCCCTGTGCTTCGGCTCGACAAGTTCAAGAAATACAAGCTCACCTTCGGACCGACGCCGATCGAGCATCTGCCACGGCTCACCGCCGAGCTCGGCGGCAAGGTGCAGATCTACGCCAAGCGCGACGACTGCAATTCGGGGTTGGCGTTCGGCGGCAACAAGCTGCGCAAGCTCGAATACATCGTGCCGGACGCGATCGAGTCCAACGCCGACACGCTGGTCTCGATCGGCGGCGTACAGTCGAACCACACCCGGATGGTGGCGGCAACCGCGGCCAAGATCGGCATGAAATGCGTGGTGGTGCAGGAGAGCTGGGTGCCGCACGAGGACGCCGTCTATGACCGCGTCGGCAACATCCTGCTGACACGCCTGATGGGCGCCGACAGCCGCATCGTGCCTGATGGATTCGACATCGGCATCCGCAAGAGTTGGGAGGAGGCGATCCAGTCGGTGAAGGATGCCGGCGGCAAGCCCTACGGCATTCCGGCCGGTGCCTCCGTGCACAAATATGGCGGGCTCGGCTATGTCGGCTTTGCCGAGGAGGTGCGCCAGCAGGAGGCCGAGCTCGGCTTCAAGTTCGACTACATCATCGTCTGCGTGGTCACGGGCTCGACGCAGGGCGGCATGATCGTCGGCTTCGCGGCCGACGACCGCGCCGATCGCGTCATCGGCATCGACGCCTCCGGCACGCCGGCGCAAACCCGCGCGCAGGTGCGCGAGATCGTCGACAACACCGCCGAACTGGTCGAGCTCGGCCGCAAGGTCCGCGACGACGAGATCGTGATCCTCAATGACTATGCCTATCCGGCCTATGGCGTGCCGAGCGCCGAGACCAACGAGGCCATTCGCCTCGCTGCGCGCACCGAGGCGATGATCACCGACCCGGTCTACGAGGGCAAATCGATGCAGGGCATGATCGACCTCGTGCACAAGGGCTATTTCCCGGAAGGGTCGAAAGTGCTCTACGCCCATCTCGGCGGCGCGCCTGCGATCAACGGTTACAGCTACACCTACAGGAATGGGTGAGGGCGTTAGTGGCTCCGCTGCGGCCAGTTTCTCCACCGTCATCGCTCGCCGGTTTCTCCGCTGTCATCGTCCGCGAAGGCGGACGATCCAGTATTCCGAGAGGGGCGTGATCGATTGAGAAGCCGCGGCGTACTGGATGCCCGCCTGCGCGGGCATGACGACTGAGTTTGGCCCGCGCATTCCCCAAAACAAGCGATCGCCTTCTCGCGGCGCCATGGCGTCCGAGTGATCCATCGTCGTGTCCCTCCAAATGAGAAGAGGGCGCGGGGAATGCCGGATGCTGGCCGCACCCATGGCCCGCCAGCGAAAGAAAAAGCTGGCGGCAGTCACCACAGGTTCAGCCGACAGCCGGCATTCCCCGCGCGATGGTTTGACGGCTTATACGTGATCTCCGCGGGGACCGGCTTGATTGCCCCCGTCACTCGCAGGTCTCACTGCGACTTTGGCGCCAGCACCGGGGCGCCCGGACCACACGATTTCACCGCCGCGAAGACTTGCGCTCGTCCGGCGCAGGCATCACGGCCACCGCTTCCCCGCCCCACGTGTCGTGACGATCGGCCGAAACGTCCCTCTTGCCGAGGCGGGATGCGGTCAGAAAATCACAATTTCTGATAATACGAAAGTATTTTTTTCAGCTTCGGGAGGGCGTTGCGGACATCACCCTGATCCGGCTCGCGAAATGAATTTTTCGACGCGGTGCCATCGTCGCTATTTTGGGATCGTCCCACCGCACCGATCGGGTAAATCGCGCAACTGATTTGCCCGACAAGCGATGTTGCGGCGCGAGCATTGAAGTCATTGGCCGCAGGTCAGGGCGCTGGCGCAGCGTTTCACGACGCGTGCGAACCGGCCGAACCGGCTTTGACAAGATGTAACGGGGCACGAAGTCGCCGCTCGCTTTCTCGGGCGCGCCGAGGCTCGTGACCCGCAACCAGATGCCTTATCGCCGTCGTCCAACGCGATTGACGCCGCCATTCAAATTGCCACCGGCGTGGTGACGAACCGCAGCCCGCGCCACCGGCGGTGGCCTGAGCACAACGCCAGCCCTCGCAATGCAACTCGGCGGATAACCAACATATTGGCAGTACACGACCGCCCTGGCTGGCGCTGGATCGAGAGCAACGCCTGCAAGCCCTAGCATGACGCTGACTGCAATCCCTGCAACCGTCGACTTACACGGAATACGCTTTTTGGGATGCATGGGAGTCCTCCTCGCACTTACGAACCGAATGGTGGCGGGCCGGCATTTGCGGCTGAACATCACCAGAGCGCCAAAGGGTGGGGTGACCTTGATCTATGTCAACGGGCATCCGAGCAAGGCTCAGCCCCAAAGCGGTGTGGCGGGACATGCTTCCCACGTCCGCAACGGCCCGCAGGCAGCGCGAATGGGGGCGACGTCCGGATCTAGTTATCTCGTTCGACCCAGCCGGTCGCGATCGCGGTGGCCCAGGTGGTCATACCGCTGCGGCGGGCCAGCGCCGCCATGGCAGTGGTGTCATAAGGCACGTATCTGATCGTCGCGCACCAGCCTTGACGGGTGTGCTCCAGGATCGCGTAGCACGCATGAGGGGTGCCGACCTCGACGACATAGGGAACGTGCGCCTGCCCGTCATAGCCAGGCAACCCGACGCTGCCGGGGTTGACGATCATCCGCCCGTCTCGCAGATGGACCACGCGCGGAACATGGGTGTGCGCGCAGAGAATGAGCCGCGCGTCGATGGTATCAGCGCCGGCTTCGATGAAATCGATCGGGCTGGCACGGACGCTGCCGTCATCGGCGACGTGTTCGAGCCAGAAGGCGGCGTCGTCCCGCGGCGATCCATGGCACAGAAACACGTCGTCGCGATAGGCGAGGGTGGGCGGCATCGCGGCCATCCATTCGAAGTTACGGCGCTCGAGCTGGCGGAAATCGCCGCGGGCCGAATGGCCGGCCTGCCAGAGCTCAACGAGAATGCGGTCCTGGTCGCCGCGAATGGAGGGGAACTCCCTCGCGATCAGCAGATCGGCGGTGCGGGCCGCCTCCAGCGGTCCGCTGACGTGATCGCCGAGGTTCGCGACCTCGGTGATCCCGAGGTCGGCGATGTCAGCGAGCACGGCCTCGAGTGCCGGGCAGTTGCCGTGAATATCGGCGATCGCAGCGAACTTCATTGGGATCCCATCGGAGTGATGGACGACATTATGCACGCGGAACACGAGACGTAGCCCGGGTGAGCGAAGCGACACCGGGGTCGTTAGCGACACCTGTCCCGGGATCGCTGCGCTCACCCGGGCTTCTGTAGCGGGCCTTGGTTAGTCAATCCCTTTTGTGCGTCATCCTCTCGCCGGGTACTTGCTTCTGTCCGGGGTCAGCGCGATGGCCGCCACCTTATGGGGTGCATAGGAGGAGCCGGCCGGCCAATCTACGGA
>NZ_JBARGP010000107.1:0-6708 GCF_049798375.1 Bradyrhizobium sp.
CCGTGCAGTCGATCGCATCGAGCAGCGAGCCGCGCCGCTCGCCGGCGAGCGTCCGCGTCAATTCGAGATTGGCCCGCGTTGCCGGATCGATCGCCATCGTCGTGCCGACCGCCTCGCGCGCGGGAGGGGCCAGCGGCAGGCGTTTGCCGACTTGCGTGCGGTCGACATAGGTGACGGTGGCAGCCGCCGCGGTTGCTTCCAGCCGCGACAGCACAGCGAGTCCGTCCATGGTAGCGACGGCGAAATAGTCGCACAGCCTGCGTTCTGCGGTGGCGCCGTCGAACACGTCGCGCGTCACCGGCGTTACGGCGGCGAGCTCGCGCAGCACCGGCTCGAACTCGCTGTCCGAATACAGCGCATCCGAGACGATCACCTCGTTCGGATTGATGCGGGCGAGCGTCGCGGCAAGCTCATTGAAGCCGCATTCGGTGACCATGAATTCGGAAGTCGAGATATCGATCCAGGCAAGGCCGAGCCGGTCGCCACCTGTGGAGCCGCGGGCGCGCGCGATCGACAGCAGATAATTGTTGGCGCGGGCATCGAGCAGATTATCTTCGGTCAAGGTGCCCGGCGTCACCACGCGGATGACGCCGCGCTTGACCACGCTCTTGTTGCCGCGCGCGCGAGCGGCCGCCGGGTCTTCCATCTGCTCGCAGACCGCGACACGGATGCCTTGCGCGATCAATCGATGCAGATAGTCCTCGGAGCGCTCGACCGGCACGCCGCACATCGGAATGTCCTGGCCCTGATGTTTGCCGCGCTTGGTCAGCACGATGCCGAGTGCTTTCGAAGCTACCTCGGCATCTTCGAAGAACAGCTCGTAGAAATCGCCCATCCGGTAGAACAGCATCAGGCCCGGATGCGCCGCCTTGATCTCCAGATATTGTTCCATCATCGGCGTCAGCTTCGCCGCCGTCTCTGGGGCGGAGGCGGCTTCGGGCGGTGTCGGAGCTGGGATCGGCTGCTGGATGGTCATGGCGCGGAAAATACCGAATTTGGCCGGCGCATCCTACCGCTTTGCGATGGCTGTCCCGGTTTTCCACGCCTGCGGCTCGGTCGGTGCAACCTCTCCCGCGTGCGGGGGAGGGGCGCGCCGCCGCCTTGACGCATACCTCCCTCCATTCCCGTCAATTGACCACCCTCACCGCCACTCCTACAACTCACGGTCAAATATCAGCCCAAGGACGTCAGGGAGAGAGCGATGCGAGATGTGTTCCTTTGCGATGCGGTGCGGACCCCGATCGGCCGCTTCGGCGGCGCGCTCGCCAAGGTGCGTACCGATGATCTCGCCGCCGCGCCGATCAAGGCGCTGGTCGCCAAGCATCATAATCTCGACTGGTCCGACGTCGACGAAGTGTTCTTCGGCTGCGCCAACCAGGCCGGCGAGGACAATCGCAACGTGGCGCGCATGGCGCTGCTGCTGGCGGGCTTGCCCGATTCGATTCCGGGACAGACCTTGAACCGCCTTTGCGCGTCGGGCCTCGATGCAGTCGGTGCCGCGGGCCGCGCCATCCGCTCCGGCGAAGTCGAGCTTGCGATCGCCGGCGGCGTCGAATCGATGACGCGCGCGCCGTTCGTGCAGGGCAAGGCCACCGAAGCGTTCTCGCGCTCGGCCGAGATCTTCGACACCACGATCGGCTGGCGCTTCATCAATCCGCTGATGAAGCAACAATACGGCGTCGACTCGATGCCGGAGACCGGCGAGAACGTCGCGGAGGAATTCCAGGTCTCGCGTGCGGACCAGGATGCGTTCGCGATCCGCTCACAGCAGCGTGCCGGCAAGGCGATCGCCGCGGGCTATTTCGCCGAAGAGATCACGCCGGTGATGGTACCCGGCGGCAAGGCCGGCCCTGTCACCGTCGACAAGGACGAGCATCCGCGCCCCGAGACCACGCTGGAAGCGCTGGCAAAATTGCGGCCGATCGTGCGCAATCCCGGTACCGTCACCGCCGGCAATGCCTCCGGCGTCAATGACGGCGCTGCCGCGATGATCCTCGCCTCAGAGGCTGCGGTGAAGAAGCACGGCCTGACGCCGCGTGCAAAAGTGCTCGGTCTCGCCTCGGCCGCGGTGCCGCCACGCATCATGGGCATCGGCCCAGTGCCGGCGGTGCGCAAGCTGATGGAGCGGCTGGGCCTGAAGATCAGCGATTTCGACCTGATCGAATTGAACGAGGCGTTCGCCTCGCAAGGCATCGCCTGCCTGCGCCAGCTCGGCGTTGCCGAGGATGCCGATTTCGTCAATCCGCATGGCGGCGCGATCGCGCTCGGGCATCCCTTGGGCATGAGCGGTGCGCGGCTCGCAATGACCGCGGTACACGGCATGGAGAAGCGCGGGGGAAAACGCGCACTCGCCACCATGTGCGTCGGCGTCGGCCAGGGCGTCGCGCTGGCGCTGGAGCTGGTGCAGTAATCTCTAGCCGTCATTGCGAGGAGCGAAGCGACGAAGCAATCCAGAATCGCGCGTGACGCCCTGGATTGCTTCGCTTCGCTCGCAATGACGAGGGATGGGGCGGAGGAATTGATGACCATCGCGCGCGAGCAGGATGTCACGGCAGCAGTGCTGGCTGTGATGGAGCAAACCAAAAATCCGCGGCTGCGGCAGATCATGATCTCGCTGGTCAAGCATCTGCACGGCTTCGTCCGCGACACCAGGCTGACAGAGGCCGAATTCCGCGAAGCCGCGGCCGTGATCGCCGAGCTCGGCCAGCGCACCACCGACACGCATAATGAAGTGATCCTGATGGCGGGCTCGCTCGGCGTCTCATCGCTGGTGTGCCTGTTGAACAATGGCGACAACGGCAACACCGAGACCGCGCAGTCGCTGCTCGGGCCGTTCTGGCGGCTGAATTCGCCGGTGACGCCAAACGGCGGCTCGATCGTGCGTTCGGATACGCCGGGCCCTGCGCTGTTCGTGCGCGGCAAGGTGGTCGATCCCGATGCCGCGCCGGTCAGTGGCGCCGAGGTCGATGTCTGGCACGCCTCGCCCGTCGGCCTCTATGAAAACCAGGACCCGGAGCAGGCCGACATGAACCTGCGTGGCAAGTTCACCACGGATCATGACGGCCATTTCTGGTTTCGCTCGGTCATGATGATCGGCTACCCGATCCCGACCGACGGCGTGGTCGGGCGTCTGCTCGAAGCGCAGGGGCGGCATCCCTATCGCCCGGCGCATCTGCATGCGCTGATCGTCAAGCCAGGCTTCAAGGTTTTGATCTCGCAGGTCTATGATCCCAACGATCCGCATATCGACAGCGACGTGCAGTTCGGAGTGACCAAGGCGCTGCTCGGAAATTTCGTCCGCCACGACGAGCCGCATCCGACCGGCCGCGATGTCGGCACGCCCTGGTACACGCTCGACCATCTCTACCGGATGGAAGCCGGCGAGCCGGTGCTGCCGCGGGCGCCGATCAAGTGACGCCGCGCCGTTGACCGGCCGATCGCCAGCGGCCAAGCTCCGATGCATTTCCGGACGGAGATCGTCAATGACGACAGCGTTGCCACCACCGGCCGAGCCCGCACAGCTGACCGACGCACTACGTGAGGCCGGCGTGCTCGACCGCGGTGCGGTAGCGGAGGTCACGGTCCTCGCCGATCGTCAGGTGCTGGTGTCGCGCATCATCCGGCTCGGCCTGCACTACGACCGGCCGGCGCCGGATGCGCCCGCAAGCCTGATCCTAAAGGTGCCGCTTCCGGCCTTTGCCAAGTCGATATTGCAGAGCGGGCGTCACGAGATCGGCTTCTATTCCGGGCTCGCAACGCTAATGCCGCCGCGCCTGGTCCCGCGCTATTTCGGCGGCGCGGTCGATGAGGATGTGCCGGTCTGGCACCTGTTGCTGGAGGACCTGACGGACAGCCATCGGCTGGCCACGGAGTGGCCGCTGCCGCCGAGCCTGCCACAGGCCGAGGCGATCGTGCGCGCGTTGGCGCGGCTGCACGCGGCGTGGTGGGACGATTCGCGGCTCGGCGTTTCCGTCGGCAGCTTCGCCTCTCGGGAGGACACGGCGGAGCATGGCGATGTCTTCGCCGGGCATTACCGCCGCTTCGCCGACCAGCTCGGAGACCGGCTGAGCCCGCAGCGGCGCGCCATCTATGATCGCTTCATCGTATCGATGCCGCGGCTTCTGGAGCGATATCACGAGCGGCGCAATGTCAGCATCGCCCATGGTGATGCGCATGTCTGGAATTTTCTGTTGCCAAAGGATGAAGGCCGCGACGCCGTGCGGGTGTTCGACTTCGACCAGTGGCGCATCAATGTCCCGGCGCAGGATCTCGCCTACATGATCGCCATGCAGCTCTATCCCGAGCGCCGCAGCGTGGCCGAACGCCTGCTGCTCGATTGCTACTACCAGTCCTTGCTCGAATACGGCGTCACGGGCTATGACCGCGCAGCGCTCGATCGGGATTATCGCTTGGCCGTGCTGTGGCACATCAGCAAGTCGGTATGGCAATGGACGGTGCGGATTCCGCCGCTCATATGGCGGAACAATCTTGAACGGATTTTTCTCGCCGTCGATGATCTCGGCAGTGTCGAGTTGCTCGATTAGCATGATGTCTTGTCGTTGGATCGAAGCAGTAGCCAAGGCCTCGGTTCACCTCTCCCCAGCGGGAAAGGTCGATCGCGCAGCGATCGGGTGAGGGGGCGCTGCTCTCTCGATAGACCTTAACCCCTCACCCCGATTGCATCTAGCGACGCAATCCGACCTCTCCCTATGGGAGAGGTGGATATCCGAAAAGCAACAGATCGACATCATTTTATCGAGCTCCAGGGTGTTTCGGTTGGTGCCGAGATAGGAGCTTAGTGCTGTTGGTTAGTAGCTGCGGCCCACGGGCGAGCCGACATTATTTTCCTATTTCGACCGGACACGTCCCCGGCATGTCGCACGCCGGCGGTATCGCGTGCGTGGTTGCGGTGACGTCGGCGGAGGCGGGGCCTTCAGTGCCGTTCTGCACGATCGCCACGTGCCACCGATAGGTCGTCTGCGGCGCGAGGCCGTTATCGGCAAAGCTTGGATTCGTGGTCTCGCCGATTGCGCTGAATGCACCGTCGGCGCCGGCGCGGAAGACGCGATAGGCGGCCGTATCGGGCGCAGGATCGAAGGCGAGGTCCGCGCTGCTGTCGGACGTGTCGATCACCATCAGCGCCGGCGCAGTGGTGCTTGCGGGCGGCGCCGCTGCGCTTGCGCCGCTGATCGCCGTCCTTAGCGTACTATTGTCATCTCCGTTCGCGCCGGACGTCAGCGCATCGAGCATGACCTTGATCGCCTTGATCTGCGGCCCGTCCTTGGTGACGTAGTCATCGCTATGGTCGATATAGCTCCACCAGTCCCAGCAGGCGAGCGGATTGGCGGGTGCCAAGTCGCTCGCCTTCGCCTGCGGATACAGCACAATCAGACGGTTGGTGTCGGCCCAGGCATTGTAGCCGGCATCGTCGACAAAGCGCCGGCCGACATGGCCGGCATCCTGCTCGCAGCCATGCAGCGCGATGTGGACGCGACAGGCCGCGCCTCCTTCGCAATCTTGCGGCACGAACACATAGCCGGTGTCCGCCATGCTCAGCGTGTCCGGAATGTCGGTGCCGGTATAGGCGGCCTGGTCGAAGCGCCGCACCGTGCCCTTGAGCGCGCCACGGTTGGGTGCGTTCGCCGGCCATAGATGTGCTGCAGCATGATGCCGGCCTGGTCATAGCCGCATTGGTCGATGAACGGGCTGCGATTGGCGTTGCAGGCGGCGAGATCAGCCTGCCCTTGCTGCTGCACCACCAGCGAATGGCCGGCGCCGATCGTGGTCTGATAGAACAGGTTGCTGCGGCCGGCCTCGCCGAGATAATGGCGATAGAACGCGGCCGCCGCGTCGGTGGAGGCGTTGTCGACGATTGCGTCATTGGTGCCGTGAAACAAATAGATCCGCTGCCGTCTGAGATCGGCGAGTGGGTCGATCGCGCCCGATGCGGCGTTGTCGTCGGCCTTCTTGACGAAGTCAGAGGTGTCGAGGTCGGCCGCAGGTCCTTTCATGCAGCCGCCGAGCGCGCGGCCGACCGAACGCATGAAGGCGGTGAGGATGTCTTCGGAGCTGGCGAGGTCGCACCAATAAGGCCCCCCGGCGACGATGCCGACGCCCTTGATGACCGATGACCAGGCGGTGCCGAACTGCACGGCCATGAAGGCGCCCGAGGAGATGCCGGAGATCGAGCTATCGCCGATCGCGGCGTTATAGCTCTTCAGTTTCGCCGGATCGGCGCCCGCGGCCGAGGCCGCAACCAGGCTCGCGATCAGCCCAAGGATCGTGCTCAGTCTGCGCAATGTCATGTGCGGCCCCTCACATGCAGCCTTTGCGAGCATAGAGCCTCTGTTGAATTCCGAACAAGCGCCCATTTCGCCGCGGCATCTCGCGCCCCAAAGGCGTTGGCGGCGCGGCCACAGAAAACGGGCGGCTTTTTAACCTCGGGGGTTCGGCGGTCTTAACGATCACCCAACTTTGTTTGCGCCGGCCGCCATCCGGGTCACCTCCCCGGACGACATATCGGTATGTGCGTCCCGTTATGCGCGATTCCGTCCTCCGGCCTTCTCCGAAGGGATGACTTGCCGCGACAATGAAGTGGCGATCGCGCAGAAGGATCTGCAGGCGCGGCAGCAGACGCTGGAGATCGAGCGCACCAAGAAGGAGGCCGAGCTCAGCCAGGAGCGTGACATCGCCAACAAGACGGCGAGC
>NZ_JBARGP010000108.1:0-2683 GCF_049798375.1 Bradyrhizobium sp.
GAGCTCTCTGCAAGGCGAGATCCATGCCGCGGGGCAAGATGAAGCATCTGCAACTGGTGGCCGGTCGGATCTACAATCTCCTCAAGAAGGAGGCTGCCTACGGCCCCAATGTCCAGCACCTCGAGGACTTTCGCGCAGCCCAGAAGCTCGAGGCCTCTCTCGATCGCCGGCCAAGTGACCGCTCCGGTGGTCGCCTTGCTCCGGCGGCGCCGCAAACCTCGGACTGGGAGGCTCGCTGAATGGCTTCGCTCGATGCCCGTTCTGTGGCAAGTCTTCTGCGAGAGTACGCGCAGCGCACCGCCTTGCGTGGCGGCAATCCCTACCCTGCAAAAGCCTATTCCCGGGCGGCGGATAGCCTGGCGGCCATTGCCGTTCCCCTCGATGTCCTCGTTGCCGAAGACCGCCTCACCGAGATCCCGGGCGTAGGCGACGCAATCGCCGACATCATCACCAAGCTCCACAGGACGGGTACTCATCCGAGTCTCGAAAAGCTCCGGAAGGAAATTCCCGCGGGTGTGCTTGAGATGCTCGCCGTGCCCGGTCTCCGCCCCGAGAAGGTGCTGCGGCTCTACAAGGACCTCGGCATCACATCG
The DNA here is from genome assembly GCF_049798375.1 of Bradyrhizobium sp. Lineage (GTDB taxonomy): Bacteria > Pseudomonadota > Alphaproteobacteria > Rhizobiales > Xanthobacteraceae > Bradyrhizobium. The sequence continues at coordinate 594 of NZ_JBARGP010000108.1, forward strand.
CTGGCGGAATTGGAGGCCGCCGCGAAGGACGATCGCATCAAGAAGGCCAAGGGGCTCGGTGCCGCGCTGCAGAGCAAGATCCTGCAGAATCTGGCGATCGCGAAAAGCGGAGAAGGGCGCCTCCACCTGCACCGTGCCGCCGCGCTGCTGGCACACGCCAAGGATTCGATCCGCAAATCCCGACCCGAGCTGAAGCGGGTCACAATCGCCGGCGACTTCCGCCGAGGCTGCGAGCTCGTCGGCGATCTCACCATCGTTGCGGAAGCACCGAAGGCCGACAAGGCACCGAAGCCATCGCCGGGGGGCGGACTGCAAATCCGTCTGTCCGACCGAAAGCACTTCGGCGCTGCCCTTCTCTTCGCGACAGGCTCCGCCGCTCATATCGAGCAACTCCAAGTCTTGGCGGCGGAGAAGGGGATGCGATTGGAGGCCGACGGCTTACACAAGGGCCGGACCCCGATCGCCGGCGACGAGGAGGAGATCTATCGCGCTCTCGGCCTGCCCTTTATCGATCCGGAACTCCGGGAGGGGCGGGGCGAGGTCGAGCTGGCTCTGAAAGGCAAGCTCCCAAAGCTGGTCACCGACCAGGACCTACGCGGCATCCTTCACTGCCACACCGATGCCTCCGACGGCACCGAGACGCTGGAGACCATGGCTAAGGCCACGCGTCAGCGGGGCTTCGAGTATTTCGGCGTGGCGGACCATTCCAAGTCTGCCCACTATGCCGGCGGTCTCTCCGTTGAGGAGATCGCGCAGCAGCACCGGGAAGCCGATCGACTGAACAAGCGCTTCGGCAAGGACTTCCGGATCCTCAAGGGTATTGAGTCCGACATCCTGACGGACGGGTCGCTCGACTATGACGACGACGTTCTGGAGCGCTTCGATTTCGTGGTCGCCAGCATCCACGGGCGCTTCAAACTCGACCGCAAAGCGCAGACGCAGCGCCTGCTTCGGGCTATTTCCGACCCTCACACCACCATCATCGGCCACATGACGGGGCGGCAGCTGCAGCGGCGGCCGGGCTACGAAATCGACGTCGAGAAGGTACTGCGGGCCTGCGCCAAGCATGACGTCGTCGTCGAGATCAACGCCCATCCATGGCGGCTCGACCTCGACTGGCGCTGGCACCAGGCGGCCCTCGACTTCGGCTGCATGCTGAGCATCAATCCGGACGCGCACTCGATCCCCGAACTCGACCACATGCACTGGGGCGTCCTGATGGCCCGCAAGGGCGGTGTCCCTGCCGACCGGGTCCTAAATGCGATGACGCTCGCGGAGCTCACGCGCTACCTGCGTCAGAAGCGGCGCTCGCTCGCCCGCGCCGCCTGATGCCCCAGGGGTACGATCTGGCACTCGAGGGGAATGTCGTGGCAGTCGCCACCGATGGCGGGCACCACTTCAGCAAACCAACTCGGGAGCGCATAATCCTGGTGGAAGGCCACGGCGTCGAAGGCGACGCTCACGCCGGCCCGTTCGTCCGGCACCGCTATTTGGCACGCCGCCGGCCCCGCCTGCCCAATCTCCGGCAGGTCCACCTGATCCCGTCCGAACTTTTCCCGTCTCTCCTCCAAGCTGGCTTCAAGGTTGGGGCGGGCGACCTCGGCGAGAACGTCACCACCGCCGGCTTGGACCTCGAACGGATGCCGCTCGGGACCCTGATCGAGCTTGGGCCGTCCGCGGTCGTCGAGCTGACGGGTCTCCGGACCCCCTGCGTCCTCATCGACCGCTTCCGAGCTGGCCTCAAGCGGCGGGTGCTCTCGTCGGCGGAAACGGGCCCTCCATTCAAATCCTGCCGATGCCGGTCGCGCGGTCATGCTCAGTCCGGTCGACGCCTCGGGCTACGAGACGAGAGGCAAGATCTACGAGGCGTTGGGAAAAAAGGCGATGGCCGAACTGGACTTCCAGACAGCCAGACTACCCGAGGACATGAGACGGAATCTGGTGAAAACGAGCACCGCGTCGTCCGGCGCGTCCGGATCCGCTTCCGGTCCCCGCGACTATTCGGGCCTGATCGTCATCCTGGGGATCGCCGGTCTGGGATACTTCATGTTCAAGGGGCGGGTCGCCGGCGCGTCTCCCGCTCCGCTCCT
>NZ_JBARGP010000109.1:0-6365 GCF_049798375.1 Bradyrhizobium sp.
TCCGGATTTCATCCCAATGCCCGCCCTCGACGCCATCGACCGCAAGATCCTCGGTTACCTGCAGGCCGACGGCCGCATCACCATGCAGCAGCTCGCCGACAAGGTCGGGCTGTCGGTGTCACCCTGCCACCGTCGGGTCAAGCTATTGGAAGAACGCGGCGTCATCACCCGCTACGTCGCGACCGTCGACCAGAAGGCGCTGGGGCTGCATGTCTCGGTCTTCATCTCCATCAAGCTGGCGCGGCAAAAGGAGGAGGACCTCGCGCGGTTCGAGAAGGCGATCTCGAAATGGGACGAGGTGATGGAGTGCTATTTGATGACGGGCAATCGCGACTATCTGCTCCGCGTCGTCGCCGCCGATCTCTCCTCCTATGAAGCGTTCCTGAAGACCAAGCTGACCCGGCTCGACGGCATCGCCTCGATCGAGAGCAGTTTTGCGCTGAGCCAGGTGAAATACTCGCCCGCACTGCCGGTGTGAGGGCCGCTGCACTGCGCCTCCAAATCCGACGTCGTCCCGGCCCGTGCGCCGGGACTCAGAGCCACCAGCAGTTGTTGTTTGTGCGAGATCGTCGACCATCGCCGGACCTGCGACGGCCGAAGCAATCCAGGAGCGAAAGCTTTTTCTTTGGCCCTCGTTCAACCGGAAGCGCCTAACACCTCCCCAGCAATCGTCACAAATCTGCAGTAAAGCTGACGAAGCAGCGGCGGCGATGAACGTGAGCGTCCGCTCGACGTTGTCGCAGCTGCGCTACCCGGGACTTCAGATGCATTCGCCTGCCCCAGCCAACGACCGCTCGCCGCGCCGCCGGCCGCGCTTCACCGCGCTGCTTGGGCTGGCAAGCCTGCTGTCGCTGCTGACGGTCGTGCTGGCCGTGGCGTTCTGGGCGCTGCAGCCGGTCGCCTTGCGGATCGCGGTGGGCCCCGCCGGCAGCGAGGACGACATCCTGGTGCGGACGATGGTGGCCGCCTTCGACGGCAAGGACAGTCCCGTCCGGTTGACGGCGGTCGCGACCGATGGCCAGCTTCAGAACGTCACCCTGCTCGCATCAGGCCAAGCCGATCTCGCGGTGACGCGCGACGATCTGGCGCTGCCGGCGAGCGCACGCTCGGTCGCGATCCTGCGTCGCAACGTGCTGGTGCTGTGGTCGGCGCCGCGCGCGAAAGGGGCGAAGGCCACGCCGCGGGTCAAGGAAATCACCGATCTTGCCGGCCGCAAGCTCGGCGTCATCGGCACCGGCGCCGTCAACGTCGCGCTGCTTCGCGTCGTGCTGCAGGAATCCGGCGTCAACCCGGACAAGGTCACGATGGCGCAGTTCGGCACCAAGCAGATCGCGGAGATGATCGCGGACACGACGCTCGACGCGTTCGCCATGGTCGGCGCGTTCAACGACAAGACCATTGCGGACGCGATCACCGCCACGGCGCATCAGCGCGGCGAGCCCAAATTCATCCCGATCGACGTCTCCGAGGCGATTGCCGAGCGGCATCCGCTCTACGAATCTGAGGAGATTCCGACCGGTGCTTACGGCACCTCGCCGCAGCGGCCCGACGACAAGATCGAGACCGTCGGCATCAATCATCTCATCATCGCATCCGCCTCGTTGTCCGAGGACAAGGTCGGCGCCTTCACCCGTCAGCTGTTCGCGGTGAAGCCGTTGCTCGTCCGGACCACGCCGAGCGCGCAGAAGATCCAGAAGCCCGATACCGATAAGGATGCCGCGCTGCCCGCCCATCCCGGCGCCGCAGCCTATATCGACGGCACCGAGCGCACCTTCCTGGACAAATACAGCGACTATCTCTGGGGCGCCGTGCTGCTGCTCTCGGCCGTGGGTTCGGTGGCAGCCTGGCTGCGGCACTATCTCAAGCGCGACGAGCGCAAGGAGAACACCGAACAGCGTGACCGGCTGCTGGCCGCAATCACCGCGGCGCGGAACGCCAAGTCGTTGAACGAGCTCGATGCGATGCAAACCGAGGCCGACGCTATCCTGCGCGAGACGCTGGCCTGCCACGACGACGGAGCGATCGAAGATGGCGATCTTGCCGCCTTCAACCTGGTGCTGATCCAGTTTCACGAGGCGATCGCAAACCGGCGCGCCGCGATTGTCGCGATTACGCCCGGCGATCGCGAGAGGATCAGGAGCAGTTGAGCGCATTGGGTGTAGCGCACCCGCCAGCCCCCCTGATACCGTTCGCGCTTTCTGAAGGTCGCCAGAGACCGTGTTTTTACAGACATTCCGCGCCGTCTGTCATGGACGGCAGCCGCCTTCACCTCAGCCAAATCGCGGCAGCCCCTAACAAAAACCCGCCGAATCCTAACAAACAAAGTCGGTTTTAACTAATCGATCTTAAAACCACGGCAGAAACCAACAATGACATGCGTGCGGACCGCATTATCCCGCACCTGGAAGGTGGAAGCCCGAGAATGCTCAAGCTGCTGAAGAACCGCGCCATTCCAGCCAAGCTGGCCGCGATGACGATCATCGGCACGATCTGCATGGCGATGGTCGCCACGACCATTCTGCTGATCGCGCGCGACCAGCTCGTCACCGAGCGTGTCGAAAAGGCCCATGCGATGGTCGACGCCGTCTGGCAGCTGGCCGACGGCTTCCAGCGCGCCGCCGCCGCCGGCGAGATGACCGAGGAAGAGGCCAAGAAGCGCTTCTTCGCCGCCAACGCCAATGTCTGGTACGAGAACCACACCAACTACGTCTACATCTACGACTACGTGACCGGGCTGTGCGTCTCCAATCCGGGCGTCTCCAAGTTCATCGGCAAGGACATGCGCGATGCCAAGGACGCCAACGGCCTGCCGTTTGCGTCCATCATGATGGACATCGCAAGCAAGGGCCAAGGCACCCTGCGCTACACCTTCCTGCGCAGCAACACCGACCCGACACCGCTCGACAAGATCGCCTTCACCCGCGGCTTCGCGCCCTGGCACATGATGATCGCGTCCGCCGAATACATCTCGGAGGTCGACAATTCGTTCTGGTCGATGGTCCGCACCGCCTCGATCGTGATCGGGCTGCTGATGCTGCTGTCGATGGCGGTCGCCTGGGCGATCACCCGCAGCGTGGTCAAGCCGCTCTCGGTGCTCAAGCAGCGGATGGCCTCGCTCAGCAACGGCGAGCTCGACGCCCCGGTCATGGGCGCCGAGCGCGCCGACGAGATCGGCGAGATGGCACGCACCGTCCAGGTGTTCCGCGATGCGATGATCGAGACCAACGGCCTGCGTGCCGAACAGGCGGCCGCCGACCAGCGCCAGAGCGAACAGCGCAAGGGTGACATGCGGCGCCTCGCGGACCAGTTCGAGCGCGAGGTCGGCAACATCGTCAATTTGGTCTCGACCGCCGCGCATCAGCTCGAGGCCTCCTCGACCACACTGACCCGGACGGCAACGACCGTCGCGCAGGTCAGCCAGCGCGCCGCCGGCGCGTCGGAGGAGGCCTCCGCCAACGTGCACTCGGTCGCGGCGGCCAGCGAGCAATTGGCATCCTCAATCAACGAGATCACCCGCCAGGTGGAATCCTCCGCCCGCATCGCCGGCGAAGCGGTCGATCAGGCGCAGAGGACCGACGCCCGCATGAGCGAGTTGTCACAGGCGGCGGGACGGATCGGCGACGTCGTCGACCTGATCCAGTCGATCGCCGGACAGACCAATTTGCTGGCGCTCAACGCCACCATCGAGGCCGCGCGCGCGGGCGACGCCGGACGTGGCTTTGCCGTGGTCGCCTCCGAGGTGAAGTCGCTCGCCGAGCAGACCGCGAAGGCCACCGACGAGATCAGCCAGCAGATCAACGACATTCAGTCCGCGACGCAGGACTCGGTCTCGGCGATCAAGGAGATCGGTGCGACCATCGGGCGGATCTCGGAAATCTCGGCGGCGATTTCGTCCGCCGTCGAGCAGCAGGGCGCGGCCACGCAAGGCATCTCCAGCAACGTGCAGCGCGCCGCGGCCGGCACCTCGCAGGTCGCCAGCAGCATCGCCGACGTGCAGCGCGGCGTCTCCGAAGCCGGCGGCGCCTCCTCCGAGGTGCTCTCGGCCGCGCAGTCGCTGGCCAGCGAAAGCAACCGCCTGAAGCACGAGGTCGCGAACTTCATGCACACGGTCCGCGCGGCGTAACGCGCCAAGGGCTCGGGCTGGCCGAAGCCCCGATCACAAATGAAAATGCCCGGGACGCGAGTCCCGGGCATTTTCATTTGGAGTCTAGCGCCCGCTCTCTCCACCGTCATTGCGAGGAGCACTTGCGACGAAGCAATCCAGTCTTCCTTTTCAGCCCTGGATTGCTTCGCTTCGCTCGCAATGACGGCCGAAATCAAATCACCTTCCGCTTCGCCAGATTCGTCATCAGCGCGCTGACGCCGAACGTCCACGGCTCGCATTCGTCGCTGTTGCGCATGCGGTTGACGAGCTTGCCGAGCTGGGGGGCTGCGATCGTGACGATGTCGTCGCGCTTGTGGGTGAACCCCTGGCCCGGCGCGTCGCGGTCCTTCACCGGCGCGAACATGGTGCCGAGGAACAGCGCAAAGCCGTCCGGATATTGATGCACGGGGCCGACAGTCTGCGCGACCAGGTCGGTCGGGTCGCGGCTGATCTTGGAGATCGACGAGTGGCCGTCGAGCACAAAACCGTCGGCGCCCTTCACCGTCAGCCCGACGTCCATCCTGCGGACATCGTCCAACGTGAACGTGTCGTCGAACAGCCGCAGCAGCGGGCCGATGGCGCAGGAGGCGTTGTTGTCCTTGGCCTTCGACAGCAGCAGCGCGGAGCGGCCCTCGAAGTCGCGCAGATTGACGTCGTTGCCGAGCGTGGCGCCGACGATGTTGCCGCCGCTCGACACCATCAGCACGACCTCGGGCTCCGGGTTGTTCCAGGTCGATTTCGGATGCAGGCCGGCGTCCATCCCGGTGCCGACCGACGACAGAGTCGGCGCCTTGGTGAAGACCTCGGCATCGGGGCCGATGCCGACCTCCAGATACTGGCTCCAGGCGTTCTGCTCGACCAGCATCTGCTTCAGATGCGCCGCCTGGTCCGAGCCCGGCTTGAGTTTCGAGAAATCGTCGCCAACCAGGCGCACGACCTCCTTGCGGATCGCTTCCGCGGAGGCCGGGTTGCCGCGGGCCCGCTCCTCGATCACGCGCTCCAGCATCGAGATCGCGAAGGTGACGCCGGCCGCTTTCAGCACCTGTAGGTCCAGCGGCGCCAGCAGCCAGGGCTTGCGCGGATCGCGTGCATCGGGCGGCGTATTGGCAAGGATGGCATCGAGATCGCCGACCCGCTCGCCTGTCGCGGCCCGCAGTGCCTTGGCCGGATCGTCCTGCTCGCACAGCGCGGTGACGGTCGGAAACGCGGACGTGACATCGAACACGCCGTCGCTGCGCACCGCGACCACGGCAGGGCCTGAGACATCGGGCCGCCAGACCCGGCCGACCAGGGATCCCTTGGCGCCGTCCTCCGGCAGCACGTCGTTGGCGGTCAGTGTGATCATGGCGGCTTTCTCCCGGGCAGGTTTCTTGTCGGAGAAGCCCTAGCATCGTGACGGGAGTGATCCAAGCCACCCCGACCACGTCATTCCGGGGCGTCGCGAGAGCGACGAATCCTCAGGTGCGCAATTGCGCACCGGGAATCTCGAAATTGTGGAACTGAACGCAAGCCAATTTCGGAATTCCGGGTTCGAGGCCTGCGGCCTCGCCCTGGAATGACGACGCAAATGGTTCACGGATTCGGCGAGGTCTCGGCTGCGATGAGCAGCAGCTGGGACTGGCGGACGCGCTCGCGATGGGCCGTATAGAGCCCGCTCGCAACGATAAGGGAGGCACCGCCCACGGTCCAGGCATCCGGCACCTCGCCGAACACCAGGAATCCGAATGCCGAAGCCCATAGCAACTGGATATAGGAAAACGGCGCCAATACCGAGGCATCCGCATAGCGGAACGCCAGCACCACGATCCATTGCCCCGTGGTCGAGGCGACGCCGACCAATAGCCCGATCAGGACCTCGTTCCAGCTCGGCGTGACCCAGGCGAACGGCACGACCGCCGACATCACGCAGACGCCGACCAGCGCAGTCCACGTCATCGTGGTGACGACGTGCTCGCGCCCGCTCATCACCCGCGTCATCACCAGTGTGCAGGCCCAGGCAAAGGCGGAGACGATTGGCAGCAGGGCTGCGAGCTGGAATGCGCCGGTGCCGGGCCGAACGATCACGATGACGCCGGTCAGTCCCACCATAGTCGCGATCCAGCGCCGGATGCCGACCTGCTCGCTCAGGAAGATGATCGACAGCGCGGTGACGAACAGCGGCGCAACGAAGCTGGTGGCGGAGGCCTCAGCGATCGGCAAATAGCGCAGCCCGGTGATGAAC
>NZ_JBARGP010000110.1:0-6889 GCF_049798375.1 Bradyrhizobium sp.
ATCCTCGACCAGAAGAAGCCGCATCCGTTGTTTGCCTCCTGTCGCGCAACATAGCTAGCTCGTCGAGATGGCGTGGCCAGGAGCAGACCGGCCGATTGGGACAGACCAGAGGTCGCCTTCACTTCCGCCGCCGGGCACTCGGAGGTGGCGGAAGGGGTGGGATTCGAACCCACGGTACAGTTTCCCGCACGCCGGTTTTCCAGACCGGTGCCTTAAACCACTCGGCCACCCTTCCGAAGACGATCAGACGCTGCTGGCAAGGAGATCCTGCACTGCCACATGCGTCCGCCGCGCGCCGTACCACGCCTCTTTATGGCGCCGCGCGGCATGTCGTCAACGGCGCTCATTGAGCGGGACAATGCAGCTCCTTCAGACCGGCGGCCCCGGCGCTGATTACTCGTATCCCAGGGGGCGCTGGGGCAGGGGAAGGTGAGCGTCCGGCCACAAGTCGTCTGGAGCTCTCCCACCGCAAGATGGCGCTCCAATCCGAAGGATCGCACCCCAACAAAAAGCCCTCGCCGATGCGCTCAGCATCGACAAGGGCTACGTGTCCCTCAGCCCGGCAATACCGCGTCAAGCTTCGGCGTCACCGCTATCCAATCCTATGCCAGCGCGAACGCGATCAGGCTCGAGCACAGCACCGCGAAGCTCGCTGCAGTCAGGGCGAGAAAGCCGCCCGAGACGATGTCTTGATGTCGCATAAGCCACCTCCTGCGTCCGATGCTGGTCCGAATTGATTAAGATTTTCGGAAAAGCCAGATTGCAAAAAAGTGATGCTTCCAGTCGTTCGGGTCGATCCTTAAAATCAAGCCCAAGTCATAACGCGCAGTCGTAACACTCAGGCGCGTGACCGCACGCCCTCGAACGCATGAGCGAGGAAGATCCCCGCACCGAGCAAACCCATCATCGCCGTCACTGCTTCGAACATCGCAAAACGTCCTTTTGCGCCCCGCGAGAACCAAACGACGTGCAACCCCGCACAGTCAAAAAGATTCACCGGTGCAAAATCAGATCGGATAGCATTGAGGATTCCTTGCAACAGGTGTGGCTCGCGGGGATCAGTGGAAACACGGGAAACGTGTAGTGGCGGCCGAGCGCTGCCGGCGGTCGATAAGCGCGGGGCAGGGAATGGTTAACCACGCCGCCACTGCGCCATCGGCCACCCCATTTCCGCCGCGTTCGGGTTGCGTTATCCTTATGCGTTCAGTCGCGGTGGGACGCGACTCGGGGGCGGTCCGGTTGGCTCTGCAATGGGCGCGGCCGGTGGAATGGTCATTTGGGGTCTATGGGGATTCGGCGGACAGATCCGATCGAGCTGATAGTGCGTGGCGCCGTCGCGGTAGCGGCGTGCCTGATGGTTGCGAACTGCGCCTCGTCGGGCAAGTTCGCGAGCCGCCTCGATCCGAAATATGGCGTGTCGTCGAGCCCTCGCGTGGTCGCGTTCGGCGAGCCGGTGCCGAAAGGCGGCGGCGTCTATCGTGTCGGCAAGCCCTACACGGTGGCGGGCAAGGTCTACGTGCCCGAGGAGGACGTCAACTATCGCGCCGAGGGTCTCGCGTCCTGGTATGGCGACGACTTCCACGGCCGGCTGACCGCCAATGGCGAGGTTTTCGACATGGCGTCGCTGACGGCGGCGCATCCGACCCTGCCGATGCCGTGTTACGCCCGCGTCACCAATCTTTCGAACGGCAAGTCGCTGATCGTGCGGGTCAACGACCGCGGACCGTATCACAACAACCGCCTGATCGACGTCTCCAACAAGGCGGCCGAACTGCTGGACTTCAAGGGCAATGGCGTCGCCCGCGTCCGGGTCGAATATGTCGGCCGCGCACCGCTGGAAGGGTCCGACGATTTGACCCTGATGGCGACCTTGCGCACCGGCACGCCGGCGCCCGCACCGTCACTAGTGCGTGTGGCCTCGGCCCGGCCGTTCGTGCCGGAGTTCTCGACCTCGGCCGGCCGTCCGGTCCGCGGCGACGTCCCGATGCCGCAGGACCGGCCGTACACGCTCGGCAATACGTCGGCGGATATGGCCTCGCTCAACGCCACCTCGGAGATGTCGGCCTCGAGCCGCAGAAGCGGCCGGGCGCTGCCGAACGCCCGCGCGGTTTCGTATGATGCGAATGGCAACTACGCGACCGCCTCCGCGCCGGTGGCAGCCTATGCGCCAGATGACGGCGCCAGCGAAGCACGCGAGATCCTGAGCGGCCGCGGCCTCTATTGAGCACTGTTCCAGGATGAACAGCGTGATGCAATTGCGTGCATCGCGGCGTCGAGGACGGCAAGTCGTGTTGTTTGCGCCTGACCCAACTGTTAAAACGGGGCTTGTCAGGGCTTCGTCGATGATACCGTCAAAGTTACCGTTCCGCTTGTCCGTTCCATCCGGTCGGCTGTTGCGTTCGCTGATCGCGGTCGCGACCGCCGTGACGATCGGGTGGGGCGGTGTGCTCCACGCCGCCAATCAGAGCGTGCAGGGCGCCCGCAAGGACGAGGGCGGGTTCGAGGGCGATGCGCCGACCGCGATCCTGATCGAGGCCTCCAGCGGCGCCGTGCTGTTCGAGAAGAACGCCGACGAATTGCGTGCGCCCTCCAGCATGATGAAGCTGATGACGGCCGAGGTCGTCTTCCATGCCGTCAAGGAAGGCAAGGTCAAGCTGACGGATGAATACCGGATCAGCGAAAACGCCTGGCGCCGGGGCGGGGCGCCGTCGGGCACCTCGACGATGTTCGCAGCGCTCAACAGCAAGGTCTCGATCGACGATCTCTTGCATGGCGCCATCATCCAGAGCGGCAATGATGCCTGCATAGCGCTCGCCGAAGGCATGGCCGGCAACGAGAAGATCTTTGCCGCCGACTTCATGACCCCGCGCGCCCGCGAGCTCGGCCTGACCAAGTCGACCTTCGGCAACGCCAACGGTCTGCCCGATCCCGGCAACAAGATGACAGTGCGCGAGCTCGCCATGCTGGCTCGCCACATCATCCTGGATTATCCGGACTTCTATAAACTGTTCGGTGAAAAGGAATTCACCTGGAACAAGATCCGCCAGCCGAATCGCAACCCGCTGCTGAACGCGATGGAGGGCGCTGACGGGCTCAAGACCGGCTACACCAAGGAGGGCGGTTACGGCATGGTCGGCTCGGTCGTGCAGAACGGCACAAGGCTGATCGTCGTCGTCAACGGGCTCGAGGATTCCGAGGATCGCGCCACCGAAGCCAAGAAGATGCTGGAATGGGGTTTCCGTAACTTCGAAAGCCGGACCCTGTTCGCGGCCGACCAGCCGATCGGCTATGCCAAGGTGTTCGGCGGCGACGCGGGCTCCGTGCCGTTGTTGAGCCAGGAGCCGGTCAAGGTGATGGTGCAGAAGAACGGCCAGGACAAGCTGATCGCGCGCATCGTCTATAGCGGACCGGTGCGGGCGCCGATCGAACAAGGCCAGAAGGTGGGCGTTGTCAGGGTATGGCGCGGCCCCAATATCGCCGTGGAGACCCCGGTCTATGCAGCGGAATCGGTCGGCAAGGGATCGACCATGCGGCGCGCGTTCGACGGGGTGAGCGAGCTCGTAATCGGGATGTTCCGCGCCGGCGTCGAGAAGCTCTGAAATGGCGGATGTTGGCGTGAAGCGCGGCGCCGGCCGCGGCAAATTCATCACCTTCGAGGGTGGCGAAGGTTCCGGAAAATCCACCCAGATCAAGATGTTGGCGCAACGTCTTGAAGCGGCGGGCGTGCGCAATGTCACAACCCGTGAGCCCGGCGGCTCGCCCGGTGCGGAGATCATCCGCCATGTATTACTGTCCGGTGTCGGCAAGCTGCTCGGTCCCGAGGCCGAGACCTTGCTGTTCGCGGCGGCGCGCGACGATCACGTCCAGACAGTGATCCTGCCGGCGCTCAATCAGGGCACCTGGGTTCTGTGTGACCGCTTCTTCGATTCCACCCGCGCCTACCAGGGCAGCCTTGGCCAGGTCGCGCCCGGCATCGTCAACGCCTTGCAGCGGGTGACGATCGGCGACCTCAAGCCCGATCTCACCCTCATCCTCGACGTCCCCGTCGAGGTCGGAATGAACAGGGCCGCGGTCCGGCGCGGCAGCGACGCCGCGGACCGCTTCGAAAGCGAGGACATGACCTTCCATGAGGGGCTGCGCACGGCGTATCGCAAGATCGCGGCCGATGATCCCAACCGCTGCGTGCTGATCGACGCTACTGCTGACGCCGACAGTGTGGGCCAGGCCGTCTGGAGCGCCGTGCACGGGCATCTTGCCATGACCACGGCGGCGAGCCCGGCATGAGCGCGCGCAAGGTCGAGCAGGAGATTGCGGTCCGGCATCCGCGCGAGACGTCGGCGCTGTTCGGGCATCGCGAGGCGGAGGCGGCGCTGCTCAACGCCTATCGCAGCGGCCGTATCGCCCATGCCTGGCTGGTCGGCGGACCGCAGGGCATCGGCAAGGCCACGCTGGCCTATCGGATGGCGCGCTTCGTACTCGCCAACCGCGATGCCAATGCACCGGCCGTACGGGCCGCCGAATCCCTCTCGGTCCATCCCGATGATCATGCCGGGCGTCTCGTCACCACAGGCGCCCATGGCGGCTTGCTGACCCTGGAACGCTCGGCCAACGACAAGGGCGTGATGCGCACGGTCATCACCGTCGACGAGACGCGCGAGACCATCAGCTTCTTCGGTTCGACGGCCGCGGTCGAAGGCTGGCGGGTCTGCATCGTCGATACGGTGGATGAACTCAATCCCAATGCCGCCAACGCGCTCCTGAAGATTCTCGAGGAGCCGCCGCAGCAGTCGCTGTTTCTGCTGATCAGCCACGCGCCCGCGCGGGTGCTCGCCACCATCAAATCGCGCTGCCGCAGGCTCTCGTTGCGCGCGCTGTCGACCGAGAACGTGGTCCGCGCCGCGGCTGAGGCCACCGGCACGGATGTCACAGATCCGGCATTGCAGGAAGCGGCGGAGTCGTCCGAGGGCAGCGTCTCCCGCGCGCTGGCGCTGCTCGGCGGCGATTCGCTGCAGCTGCAGACCCGCACCGCGGCGCTGCTGGCAAGCCTGCCGAGCGTCAATCCGGCCGAGTTGCACGCGCTGGGCGATGCGCTCGGCACCAGCGATCGGGTGGCGCTGGCGAGCTTCCTGGACAGCATCGAGCGCTGGATGGCCGAGCGCCTCAGGGCCGGCGATGCCAACGCCAATCTGCCCCGCCTTGCACGGCTGGCGGAGGTGTGGGAAAAGATCGTCCGCGCCGCGCGCGACACCGAATCCTACAATCTGGAAAGAAAACCGCTGGTTTTCTCGGTGTTCGGGATGCTCGCCGAAGCCACGCGCTAGCCGCGCCGTCCGTCATCCCGAGACTATCAGTTCGACGTCGAAGAGGAATTTGCCGTGGCGAAGGCCAGCAAGAAAACTGTCAAGAAGGCGACCGAGCAGGCGCGCAAGTCGCAGGCGCCGCGCGCCGCGAAGAAGGCCGCCAAAAAAACAGCGAAGAAAACTGCCAAGAAGAAAGGCGCTGCTGCCAAACCTGGTAAGACCGGCAAGAAGGCCGCCAAGGCCAAATCGTCCAAGGCGAAGTCTGCTGCCAAGCCTGCGAGCAAGGCCGGCAAGCGCGGCGTGAAGAAAGCCGCCAAGACCACCGCAAAAACGGCCGTGAAGAAAGTTGCCGCGAAGGCGCCAAAGAAGGCGACCCCAGTTGCTACCAAGAAGCGCGCAGTGAAGGCGCCGATCGCGGAGACCGCGCCGGTTGCGCCCAAGCGCGCTAATCTCGCCAAGCCAAAGGCGCCGCGCAAGCCGAAGCCCGCCCCAGTCGTGGAAGCTGCAGCGCCCGCAGTCGAGCGAAACGCCTTCTACATCACCACCGCAATCGCTTACCCGAATGGCAAGCCGCATATCGGTCACGCCTATGAGGCGATCGCCACCGACGCGATTGCGCGCTTCGCGCGGCTCGACGGCAAGGACGTGTTCTTCCTCACCGGCACCGACGAGCACGGCCTGAAGATGGTGCAGACCGCGCAGAACGAAGGGCTGAGCCCGTCCGAGCTTGCGACCCGCAACGCGGCCCGCTTCAAGGAGATGGACGAGCGGCTCGACGTCTCGTTCGACCGTTTCATCCGCACCACGGAGCCGGCGCATCACAAGTCGGTCCAGGCGATCTGGAATCGGATGCAGCAGAATGGCGACATCTATATCGATATCTATGCCGGCTGGTACTCGGTCCGCGACGAGGCCTATTACGCCGAGGAGGAGACACGCCTCAACGACGACAATGTGCGCCTCGGTCCGCAGGGCACGCCGGTCGAGTGGGTAGAGGAGAAGAGTTTCTTCTTCCGTCTCTCGGCCTATCAGGACAAGCTTCTTGCCCTCTATGAAAACCAACCCGACTTCATCGGGCCGGATGCGCGGCGCAATGAGGTCATCAGCTTCGTCAAAGGCGGGCTGAAGGATCTCTCGATCTCGCGCACCACCTTCGACTGGGGCGTGCGGGTGCCCAATGACGAAGATCACGTGATGTATGTCTGGGTCGACGCGCTGACCAACTACATCACGGGTGTCGGCTATCCCGACGAGAGCGATCCGAACTGGCACTACTGGCCGGCCGATGTCCACGTCATCGGCAAGGACATCATCCGCTTCCACTCCGTGTACTGGCCGGCGTTCCTGATGTCGGCAGGGGTGCCGCTGCCGCGGCGCGTCTATGCCCACGGCTTCCTGTTCAGCAGGGGGGAGAAGATGTCGAAGTCGGTCGGCAACGTCGTCGACCCCTTCCATCTGGCCGACCAATATGGCGTCGACCAGACGCGCTATTTCTTCCTGCGCGAGGTGCCGTTCGGGCAGGACGGCAACTACAATCATGAGGCGATCGTCGCGCGCATCAATGCCGACCTCGCCAACGATCTCGGCAA
>NZ_JBARGP010000111.1:0-4143 GCF_049798375.1 Bradyrhizobium sp.
AACCGAAAATTGCGCCGGTCCGGACGGTTCGCGGCGCCAGCCTGTCGTTTCGTGTCCGACCGTGTTCAGACGTCGATAGTCTTGTCGAAGCCGGTCGGCGCTTGCGCGATCTCGACCGTATCGATCAGGCGCGACAATTCGTGATGGCTTGGGCGCGCGGTCTCGACCAATCCGTTCTCCGATTTGGAAACGTCGACGCCCAGCGTGCGCTGGAATGCGCCCGCATCGCCCTCGATATTGACGCCGAACCGCCCGATGCGGTGGACCTTGAAGCCGCTTTCTTGCAATAGCGTTGCCGCCCGCTCCATGTCGGCCTTATCAGGGCGATCGTCGTCCGCATTGGTCGCAGCGCGTACGCGCACGGTGGCAATGGCCATCGGTCCTCCTTCAGCGGTTCGCTGATGATCGATGATATCGTGTCCGGCTCGCCAAACGTCCAGATGCCCGAGTGGCCTCGCCGATCTGGCGCAATCCGCATCCTCCCGGTTTGTTCCCGCTGACGTCAAGCGTTAGACGGCCTTGAGCGCCGCGGCGGCGTTGACCAGGCCAAATCCTACGGCGGTATTGGGCTGGTCGGAGGCTGGGAAGCCCATGGCGTTGCGCCCCGTCGTGACGGCGACGCAGCTTTGCTCGAGTGCGGTCTTGGCGGCGGCTGGCGTCAATACCTTCCCGGCGGCGCGCGCCTTCTGCACCATCAGCGCCACCACACCGGCGATCTGCGGCGTGGCGCTACTGGTGCCGCTGGCACCGACCCAACCGTCGTCGGCAGCGGTCCCATCACTATCGGGGAAAGCATTGCCGGCATTCTCGTTGTCCATCGTGTTGGAAGGCTGGGTCGGCATCATGATGTAGATCGCCTTGGGAAGCTGGCCGCAGAGGCCGCATACGTCCGGGATCCGTCGTCCCTGGAACATGCCGCTCATGTAGCCGCTGGCGTAGTTGCTGGCTTCAAAGCCGCCGGTCTCGTTCCAATAGACGCCGCCGATCGAAATCACGGTCGGCTCGCTGCCCGGCCAGGCATATTGGCCGTTGCCGGCCGCAAACAGCACGATCTTGCCTTCGTTGATGATGCTGAGCAGCGACGCTTGCAGTGCCGGGAATAGCTGCTCGCGATCCCAGCCCCATGAGCAACTGATGACATCGACGCCGGCCTCGGCGGCGTCTTCCAGCGCATCCTGTGGCGGATCGGTCTGCTGGAAGCCGAGCACCTCCGCCTTCGGCGCGGTCGCGAAGATGTTGTAGGCGACCGCGCTGCCATGGCCGTAATTGTCGACCTGCGGGTCGGGCGCGGATGCGGTCGGCATGGCGCGGATGTTCAGGCCGCGCTGGCTGTAATAAGGGTGCGGATAGAAGCCGGTATCGATCAGGCCGACCTTGACGCCGGTGCCGTCATAGCCGGCGGGGACATTGAGCAGCCGGCGGATGCTGGCTTCATCGACATGGTGATAGCTCACCGTGGGCGCATTGGCAGAAGGCGGCGCGAAGAACAGCGGCGGCGGCGTAAACACCAGATGATCGATATTCTTGCTTACCTTGGTCGGGACGCTGAGCGATGTCGCCGGGGTTACGAACAGATCATGCACGAACGGCGGCTCGAAGTCGGTTGCGAACATCGAGGCGGCGCGCACCTGCGATCGGCGCGCGCGAGCCTGGATGACGAGCTTGCTGCCGATCAGCTTCTCGACCACATCGGCGCTGCCGCTCATCGTCACCGTGAAGCGGCCTTTGCGGATCAGCTTGCAGCCTTCGGCGATCAATGTCTCGATCGCGGCATCTCGCTGATCCGGCGCCGGCCTGAATTCGTCGAGATTATCAGGCGTGAGCAGCCCCTTCTGTGCCTGGATAGGCTTGCCGGTCACCGTCGTCGTGGCCACCGTGAACGTGACCTCGCGGGATAACTCGCTCACCCTGTCCGATAGCGTGTCCGATGTCCTGACGATCGGCTCGAGGCCGCTCGCGAACGTCAACGCACCGGGCGTGGCCCATGCTGTCGGCTTGGGAGCGACAGATTGTCTGGAAGGCGACGCGGACGGTGCCCTGGTGCGCGGCGAGGGCGCTGCGACTCCAGGCTTCGCTGTCGGCGCGCCGCTTGCCGTTTTCCTCGGCGGTCCTCCTGCAGCTTTGGCCTTCCTTGCAGCCTCCTTGTTGGTCTTTGTCTTGGTGTTGGTCTTTGCAGTCGTCTTGGCGCTCGTCTTGGCAGCCTTCCGGGCTTGCTTGGCCTTTGCACCTGTTCGCTTGGCCGACGATTTGGCTTGTCCACGCTTGGCCATTTCGCTTCCCCCATGACCGCAACTTACGGGAATATTAACCTAAATATGCTCCTATTGATAGCGGCGAGCCGCGCAAGCCGATCGAGCTCGACGCCGGGCAAGGCGCGGCAATCGCGGAAGAAGCGGGTGCATCGCATGGAGCCGCTGGTTATCGGCGAGCCCACCGAAGGCGGCAGCTTTGGCCGGGCCGGTACCGAAGCATCGTGTCGCGGACCGGGACCACGTAGTTCGCCGTGGTCGGGTTGATATCGGACTGCGGTCCTCTCCGTCTTGTGAAGCGGAGTGACAGATCGCGCGGCTTCATATCGAGAGCGAATCGATTACCTCCAACGTCATCGCGCGGCCGATAACCAAACTGTAATTTGCGACCGAACACGCCGGACACTATTCACGGCGTCCGCTCCGCTCTGCCTTGGATGAGATGATTACCGATGTCCGACACCTGGAAATGGATTGCCGTCGGCATCTGTCTCGCGCTGTTCGCAACCGACACCGTGCTGAAGCCGCACGAGACGCCGAACCGCATGGTGTTCTTCGAACTGCATCGCGGCCACGATCCTGTTGTGATCGGCATGATGCGTGACGACCTGCTGAAGCTGCCGGGCCGCGGCGCCGAGCGGCTGTCGAATGCGCTGGCGCAAGGCCAGCCGCTGACGGTCTGGCAGTACGGTCTGCGAAAAGCCGAGGACGGCAGCTATCAGGCCTCGCCGGATCGGCAGATCGAGCTGACCTCCGCCGATGCGTCGCGACTCACCTTTGGCGCCAAGATTCGCTTGCCTGATTGATCGTGCTTCGCTTCGTCCGTCGCCATGAGGTCGATGGGTGCGGCGGCGTGTGTTCCAGCGCGGGACGTGACGACGATGGATTGGGCGAATCAGTTCGTCCGATCTCCGCCACGATTTTGACCGAACAAAGCCCCGGTAATCACCGGGGCCTTTTTTGTGCTCGTTGTGGCTGGCGTCCATGATAGGTAGGAAAAAGCTGCCGCCGTGGCGTTAACGTCACCGCCGGAACCGGTGTGCGGCCAGTTTGCCTACGGCATCACCCAAAGGGTGCAGCGAGCCAGCAACACTTGAGTTGAATTTGTTTTCCGTTGCCGCGCTGTCTGGACAAAAACGCGATCTCGCAACACGCTGACATCAGCGATTACGGATTGAGCTTTCGTGTTCCGAACCTGCTTGGGAACGGTCGGTTGCGAGTGTGAGATACGTCGCAGTTACGCATCACAAAGTCACGCATCACCAAGAAACGCATCACAGTCGGTCAGATCGGTTTCGACGGGATTGAACTGGGGCTCGGCATGAAATTTTTGACGGGGTTGCTCGCGGTCGTTCTTTTGATCGCGGGGGTGGGGGCCAGTCACGCAGTGGTCCGAATCGCTGACGACCGCGGGGGGCGGATCGGAACATATGTCGACCGTTATCAGGGGCTCCGCACCTCCGGCGAATATGTGATCATCGACGGGCTCTGCGCCTCGGCCTGCACGATCGTGCTCGGCGCCATCCCGCACGACAAGATCTGCGTCACCTCGCACGCCAATCTCGGTTTCCATGCCGCCTGGGATTTCGGTGCCAACGGCCGTGCCGTCACCAATGCCGAAGCGACCCAGATGCTCTACTCGATGTATCCGTCGCAGATCCGGCACTGGATCTCCCAGCGCGGCGGGCTGACCCCGCGGATGATCTTCCTGCACGGCCGGCAGCTGCAGGCCATGTACCGGCCCTGCTATCTCGACGCCCAGGCGTCGTCACCTTCACACGTGCAGGCCGCTCCGGCGCCTGCCGTCGTGCCGGCGTTGTCGCCGGCGGCTGCCAAGGCCTCGGCGTCGCACTGACGACGATGCGCGGGAAGGCGCCTTCAGCGCCTTCAGCAT
>NZ_JBARGP010000112.1:0-9205 GCF_049798375.1 Bradyrhizobium sp.
CGGCGAGGCCGTCGCCAGCGGCGACGCATCGCGCCTGGCGGCGCTGCTGCGCGAGGATGCCATTGCGATCACTGATGGCGGCGGCCGCAAGACCGCGGCGCTCCATCCGATCACCGGCGCCGACAAGGTCGCGCGCTTCTTCGTTGGTCTGGCAGCTAAGAATTCCGGTCACGATCTGCGCATCGTGCCGGCCATGATCAACGGCAGCACCGGTGCGCTGCTCTATCTGGACGGCGAGCTCGACCACACCTTCAGCATGGCGATCGACGGCGACAGGATCGCCGCGCTCTATCTGGTCCGCAATCCAGACAAGCTTCGTCACGCGCCATCAGGCAAATCGGACGGCGGTCGTCCTCTCATTTGATCGCGTAAGGCAGCTTCTCCCCCGCGAAGAACGCCCTGAGATTGGCAATGACGCAGCCCCGCATCGCGACATGTGATTCCTGGGTGTTGCCGCCGATATGTGGCGTCAGCACGACATTCGGGAGGCTGGTGAGCTCGTCCGGCGCATGCGGCTCGGTCTCGAATACGTCGAGGCCGGCGCCGGCAATGGTGCCGTCCTTCAGCGCTGCGACCAGGGCCGCCTCGTCGATCACGGAGCCGCGCGAGATGTTGACAATGTAGCCGTCGGCACCGAGCTTCTTCAGGAGATCCGCATTGACGACGTGATGCGTCTCTGCGCCGGCACGGACCGCGATCATCAGCACGCTGCACCATTCGGCGAGCGCGTCCAGGCTCGGAAGATACTGGTACGGCAGCTCGTCGTAGCGGGTCCGGCTGAAATAGCCGACCTCTGCCTCGAAGCCGGCGACGCGGGCCGCGATCTTGCGGCCGATCTCGCCCATGCCGTAGATGCCGACCTTGCGCTGACTCAAGCCGACCGGCGGCTTCATCAATGGCGACGGCCTGGCTGCGGCCCAGTCGCCGCTGCGCACATAATGGTCGGCAACGTTGAGCCGCCGCGTTGCCGCCAGCATCAGGGTCATCGCCACGTCGGCGACCGACGCGGCATTGGCGCCAGGGCTGTGGCCGACCGCAATGCCGCGCGCCGCCGCAGCCGCGAGATCGACGCCGTCATAACCCGTGCCATAACAGACGATGGTTCCAAGTTGCGGCAGCCGCTCCATATCCGGCCCCCGCAACGGCGTGCCGCCCGCGGTGAGCAGCGCACGGATATCGGCGAGATCATCGGCCGAAAACACCTCATGCGGCGGCTTGCCGGCGGTATCGAGCAGGTCGAAATGCTCGCCGATCCGCTGCAGCAGGGCTTTGGGGAAACGTGAATAGACCAGGACTTTGTCAGGCATGGCGCTCCGCGCGTGGCGCTCTCCAAAAATGAAAGAGCGGGACCAGTTGCCCGGCCCCGCTCTCGCGATCTTTCAGGTATGCCCGACCAGCTTCACGCCAGCACGGTGCCCGGCTCGACCTTCACCCCCGGGCCCATCGTCGAGGACACCGCGACGCGCTGGACGTAGGTGCCCTTGGCACCGGCCGGCTTGGCCTTCACGACCGCATCCGCCAGCGCCTTGATGTTCTCGACCAGCTTCTCCTCGGTGAACGAGGCCTTGCCGACACCGGCCTGGATGATGCCGGCCTTCTCGACCCGGAACTCGACTGAGCCGCCCTTAGCGCCCTTCACGGCACCGGCGACGTCCATGGTCACGGTGCCGATCTTCGGGTTCGGCATCATGCCGCGCGGACCGAGCACCTTACCGAGACGGCCGACCAGCGGCATCATGTCGGGGGTGGCGATACAGCGGTCGAAGTCGATATTGCCGTTCTGCACCTTCTCGACCAGGTCCTCCGCACCGACCACGTCGGCACCGGCGGCCTTAGCCTCGTCGGCCTTGGCGCCGCGTGCGAACACGCCGACGCGCAAGGTGCGGCCGGTGCCGTTCGGCAGCATGACGACGCCGCGGACCATCTGGTCGGCATGGCGCGGATCGACGCCGAGATTGATCGAGACCTCGATGGTCTCGTCGAACTTCGACTTGGCGCGCTCCTTGATCATCTTGATCGCCTCGGGAAGCGGATAAAGCTTCGTGCGATCAACGCCCTCGCGGGCCTTCGTCAAACGTTTTCCGATAGCCATGATCCGTTACCCCGCAACTTCCAGACCCATCGAACGGGCGGAGCCCTCGACCATCTTCATGGCCGCTTCGATGGAATCACAATTCAGATCCTTCATCTTCTTCTCGGCGATCTCGCGCACCTGCGCTTTGGTCACCGAGCCGGCCTTGTCACGGCCCGGCGCCTTGGAGCCGGACTGGATCTTGGCCGCCTGCTTGAGGAAGAAGGACATCGGCGGGGTCTTCATCTCGAAGGTGAAGGACCGGTCCGCATAGATCGTGATGACCACGGGGATCGGGGTGTTCCTCTCTTCCTTCTGGGTCTGCGCGTTGAACGCCTTGCAGAACTCCATGATGTTGAGGCCGCGCTGACCGAGCGCGGGGCCGATCGGTGGCGACGGGTTCGCCGCACCGGCCGGCACCTGAAGCTTCAGGTATCCGGTTACTTTCTTTGCCATTGCTCACTCCTGTTGTGCCGGCTCATCGCCGACGGTTCAGGTTTCGTGGTTCGGATCGGCGCGGCTGGCGACCGCGTCTTCCTCCCACGTCCCTTCTTATGCGGCCCTACGGCGCCGCATAAACAGTCAGACCAGCTTCTCGACCTGACCGAATTCCAATTCCACCGGGGTCGCGCGGCCGAAGATCGACACAGCGACCTTGACGCGCGAACGTCCCTCGTCGATTTCTTCGACCACGCCGGAGAACGAGGCAAACGGGCCGTCGGCGACGCGCACGTTCTCGCCGATTTCGAACGAGACCGAGGATTTCGGCCGCTCCACGCCCTCCTGCATCTGGTTCAGGATGCGCATCGCCTCGCCTTCCGCGATCGGCATCGGCTTGTTTTCCGCGCCCAGGAAGCCGGTCACTTTCGGCGTGTTCTTGATGAGGTGGAAGGCCTCATCCGTCAGCTTCATCTTCACCAGCACATAGCCGGGGAAGAACTTGCGCTCGGCGTTGATCTTGCGGCCGCGGCGCACTTCCGTGACGTTCTCGATCGGCACCAAGATCTGCTCGAACAGCTCCTCGAGCCCACGCTGCTTGGCCTGCTCGCGGATCGATTCTGCGACCTTCTTCTCGAAGTTCGAATAGGCGTGGACGATATACCAGCGCTTGTCGGCGGTCTGCGTTCCCGTTGCCATCAGTGGATGCCCAATACCAAGGTGATGACGTAGCGGATGATCTGGTCAGAGGCGAAAAAGAAGATCGAGGCCAGCGCCACCATCACGAACACCATGATCGTGGTGATCATCGTCTCGCGACGGGTCGGCCAGGTGACCTTGTTGGTCTCCGAGCGCACTTCCTGCAGGAATTTGAACGGGCTGGTGGCCATCGTCGAGAATCCGCGTCCGTCGTAAGATGTTTAAGGAAGCCGAACAGCCGTCCTTGGCCCAACCCTCAGTCCTGAGAGATGAGCCGGCAAGCGGGCTCGATTGTTCGGGGAGTTTAAAGCCGCGCCGGATATCCGCCTTAAGGACGGGCCGGCTGCAGGTCGCGGATATCTACTTCCAGACCGGCAAAAGGTCAAGGTCGGGACCGCTGCCCTGTCCCGGCACCTCTGTCTGGCCGGTTCGGGCCGCTCGGCAATCGCACCGATCCGAGCCGCACGGCGGTAAATGCGGGGGTCATTCGGGAACCGTCGCCTTGCCGCCCGGCCTCGACCCTCCGCTTTGGCTTCTCCTCCCATCTTGACCCGAACTCCACTCGGGCCGCGCTCGCTATTGACTGCCCAGCGCGGCGAGAACCGGCTCCTTCAGAATGCGATCGGAAACCCATCGCGAGCCGGTCAGCGTGAGATGCCCATAGTCCCAGACCAGCAAATCGTTTGCGAGGTCCGGACCCGTCATCGTGAGACAGCCCTGCGCGTCGCATAGTCGGTCGGTGAGCGAGATGTATGTCGTTTCCGACGGAAACTTCATGCGTTTCATCTGGGCATCGATCTCCACCGAGTGCGGATCGAGATCGGCAGACATTCTCGCTGGAATCGGAAGCTGCTTGAAAACATACTTCCGCGCCAGGATCTCCGGGAGAGCGCCAGTCCAGGTCGGCATTTGCCCGACGACGATGAGCTTCTTGGCCCCGAGCTGCGCCAATTCGGCAAAGCGCTCCTCGAGGTGCGCAATGAAATCGGTCCCGGTAAAGAACATCGGTTCGGATTCGTGAAACCAGTAGGCATCCAGCACCAATAGATCGGGATGCGCTTTCCTTATTTGTTCGGAGGCGAATTGGTTTGACGCGACGCATGCGGGGTCTGAGGTGTCGTTTCCGTAGGGGCCGCACCATCCGGAACTTATCTGCAGCAGGTTGAAATGATGTTCGTCTGCAAGGCTCCGCAATCCGATCGACAGTGAAGCGGAATGTGAGTCGCCGAACAGAAACACCGTGGGTCGCGAGGGATCCTTAGCAGCCAGACAGCCGTTGTCGACGAACCACTCCGTCGACTTATTTCCCGGAAGCTGGAAGCACGGTCGTGACCCATACTGTTTCTCGTAGCTATTGTTGCTTACCGCCTTTTGCAGCGCCGACATTTGCTGGTCGAAAACGATACCAGGCCGGGATCGAACTTGATCCGCGAATACGAAGTATCCAGCGCATCCGAGAATCGCAACGATCGCGACGAGACAGACCGACACCAGGCGCGTGTTGCGCGCCCTTCGAATGTTCTTCTCCACGAACTGGAATGTGGCCCACGCGAGCAGGATCGACGCGGCCACCGCGCACCACCGCAAGCTCGATGGCGGAGTTTGGCCAGCCACTATTCGCGAGAACGACAGAAGCGGCCAGTGCCACAGATAGAGCGGAAAGCTGATCAAACCAAACCAGACAACGATGCGGTTCGAAAAAACGACACGATTCAAAAATGCCGAGGGACCGGCCGAAATGAACAACACGGCGCCGACGGTCGGCAGCAGCGCCCACCATCCCGGGAACTTGCTGTCGGTGTGCAGGTAAAAGATGCCGAACAGGATCAGGCAGACGCCCAGGATCGACTCGATATCGTTGATCAGGGCCGGATCTTTTTTGCGGCTTCCATCGTAGATGACCGTCGAGAGCAGGTCGTTGACGACGAGCCTGAAGCGCGAACGGGCCTGATGATGCCGAAGCTGGACGAGCGCCAAAATGGTACCGAGCATCAGCTCCCAGAAGCGCGTTTGCGGTGAGTAGAAATCGGCGACGATATCCGACCGCGCGCTATGAATATTCAGGACGAATGAGACACCGGCGTAAAGAACGCAGACGCTCAGCAAATTGAATCTGAGCTTCCAGGCAAGCCAAAGCAGAATCGGCCATACGATATAGAACTGCTCTTCGACGCCCAGCGACCACAGGTGCAGCAGCGGTTTGGTTTCCGCGGAAGTGTCGAAATATCCGCTCTCGAACCACAGCACGATATTTGAAACGAAACCGGCACCTCCAGCCATGTGTTTTCCAAGCTGATCGAACTCGTCGTTCAGCAGGTAGAAATAGCCGAATGTGAAGCTGGCCAGGAGCACGATCGCCAGCGCCGGAAAGATGCGGCGTACGCGGCGGCCATAAAACTCGATGAAGTCAAATCCGTTGTAGCGAAACAGGCTGCCGAAGATGATGGTCGAGATCAGAAAGCCGGAGATGACAAAAAACACGTCGACGCCGACGAAGCCGCCGGTGACGGTTCTCGGGAACGCGTGGTAGGCAACGACCGACAGCACCGCGAGGGCACGAAGACCATCGATGTCGGGCCGATATTTTGGATGCTCCAGATGCTCGGGAAGGCGATCCGTGGAAGGTCGTCGCAGAGTCGGGGTTCAGCATCGCGTGCTCGATCGATCGTGCGCCGCGTGAAGCGCGCCGGGACAGGACGAAGGTCTTCGGGTCGATTTAGCGAAGGCGAGCATCGCCGTAAAGTTCGCACCCGCCGGCAGTCTTGCGGCCAGCGAGGATGCCATGCGCGAGCCGCGGCTCGCGTTGTTCGTGCCTTTCGATCTCCGGACGGAGTGTGCTCGTCGGGCGCGGGCTACCGCACCGTCATCTCGGCTGCGGCCTGGATCGGCGGCGCCGACACCGGCCCTTTCAGGCAATGCCTGGCGGTGTCGATCTCCGCTTCGGTCGCGCCGCGGCTGCGCGCCCACGCTTCCGCGGCGCCTTCCGAATATTTCGCGACATAATAGCGAACCACGACACACGAGACGTGTCGGAATGGATTGGTCCCACTTGCCGCAGATGCGGCGTCCATCGACGTCAACAACAGGACGAGCGCGCAAGTCCCACGCATCAGCATGACGCATATCCCCACGATTGGAACCCGGCAAACGCCGGATCGGACGCAGGAGTTCCGCGACAACAGCAGATTCGCGCCATCTGTCAGCAAAAGGGTGAATGGGAGGCCGATTCCGGAGGCGACCGCCGGTCTCGGGAATGGGCAGGCTTGAACGCCGATCCCCGGTTTTGCAAACCGGGCCGCGCGGAGCTTGTCTGATCCTGTGCTGTATCAACATGTCGAGGTCTCGGGAGAGAAGCCGCTAGGCTTTGCTAACCGTGTTGCGCCTATTCGTTTGAATTTCAACGCTTTTTAACAAAAGACCTCTATTAGTTCCCTCCGGCCTGTCACATCAAGAAGCCCGTTTGGGGCTCAGGCACGCCGTAGCGGGGGAATTTCCAATGACGACTGCTGTAATTGCTCGCGCTATTTTGGGCGCATCCAAATCCGAAGAGTTCGAGACCCTGAAGCTTCTGACCGTGTTCAGCCTGACCGGGCTTATGATCTCGCTGCTGTCCGCTGCCTACGGTCTCGATATGAGCTGGGCATTCTTCTGACCTGACCGGGGGCCCCCCTGCGCCGATACCGAAGATACGCGATCGCGACCATCGGGCATCGCTCGATGTTGCGATCGCGTTTGCGGAGCCGCGCCAAGCTGAAATAGAGGGGCGACAACAGCCGCGCTGCGCCGCTGCGCGCGGCCGCCGCAGCGTTCATGACGCCAAGCCGCACGGCCCGTCCATCGCGGATCCAAATGCTCGCAATGGTCGGCTGAATCTTTGGCTAAGCGTTTGATTTTGCTGGCAGGAGTGGTAGGGCTCGAACCTACGACCTCCGGTTTTGGAGACCGGTGGCCCCGTTGATGATCGATGCTTATCGGTATCTATCCTGGGTACAATTCATTGATTTGGCTTGACTACCATCGGTTTACGGTAATGATCGGTAACGATTTGTGACGCTACCTGATGCTACCGACGCTACCGGAGCGCTACCGATGAAGCTGAATCTTACGGACGACAAGGTTGGAAAGTTCAAGCTCGCGCCCGACATGCCGGACGGCAAGATCATCTTCGATGAGAAGTTAAGCGGCTTCGGCGTCCGCGTTTATCGCAGCGGCTCAAAGATCTGGGTCTATCAATTTCGCCTTGCTGGTCGATCGGACAAATACGTGATCGGTCAAGTATCCGCGATCGCGGCTATTAAGGCGCGCGCGGAGGCGAAGATCGCGGCCGGGCATGTCGCCAAGGGCGAGAACCCGAACGAGATCCGCCGGCAAGCTGAGGCCAAGCACAAGGAGCAGTTCGGAGAGCTGGTCACGGAGTATCTGGACGAGAAGCTTCGACCCATCAAGCCGGGCAAGAAGCCGATGCGCCCCCGATCGTATGCCGAGGTGAAACGCCACTTGGAGGACCATTGCCGACCGTTCAAATATCGAGCGATCAAAGGCATCAGCCAGGACGATGTCGCCACCCTGTACAAGAAGATTTCTCGCAGCGCCGGCCCAGGCGCCGCGAGCCATGTCTGGTCGACCGGCCGCGCATTCATGCAGTGGTGCATGGGCCGCGGCATTCTCGAGAAGAACGTCTTCGCGCTCTATGACGGCGGCGGCACCAACGAACCGCGCGAGCGCACACTCGACGATACAGAGCTTGCCATCGTTTGGAAGGCCTGCAGCGATGACCAGTTCGGAAACATCGTCAAATTGCTGATCCTGACCGGTGCGCGTCGCGACGAGGTCGGACATATGCACGTTGACGAACTAACCCTTGATAGCACTCCTTGGGTCAAGCCGATGTGGCTTCTCCACGAGGATCGGGCGAAAAACCGCCGCGAGCATTTGGTGCCGCTAACTGGTCACGCGCTCGAATTGCTAACCAAAGCGACCGAAGGCCGACAGGCGCACGTATTCGGCTACGGGGAAACACGGGGATTCTCGGGATGGTCAAAAGCTAAAGCAGCCCTCGACAAGCGCCTCAAAGAAGCCGGCCACGAGCTTGATCACTGGACCCTGCATGACCTTCGCCGCAGCTTTGCAAACGGCCTGCAGCGCCTGAAGATCGAACCGCACGTGATCGAAGCCTGCCTCAACCATTCGACTTCGAAACTCCAACGCACGTATCAGACGCACGATTATGAAGACGAGCGCCGCACGGCTCTCAAGTTGTGGGCTGAACATATCGATGCTGTCACGAGGAATGGCCACAACGTGCGAGACATACAAGAGGCAGCATCGTGACTGCCTATCAGCCAGGTTGGCTCCGGCTTGCGGAAGCAAGGAAACACGTCGCCTCGGCCTTAGCCATACAAGAGACAGACGCGGAGGCGTGGTTGCTACGGGCGATACAGGATAAGCTTCGCGCAGATCCGGAGGGGTACGCCGCACAATCAATGTTTCGCGTCGAGAGTTTTCCTACAACATGGAAAACGCGCGGTCTCAAAGTGGACTGGCCCGCTCGCATCACGGCAGATCGCCTGAGCTGGGAGAATTCGACCGTAAACGGCCCGGATTCGTACCGCCTCATCGACAAGGATCTCTTCCTTGAGGTTCGCGCCGCGTCACTGCCGTCGATTGGCGGCGTGGAGAATGACGAGGCCATTTTAAAGCCAGCCTCGACAGCCCAGATCAGGGCGATTATCCGCGAAGTCTATTCGGCGCCAGGCAAACCGCCGAACATCAATGAACTGCCAAAAAAGGTCCGGCCTCGCCTGCAGAAGCTCGGCTTAGATGCCTCAGGAAACCGCATCTCTGAAATTGGAAATGAACCAGAGTTTCAGAAACTACGCAGACCACGCGGCGCTACCCTCGCAAGCGAACGAGCCAAGTAGATTTCCAGCTTTCGCGCGCTGAGAAATCTGCGAAATCTGGCCTGAGCACCAAGCGGCTAGCATCATTCAGTCATCG
>NZ_JBARGP010000113.1:0-5182 GCF_049798375.1 Bradyrhizobium sp.
AGCGTCGGATTACCGACCGAGTAACCGCCCCACAGCAGGGTGACGATGCTCTCGCCGAAATACGGCACGGCCGAGAACAGATTGGTGATGACGGTGGCGCCCCAGAAGCTCATCTGGCCCCACGGCAACACGTAGCCCATGAAGCCGGTCGCCATCATCAACAGGTAGATGATGACGCCGAGGATCCACAGCACCTCGCGCGGCGCCTTGTAGGAGCCGTAATAGAGGCCGCGCAGCATGTGGATGTAGACCGCGAAGAAGAACATCGACGCGCCGGCGGCGTGCATGTTGCGCAGCAGCCAGCCGTAGTTGACGTCGCGCACGATCAATTCGACCGACTTGAAGGCGAGGTCGGCATGCGGCGTGTAGTGCATCGCCAGGATGACGCCGGTGAGGATCTGCAGGCCCAGCATCAGCGACAGGATGGCGCCGAAGGTCCACCAGTAGTTGAGGTTGCGCGGGGTCGGATAGGCAACGAAGGACGAGTGGACCAGGCCGATGATCGGAAGTCGTTGTTCGAGCCACTTCAGGGCGGGATGGCTCGGTTGATAGGCGGAAGGTCCACTCATGATGCGTTCCTGAGGAAATATCTTATGGCATGACAGTCGTGAGCCAGGGCCCAAGGGGGCCCCGGCCTCAACCGATCTGAATCTTGGTGTCGGAAACGAACTGATAGGGCGGGACGGCGAGATTGAGCGGCGCGGGCCCCTGGCGAATGCGCCCCGAGGCGTCGTATTGCGAACCGTGGCACGGGCAGAAGAAGCCGTCGTAATTGCCTTCATGCGCGATCGGAATGCAGCCGAGATGGGTGCAGATGCCGATCACCACCAGCCACTGCTCGTGGCCGTCCTTGGTGCGGGCCTGGTCGGTCTGCGGATCGGGCAGGCTCGACAGCGGCACCGCCTTCACTTCCTCGATCTGCTTCGAGGTGCGGTGGCTGATATAGATCGGCTTGCCGCGCCAGAACACCTTGATGTCCTGCCCCTCGGCGACGGGGCTGAGATCGACCTCGATCGGCGCGCCGGCCGCAATCGTCGAGGCATCGGGATTCATCTGGGACACGAACGGCCAGAGGGTCGCCAGTCCGCCGACCGCTGCGGCCGCGCCCGTGGCGACAAAGAGAAAATCCCGGCGTGTCGGATGATCCGCAGTAGACGATGTCACGATTCCTACCCTTTCTGAGTTGCAGCCGGAGGAACCGCCCCGCTCGACGCCCAACACGTGACCGGGGGATCCTGCCGGCGCCCGCGTCCCCCGCGGCGGCAGAAAACCACTCATTCCGCCCCCCTGGGGGAATAAGCAGTCCAGAATCGTTCTATTGGCACCCTTGCGGAACGAGCGCAAGCCCGCTATCGGCCCGCGCGGGTGCCATGCACCAATTCCGCAGGAGGCGCGGACTTTCGGCACCATTTTTTGAGATTGTTCACATGCAGATCGCGCTCTATCAGCCCGACATTCCCCAGAACACCGGCACGATTCTGCGGCTGTGCGCCTGCCTCGATATCACAGCCCACATCATCGAGCCGGCCGGCTTTCCGGTCTCGGACCGGCTGTTCCGGCGGGCCGGAATGGATTATCTGGAGCAGCTGGATTGGCGACGGCACGATTCCTGGACGGCGTTCGAGGCCTGGCGGCGAGAGGCCGGCCACCGGCTGCTGCTGTTCACGACCAAGGGCGCCAAATCCTATCTGGATTTCGCCTATGCGGAGACCGATATCCTGCTGTTCGGGCGGGAGAGCGCCGGGGTGCCGGAGGCGGTGACAAATGTTGCGGATGCACGGCTGCTGATTCCGCTGCGGCCTGGTCTGCGCTCGCTCAACGTCGCGATGGCCGCCGCCATGGCGGCCGGCGAGGCGCTGCGCCAGACCCGAGAGGCCGCGGTGCACGCCAAGACGTGATCGGATCGAGTAAGCGTAGGGTGGGCAAAGCCGCATCGCCGTGATGTCTCCCCAATTGCAACTGGCCGGAGCGCCGTGCCCTCCGGCCAAGAGGCGAGGTTGTAGACGGTGGGCACGCTTCGCTTTGCCCACCCTACGGTTCTTTCTGGAGTGACGAGTTTGAGCTACGCGGTGAAAGAGATCTTCATGACCCTGCAGGGCGAAGGCGCCCAGGCGGGGCGCGCCGCCGTGTTCTGCCGCTTCGCCGGCTGTAACCTGTGGAGCGGCCGCGAACAGGACCGCGCCGGCGCCATCTGCCGATTTTGCGACACCGATTTCGTCGGCCTCGACGGCACCCTCGGCGGCCGCTATGCCACGCCGGCAGAGCTGGCGGACACCATCGCCGGACAATGGACAGGCGGCGACAACGGCCGCTATACCATCCTGACCGGCGGCGAGCCGCTGTTGCAGGTGGATCACGACCTGGTCACGGCGCTGCATGGGCGTGGCTTCGAGATCGGCATCGAGACCAACGGCACGCTGACGCCGCCCGCCGGGATCGACTGGATCTGCGTCAGCCCCAAGGCCGGTGCCGAGCTTGCGCTTCGGCACGGCCACGAACTCAAGCTGATCTATCCGCAGGACGGTGCGGTCCCATCGGATTTCGAAGGTCTCGCCTTCGATCGCTTTTCGCTGCAGCCGATGGACGGGCCGGACGCGGCCGCCAACACCGCGCGCGCGACCGAATACTGCCTGACGCATCCGCAATGGCGGCTCAGCCTGCAGACCCATAAGATGATCGGGATTAGATAAGGACGACATTGCACGATGTGGGAATTGACCAAATCGTTCACCTTCGATGCGGCGCATGCGCTGCCCAATACGACGCTTGGCGAGGCCAGCCAGGAGATCCATGGCCACTCCTTCCGCGCCGAGGTGACCTTGCGCGGCCAGCCCGATCCTGCGACCGGCATGGTGATGGATCTCGGCCTGCTGACCGCACGCATGTCCGAGATCCAGAAGATGCTCGACCACAAGTTCCTCAACAAGATCGAGGCGCTCGGGCTGCCGACGCTGGAGAACCTGTCGCGCTTCATCTATGAGCGCGTCCAGCCGATCGGAGAGATCACCAAGGTCAGCGTCCATCGCGACTCCAGCCACGAGAGCTGCACCTATTTCGGGCCGCAGGGTTAGGCCCCGAAGTCGAGACCTTCGACTGAACGCGCGCAGAGGACATCCATGGACACAGCCGTCATCGACGATCGCAAGGCCCGCGCGCGCGCCTGGTTCGAAGCGCTGCGCGACCAGATCTGCGCGGCGTTCGAGCGGCTCGAGGACGAGGCGCCGGCCGAGCTCTATCCAGGGGCCGCCGGCCGCTTCGTGCGCACGCCCTGGGATCGCACCGATCACTCGGGCGCTCCCGGTGGCGGCGGTGTGATGGGCATGATGCATGGCCGGCTGTTCGAGAAGGTCGGCGTGCACTGCTCCAGCGTGCATGGCGAGTTCGCGCCGGCCTTCCGCGGCCAGATTCCGGGCTCCGACGAGGACCCGCGCTTCTTTGCCACCGGCATCTCGCTGATCGCCCACCTGCGCAACCCGCACGTCCCGGCCGTGCACATGAACACGCGCTTCGTCGTCACCACCAAAGCCTGGTTCGGCGGCGGCGCCGACCTGACGCCGGTGCTGGAGCGGCGGCGCACCCGGGAAGACCCTGACACGATCGCCTTCCATGCCGCGATGAAAGAGGCCTGCGGTGGCGCCAACGGCGTCGCCGACTACGAGCGCTACAAGAAATGGTGCGACGAGTATTTCTTCCTGCCCCATCGCAACGAGGCGCGCGGCATCGGCGGCATCTTCTATGACCACCATGAGTCCGGCGACTGGGACGCCGATTTCGCCTTCACCCAGGATGTCGGCCGTTCGTTCCTGAAGATCTATCCGGAGCTGGTGCGGCGCAATTTCTCAACGCCATGGACGCCTGAGGATCGCGAGGAGCAGTTGATCCGCCGCGGCCGCTATGTCGAATTCAATTTGCTCTACGACCGCGGCACCACCTTTGGCCTGAAGACCGGCGGCAATGTCGACTCCATCCTGTCGTCGATGCCGCCCGAGGTGAAATGGCCGTGAGCCTAACAGCGAGACCGATGACCACACATACGACCCCTGCCCTGCCCCGCGCCATGCTGATCGACATGGATGACACCATCCTGTCCGCCTACAGCAAGCCCGAGCTCGCCTGGACCATCATCGCCACCGAATTCGCCCAGGAGATCGCGCCCTACGAGCCGCAGGTCGTGGCGGCTGCGATCACCGGCGCGGCGCGCGCGTTCTGGTCTACCGCGGGCGCCGAGTGGCGCATCAAGCTGGTCGAGGCGCGCCAGATCACGGTAAGGAAGGGTTTTGCTGCGCTCGCCGCCACTGGCGGCCGTGCGCTGCCGGACGAACTGGCGGTGCGGATCGGCGACCGCTTCACCGCCTACCGCGAGGAGCAGATCTTCGTCTTCCCCGGCGCGCATGAGGCGATCGACGAGTTCAAGGCGCGCGGTGTCAAGCTCGCGCTGGTCACCAACGGCGCCGCCGACATGCAGCGCGCCAAGATCGAGCGCTTCGCGCTCGCCCACCGCTTCGATCACATCCAGATCGAGGGCGAGCACGGCTTCGGCAAGCCAGAGGAAAAGGCCTATCGCCACGCCATGGCGACGCTCGGCGTCGGGCCCGAGGACACCTGGATGGTCGGCGACAATCTCGAATGGGAGATCACGGCGCCGCAGCGGCTCGGCATCTACGCGATCTGGATCGACGTGCACGGCGATGGCCTGCCGGCAGGCTCGACCGTCAAGCCCGATCGTATCATCCGCGCGCTGACCGAGCTGGTGCCGGTCAGGTAGAGCTTCGGCATCGTATAAATCTCAGGCGCCGCCGAGTTGCACCTGACGATCGACTGCGATCCAGGTGGTGCGTGCCATGGCCAGCAACTGTCCTGCTTCACCATGGAGCGCCGCTTCAGCAAAACGTTTGCGGCCGTCGCGACCGATTGGCCACGCGGTGATGACGCAGCGTTCTCCGGCACGCGGCCGCGCCGCGATCCCTGCGGACATCCGCCCCAGCAGGATCGGCGTGCGGTCGAAGCGTCCGCTCTCCTGATCGTGCGAGGTCGCATAGCCGGTCGGACAATCGAGCGCCGACCACACAAACTCCGATGCCACCAGGCCATCTTCCGCTGCCAGGCTCGGATCCGGCGTCCAGGTCCCGGCCAGTACAACCAGGCCATCGCGGGCGCGACGCACGCGTGGTCCGGCAGAGAT
>NZ_JBARGP010000114.1:0-14889 GCF_049798375.1 Bradyrhizobium sp.
CGGTGGTGCCGCCCGGGTTGGCGCGGGTCGGCATGAACGGACTGAAAGCAGTCCAGTGCATGCGGCTGACGCGCTCCAGCCGTTCGAGCTCGGCAAGCGGATCGGCGTGGTCGTCGACGCGCAAATCGAGCGCGGACCATTCCTCGCTGCCATGGATCAGGAGCGCCGCTGACTGCCTGCCGCGCTTGTCGCCCCCGGCGGCTTCGCCCGCCTGGAGCGCCGCGATCAGGCGCTGCGCGAAGGGCAGGGCGCTGGCGCGGTAGGCCGTCGCAGTCTCGTCCAGCACCTGCGGGCCTGCCAGCATGTTGCCGGCGATCGAGACACCATCCCCTGCAAGATGACCGCACCAGTCGATGCAGTCGCGGCCGGTATGCACTGCGATCCGGCCCTGCATGTCGAGGATGTGAAGCTGCCGGCTCTTGCGCCCGGGATCGGCTGCGATGAGCGTCGCGACGATCTCTTGCGGCGATTTGCCGTCGCGCAGCAGCGCAACACCGTCGATGCCGTAATAGGGATTGACCAGCGCCTGCGTCGCGATGCCGCCAAAGCCGGCCGCGATGAATGGCACCCGCGCACCGACCGCAAAGAAACGCGTCGCAACCGCGATGCCGATCTGGCCGGTTGCTTCGTCCTTCGCGATGATCGACCAGGTCATGTCGGGTAAACTCTATCTTCCGGCGGCGTAGCCCTGCATGCCGCGCGGATTGGCGGCGGCACGGCGGCGGCGGCCGATCTTGGACGCCGCGGTGAGGCGGCCTTCCGACCAGGCAGGGCCGACCTCGACGATGTGTCCGCGACGCCTGAGCTCTTCGATCGTCGCCGGCGGCACGCGGTTCTCGACCACCAGCACGCCGGGGCGCGCGGTGCGCGGCCAGAACGAGATCGGGAAATGCTCGGAATGCCAGGCCGGCGCGTCGATCGACTCCTGCAAATTCATTTTCGCATGGACGTGGCGCAGGAAGAACTGCGTGATCCATTGGTCCTGCTGGTCGCCGCCGGGCGAACCCCAGGCCAGATACGGCTCGCCGTCGCGCAGCGCCATGGTTGGCGACAGCGTGGTGCGCGGCCGCTTGCCCGGCACCAGCGCGCCCGGGTGGCCTTCCTCCAGCCAGAACATCTGCGCGCGGGTGCCGAGGCAAAAGCCGAGCTCGGGGATCACAGGCGAGGATTGCAGCCAGCCGCCCGACGGCGTCGACGAGATCATGTTGCCGTCGCGATCGATGATGTCGAAATGCACGGTGTCACCGCGGGTCTCACCGAAGCGGCCGACCGTCGGCTCGCCCGATCCCATCGCGCCGACTGCCTCGCGCACGCCCTCGGCGCGTCGGACCTTCACCTCGGCGCCGAAGCCCTCGATCGTGCCGGGCCGCAAGTCCAGCGAGGCCTGCTCGGTGATCAGCCTGCGGCGCGCGGCATTGTACTCGTCCGAGAGCAAGGTCTTGATCGGCACTTCGGTGAAGTCGGGATCGCCGTAGAACGCCTCGCGGTCGGCGAAGGCGAGCTTGGACGCCTCGATCTGAAGATGGATGAAATCCGGTCCCGTAGGGTCGAGGCCGTCGAGCTGAAAGCCCTTCAGCAGCGCGAGCTGCTGCAAGGTCACCGGGCCCTGGCTCCAGACTCCGGCCTTGCACACCGTGTAGCGGCCGTAATCGTAGGTCAGCGGCGCCTCGACGGTCGGCTGCCAGCGCGCCATGTCGTCGGCGGTGAGCACGCCGCGATGCGGTTGGCCGGAGACGTCCATCACGTCATGGGTGCGGCAGAAGCGATCGATGATCTCGGCAACGAAGCCCTGCGACCAGGCTTTGCGTGCGCGCTCGATCTGCGCGTCGCGGTCGCCACCGATGCTCTCGGCTTCATTCAGGATACGCGTGTAGGTCTCGGCGAGCGTCGGATTGGTAAACAAGGTGCCGGGCTTCGGCACCTCATCGTTGGGCAGATAGACCGCGGCCGAAGTCGGCCAATGGGTGCGGAACAGGTTTTCAACGGTCTGAATCGTGGCCGAGACGCGCTCCACAAGCGGATAGCCGTCGCGGGCGTACGATATCGCGGGCTCCAGCACGTCGCGCAGCTTCACGGTGCCGTAGTCGCGCAGCAGCAGCATCCAGGATTCGAACGTGCCGGGCACCACCGCGGCCAAGAGTCCGGTGCCAGGCACCATGTCCAGGCCTTCGCTCCTGTAGTGCGCGATGGTGGCGCGCGCCGGCGCCACGCCCTGGCCGCAGATCACTTCAGCACGGCCGCGCTTCACATCGTGCAGGATGACCGGCACGTCGCCGCCGGGGCCGTTGAGATGCGGCTCGACCACCTGCAGCACGAAGGCGGTGGCGACGCCGGCGTCGAAGGCGTTGCCGCCCTTCTCGAGGATGGACATGCCGACCGCGGTCGCGAGCCAATGCGTCGACGTGACGACGCCGAAGGTGCCTTCGATCTCGGGCCGGGTGGTGAAGGGATCAGGATTGACGAAGCTCATGGATGTCCCGCTTTACCTTTGCCAAATCCTACGTATGAGCCGTCATTGCGAGCGAAGCGAAGCAATCCAGAACTGCGCACGACGCTCTGGATTGCTTCGTCGCTTCGCTCGCAATGACGACCCATTCTAGTTTTGTCTCAACAGATCCGCAAATCACGCCAGCTCGGTTGCAGCCGCCGGCTGGTTCACCCCATGGCAGGCAACGCCGTCGATCAGAGGCGGTATCTCGCGGCGGCAGCGATCGAAGGCCAGCGGACAGCGCGGATTGAAGCTGCAGCCCGGCGGCGGATCGATCGGATTGGGGATCTCGCCCTTGACCGGAATGCGCTGGCGTCCGGACATCGAGAGGTCGGGCACGGCACCTAACAGCATCCTCGTGTAAGGCATGCGCGGGTTGTTGAAGAGCTCGCGTCCCTCCGCGATCTCGACGATGCGGCCG
The DNA here is from genome assembly GCF_049798375.1 of Bradyrhizobium sp. GTDB lineage: Bacteria > Pseudomonadota > Alphaproteobacteria > Rhizobiales > Xanthobacteraceae > Bradyrhizobium. The sequence continues at coordinate 2,910 of NZ_JBARGP010000114.1, forward strand.
AGATACATCACGCCGATGCGTGTCGCCATGTGGCGGACGACCGCAAGATTGTGACTGATGAACAGATAGGTCAGGCCCAGCCGGTCCTGCAGGTCGCGCATGAGATTGAGGATCTGCGCCTGCACGGAGACATCGAGCGCCGAGGTCGGCTCGTCGCAGACGATGAACTCGGCCTCGGATGCCAGCGCGCGTGCGATCGCGATGCGCTGGCGTTGGCCGCCGGAGAATTCATGCGGGAACCTCGCGCCGTCGTCCGGATGCAGGCCGACCAGCGTGAGTAGCTCGCCGACGCGGTCCCTGATCTGGCGCTCGCCGTCGATCAGCCTGAAGGCGCGGATCGGCTCGGCGATCACCGCGTCGACGCGGAAGCGCGGGTTGAGGCTGGCGTAGGGGTCCTGGAACACCATCTGGATGCGACGCCGCAGCTTGCGCCGCACGTGGGCCTGACGGGGATCGGTCATCGACACGCCGTCGATGATGACCTCGCCGGAGGACGGCGGTAGCAGGCCGACCACCATGCGCGCCACCGTGGTCTTGCCGGAGCCGGACTCGCCGACGAGCGCGAAGGTCTCGCCTTTTTTGATATCGAAGCTGACGCCGTCGACCGCTTTCAGGAACTCCAGGTGACCGCCTTCGAGCACGCGGTTGAGCCAGGGTTTCGAGACGTCGAACACCCGGCGCAAATTGTTCACCTCGACAAAGCTGCTCATGCCGCGCTCTCGGCAGGCGCGCGATCATAGAGATGACAGGCGACCGCCTGCGTGCCTTGCCGCAGCGGCTCGGGTCGCTCGACCCTGCACCGATCGAACGCAAAGCTGCAGCGCGGATTGAACGAGCAGCCGGGCGGGATCGCCGACAGCCGCGGCATCGAACCCGGGATCTGCACCAGCCGCTTGTCCTCGCCCGCCAGCGTCGGGATCGCGCCCATCAGGCCCTTGGCATACGGGTGCAGCGGGTTACGGATCACCTCCTGCACCGGGCCGATCTCGGCGACGCGACCGGCATACATCACTGCGACGCGGTCGCAGGTCTCGGCGATCACGCCCATGTCGTGGGTCACCAGCATGACAGCGGTGCCATGGTCGCGGCCGAGCCGCTTGATCAGCGCGATGATCTGCGCCTGCACCGAGACGTCGAGCGCGGTGGTCGGCTCGTCGGCGATGATCAGCTCCGGCTCGGCGCAGAGCGCGAGCGCGATCACGACGCGCTGGCGCATGCCGCCGGAAAATTCATGCGGATAGCCGTCGATACGTTTTTCCGGGGCAGAAATGCCGACCTCGGCCAGCAGGTCGATGGCGCGTTTGCGGGCCTGCTGCTCGTTGAGGCTGGTGTGGGTCCTGATGGTCTCGATGATCTGGTCGCCGACGCGATAGAGTGGATTGAGCGAGGTCAGCGGATCCTGGAAGATCATGCCGATGCGCTTGCCCCGCATCTTGCGCATCTCTTCAGGCGGCAGATTGTCGATGCGCCTGCCCGAGAGCAGGATCTCGCCGCCCGAGATGCGGCCGGGCCGGTCGATCAGCCCGATCACGGCCAGCCCGGTGACGGATTTGCCGGCGCCGGATTCACCGACCACCCCTAACACCTCGCCCTTGGCGATGTCGAAGGAGACGCCGTCGATGGCGCGCAAGGTGCCGCGCCTAGTCGCGAACTCGACCTGCAGGTTGCGGACGGACAGAACGGGTGTGGTCATCACATGACGCCTTTGCGCATCATCGCAGTTTTGGATTGAGCGCGTCGCGCAACCAGTCGCCGAGCAGGTTGATCGACAGGATCAGCGCCGCCAGCGCGAACCCTGGGAAAGCGATGATCCACCATTCGCCGGAGAACAGATAATTGTTGCCGATCTGGATCAAGGTGCCGAGCGAGGGCATGGTCTCGGGCATGCCGGAGCCGAGGAACGACAGCGTCGCCTCGGTGATGACCGCGAGCGCGAGGTTGATGGTGGCGATCACCAGCACCGGTCCCGTGGTGTTGGGCAGCACGTGGCGCAGCATGATAACCGGCGCGGGCAGGCCGATTAGCTGGGCTGCGGCGACATAGTCCTTGTTCTTCTCCACCAGCACCGAGCCGCGCACGGTGCGGGCATATTGCACCCAGAAGCTGAGACCAATGGCGAACACCAGCACGCCCAGCATGCTCGTTGAATTCAAATGATTGCCGAACACGGATTTGACCACGCCGTTGATCAGCAGAGCAATCAGGATCGCGGGAAAGGTGAGCTGCACGTCGGCGACGCGCATGATCACGGTATCGATCACGCCGCCGAAATAGCCGGCGGTAAGGCCGAGCCCGATGCCGAGGATGCCGGAGAACACGACGCCGAGCACGCCGACCATCAGCGAGATGCGCAGGCCGTAGAGGATCGCCGAGAGCACGTCGCGACCCTGCTCGTCGGTGCCGAGCAGGAACGGGCTCTGTCCGTCGGCGTACCACAGCGGCGGGATGCGCGAATTCATCAGCTGCAATTGCGCCGGATCGAACGGATTTTGCGGCGTGATCAGCGGAGCAAAGATCGCGAGCAGGAAAAACAGCAGGGTGATCGCGGTCGCGACCATGGTCAGCTTCGAGCGGCGGAACGAATAGAACAAATCGCTGTCGAGCGCGCGCTTCAGCCAGTTGCGGCCCTTCGTCTCGCGGCCCGAGGCGGGCGCTTCTGTGTGATGGTCGGCCACGGTGTCGCTCATGATGATCAGGCCGGACGGCTGATGGTCGAGCGCAAGCGCGGATCGACCACGGTATAGAGGATATCAACCACGAGATTGATGGTGACGAAGATCAGCGAGACCATCATCAGGTAGGCCGCCATGATCGGGATGTCGACATTCTGGACCGCCTGCACGAACAACAGGCCCATGCCGGGCCATTGGAATACGGTTTCGGTGATGATCGCGAATGCAATCACCGAGCCAAACTGCAGGCCGGCGACGGTGATGACGGGAACCAGCGTGTTGCGCAGCGCGTGGCCGAAATGAATGGCGCGCGTGGTCAACCCTCGCGCACGTGCGAAGCGGATGTAATCGGTACGCAGCACCTCCAGCATCTCGGCGCGCACCAGCCGCATGATCAGCGTCATCTGGAACAAGCCGAGCGTGACCGCCGGCATGATCAGCGCCTTCCACCCGGAGACGGTCAACAGGCCGGTGCTCCACCATCCGATCTTGACGGTGTCGCCGCGGCCGAACGACGGAAGCCAGCCCAGCGTCACCGAGAACAAATAGATCAGCAGGATGCCGATCAGGAAGGTCGGCAGCGAGATGCCGATCAGCGACACGGCTTGCAGCAGCTTGGCCAGCACCGTGTCACGCCGCAGTGCGGAATAGACCCCCATCAGGATGCCGCACACCATCGCAAGGATGGTGGCGACGACGGCGAGTTCCAAGGTTGCCGGCAACTTCTCCTTGAGCAGGTCCGCCACCGGCTGGCGGTATTGGTAGGAGACGCCGAACTTGAACTGCGCCGCATCGAACAGATAGCGGCCGAACTGCACGACGACGGGATCATCGAGGCCGAGCGATTTGCGGATATTGGCGCGTTCCGCTGCAGACGTGTCGATCGAGACGATCTGGCTGACCGGGTCGCCGGCGAAGCGGAACATGGCGAAGGAGATGATCCCCACCGCAATCATGACACCGAGGGCCTGCAGTGCCCGGCGAAGCGTGAAGGCGAGCATCTGGTCCTTTTACATCCTCGATCGACTGACATCCTCGATCGACTTGCATCTTCTATCGACGCGGCGCGTAGCACCATGCGTTCGAAATGAAAAGCCCCGAAAGCGAACTTGCTTTGCGGGGCTTTCCAGCTTGAGCGGCTATTCGGATTTGTTGGCCCAGTACAGCAGCACCATGTTGTCGGCACGCTGCACCAGTTTCACCTTTTTCGACACGCCCCAGGCCAGCGCCTGCTGGTGCAGGGGAATGTAGCCGTAATCCTTGATGGCGATCTCATAACCCTGCTTGATCAACTGATCGCGTTTCGCCGTCTCGGTCTCGAGCAGCACCTTGTCGGTGATCGCATCGAACTCCTTGTTGCAGTAGTCGCCGAGATTCGCTTCGCCCCGGCCCGCATCCTTCGGGTCGTCGCGGCAGCCCATGATGTCGTGCATCACGTTTTGCGAATCCATCGAGGATGGCGTCCAGCCCAGCATGTAGAAGGAGGTCTGATAGCCGCCGGGCTTCAGCACCTTGGCGAAGAATTGCGCCTTGGGCTGCGCCAGCAGGTCGACCTTGACGCCGATGCGGGCGAGCATGCCGACCACCGCCTGGCAGATTGCGGCGTCGTTGACGTAGCGGTCGTTCGGGCAGTCCAGCGTCACCTCGAAGCCGTCGGGATAGCCGGCTTCCGTCAAGAGCTTCTTGGCAGCGTCGGGATCGTATTTCGGGCGGGTAAAGTCCTTCGACAAGGCATAGAGTTGCGGCGCGATCATCAGCGCCGACGGCGTCGACAGCCCGCGCATGACGCGGTTCTTGATCAGCTCGATGTCGATCGCCTTGTAGAAGGCCTCGCGGACGCGCTCGTCCTTGAACGGGTTCTTGCCCTTGACGTTGGAGTACAGGAGCTCGTCGCGCTTCTGGTCCATGCCAAGGAAGATGGTGCGCAGCTCCGGCCCCTTCAACACCTGGGCATTCTGGCTGGCATCGATGCGGGCGATATCCTGCACCGGCACCGGCTCGATGACGTCGACTTCGCCCGAGAGCAGCGCCGCGACGCGGGTCGCATCGGAGGCGATAGTGGTGAACACGATTTCCTTTAGATTATGCTCCGGCTTGCCCCACCAGTTCGGATTGACCTTGAACACGGTCTTCACGCCGGGCTGATGGCTCTCGATCGTGAAAGGACCGGTGCCGTTCTCATGCAACGCCGCGTAGCTCGGCGTGGTGGCCGACACCGGCGTCGGCGCCACCGAGTTGTTCTCCTCGGCCCACTTCTTGTCCATGATGAACCAGGTATCCCACTGCGAGGTCAGAATGGGATTTGGCGCATCGAGCTTCACGTCGACGGTGTAGTCGTCGACCTTGCTGAACTTTGCGTCCGCCGGAACATTGGACAGGAAGTTGGAGCCATTGGCCCGCACGCGCTCTGCGGAGAACAGGACGTCGTCGGCGGTGAAGGGATCGCCGTTGTGGAACTTGACGCCCTTGCGGAGGTGAAAGCGCCAATGCGTCGGCTCCAGGGTCTCCCAGCTCTCGGCCAGCGCGGGAACGATCTTGAGATCCTTGTCGCGAGCCACCAGGCCCTCATAGACGTGCGCATGATGCGCAATCGTCGTGGTCTCCTTGAACGTGTAGGGATCGAGCGACTTCAGTGTTCCCTGATTGGCGTAGCGTAAGGTCTGACTCGACGCCGGTGTCGCCACGAAGGCGAGGATCGCGACGGCGGTCGCTATGAGAGAGGTCAGGCGTGACCGCATATGATTAAATTCTCCGCTTGGGCCGCTTGTATTTTTGGCAAGATGGAGGAAGCGCATGCCGCGTCCTGTCATGCATTCGTGAGTGTCAAAGTGTCTGTTGTCTGCGCCAGGGGAGCCACAGATGCCGCGCGCAACGCTGCAAGTCTGGTGCCGTTTCCGGCCAGGCGTCCCGTCGGGCGCGCCTGGTGCGGCTGGTTCAGGCCGTCGGACACCCGACGCGGGCATGTTGCCAGAGATTGCCGGCTGCGGACAAGCCCGCCGTGCCCACCTGGATCGATAATGGTTAGCCGCTGTTGTTACTTCGCAGCGCACGCGAATTCATCTACTTTAGGTAGCCGATCGTTTGCTGCAACGCCTTCCGATCGAGCCGGAGGAGTGCGGTCCGGCAGGTTTGACCGTTGACGATATCAGAGGAATAGCGCGCTTTGCGTACCAAGCTTACTTGCTCAAGGTTGGTTAGCGCAGCGATACTGGCTCAATTGAACAGCGCGGAGTGGACATGAAAGTCAATATCGAGATCGATTGCACGCCGCTGGAAGCGCGACAATTCTTCGGGCTACCCGACGTCGGGCCGATGCAGGTCGCGGTGATGGACAAGCTGCAGCAGCAGATGACGAGCAATATCGACAAGATGAATCCGGAAGCGCTGCTGCAGAGCTGGTTCAGCTTCGACCCCAAACTGGCCGAGCGGTTTCAGGATATGTTCATCAGCATGACGGGGCTCGGTGGCACTCGTTCGAACGACAAGAAGTCGGGCTGAGCTTCGGCCCTGGTTGCAAGATGTCGTGATGGCCAGCCGCGGCGGATGTCGCCTCCGCAGCAGGGCGCGGCCGCCTTGAAGGAGCAGATCATGATCGAGATGCCGCCGTTGCAGTTTGCACCGACCAATGGCATTCGGATGGGCTATTATGCTGCGGGCCCGGTGTCGGACCGGCCGCCGATGGTGCTTTGCCATGGCTGGCCGGAGCTGGCGTTCTCCTGGCGGCATCAGATCAAGGCGTTGAGCGAGGCCGGCATCCGGGTGATCGCGCCGGACCAGCGCGGCTATGGCGCGACTGATAGGCCCGAGGCGGTCGAGGCCTACGACATCGCGCAGCTCACGGCCGATCTCATAGGCCTGCTCGATCATCTCAGGATCGACAAGGCGATCTTCGTCGGCCACGACTGGGGCGGCTTCGTCGTTTGGCAGATGCCGCTGCGCTATCCCGAACGCGTGGCCGGCGTCGTCGGCGTCAACACGCCGCACATGGCGCGCGCGCCGGCCGATCCGATCGCGATCTTCCGCAAGCGCTTTGGCGATATGATGTACATCGTGCAGTTCCAGGATCCCGCCCGCGAGCCGGACCGGATCTTTAATAGCCATGTCGAAGCGACCTTCGATGCCTTCATGCGCAAGCCGCTGCCGCGCACCGAAGCCGGCACAGCTGAGCCGGTTGCAGGCATCGGTGCCGCGCCGAAAGCCAATCTGGCGTTTCCGCAGATGGTCGCGGCCTATGACGCAAGTCGCGACACGCGCCCGCCGATCCTGTCCGACGCCGAGAAGCAGGTCTTCGTCGATACCTTCAGGCGCACCGGCTTCACCGGCGGCATCAACTGGTATCGCAACATGACCCGCAACTGGCAGCGCTCGGAAGGCATCGATGTCACCGTGCGCGTGCCGTCGCTGATGATCATGGCGGAGAACGACGCCGTGCTGCCGCCGTCCGCCGCCGACGGCATGGAGAAGCTGATCCCCGATCTCGAGAAATATCTGGTGCGCGACAGCGGCCACTGGACCCAGCAGGAACAGCCGGAAGAGGTCAGCGCCAAGCTGATCGAATGGCGACGGAGAAGGTTTGGGTGAGGGGCGTCGTTCGCCAAACGTTTCGGCAATTGACCGAAGCCCGCAGCCCAATACTCGGTGTCGTCCCAGCCTCGAGGCCGGGACGACATCTTATTTGTTGCGCCGGCAGCGCATCTTGGTCAGCAGTCTGCTAAGCCGCCTCCGCACTCGCGCCATGCGCATGCGCTGCGATCGCATCGATGATCTTCGGCCACATCCGGATCGGCAATGCGTGACCCATGCCGTCGATCATCAGCAATCTCGCATTTGGGATCGAGGCCGCAGTGTCCTTGCCGCCGGCGGGATGCACCAGCGGATCTTTGGTGCCATGAATGACCAGCGTCGGCGCCGTGACGGCGTGGAGCCGCGCCTTGCGGCTGCCGGAGGCGAGGATCGCCCGCAACTGCCGCCCGACACCCGCGGCATTGAGGCCGCGTGCGAAGCAGCGCTCGGCCAGCGCGCGATCGCGGGCCTCGTCTTCGGGGAAGGAGCCGGCGCGCAGCATCTTCCAGGTCCGCGCGAACCGCGCGAGATATTCCTCTTTGGTCCTCGGCGGCGGCGCCATCAGCATCGCCGCCATCTCGCGGGTCGGCGGCGGAATGCGCGGATTGCCAGTGGTTGACATGATCGACGTCAGCGAGCGCACGCGCTGGGGAAACGAAAGCGCGACCTCCTGCGCGATCATGCCACCCATCGAGGCGCCGACCAGATGTGCCGATGCAATGCCGAGCGCATCCATCAGCCCGACCGTGTCCTTGGCCATGTCGATCAGCCGGTAGGGCGCCGCGACCGGAATGTGGAACAGGCGCAGCTTGATCAATTCGAACGGCGTCAGCCGCTTGCCGCCCTGCAGCGCGCTGGACTGGCCGATGTCGCGATTGTCGAAGCGGATGACGCGAAAGCCGCGTGCAGCCAGTTGTTGGCAGAACTCATCGTCCCAGATCACCATCTGGGCGCCAAGACCCATGATCAGCAGCAGCGGCTTGGCGGCGGCCTCGCCGAAGATCTCGTAGCAGATGTCGATGCCATTGGCGCGTGCGAGCTGCGGTGGCTGATGCGCGGATGAGGTCGAATTCAACGATCCGTCTTGCATGGCGATTGCACCTCTGTCGCACGGTATCCAACGCGAAATGATATCAGCAGCATCTGCCGAAAACAGCCGACTGCGTGATATCATCCGGACGTAGTCTTCGTGAATGGTTTCGGCCAAGGAGAATGCCGATGGTGGACAAGGCTGACGACGCAATCGCATTGTGGCAGCAGATGGTCGGCGAGATGCAGAAGGGCTTTCGGGCCTTTGGCGATCAGCTGTCGCGCGGATCCTCGGAGCAGGTGCCGGCCGGCCCGGATAGCGCGCAGGGACGCCTGGCCGATCTGATGGAGAGCTATTTTGCCGGCATGAACCTGCCGAGCCGGGCGCAGCTCAATGGGCTCTCCGACCGGCTGCAGGCGATCGAGAGCGAGCTGACCGATATCAAGGCACTGCTGCATAAGGCGCTGACGAATTCGAGGCCGATGCAGCAGGACCCGCCCGAGCAGAACGCGCCCAAGCAGAACGCGCCCGAGGATAACGCACAGAAGGCGTCCCAGCCGCGTCCGAAGCGGCCACCTCCGGCGAGGCCCAAGCCGGTTCCGGTCGGAAAGAACGCGCCGTTGGTTCCCGACGATGGCGACAAGCCAAAATGAATGATGCGTCGCAATATTTATGTTGCGTCGCACCATTTTGGGTGGCATAAAGATCACGCCCCGGGCCCCTGTGGACGGGGTGAGCCCATAGCTCAGCCAGATGAGGATGGAGAGACCCATGACCACCGAAACCAGTTTTATGTTCGACAGTTTCAAGCAGGCCTTTGCGCCGGTCACCGACGCGCTGAAGAGCGCGAATGTGCCGGAAGGCGCGCGCGAATTCGTCAAGCAGACGGTCTCGACCGCCAGGGAGCGCGCTGCAGGCGCGTTTGCCGAGTCCGAGAAGGTGTCGGCTGCGATCGAGACCGCCGTGGTCGGCGGCGTCAGCGAGGCTGCCAAGCTCGGCCGCACCGTCAGCCAGGCGATTCACGAGGACGCTGAAGCGTTCCTCGACGGCATCGGCCGGCTTGCCGCCGCCACATCGTTCAGCGAAGCCCTCCAGATCCAGGGTGAATTGGTGCGTTCGCGCAGCGAAGCCGCGCTCTCGCGGGCCAAGTCGGCGTCCGACTATGTCGGCAAGCTCGTCACCGAAGGTGCGAAGACGATGCAGGACAATTTCGCCAAGGCGACCGCCGTCTGATCGGCCTACGTCGATCACAGGTTCTCGGGCCCGCTCAGTGAGCGGGCCCTTTTGCATGCGCCGTCATTGCGAGGAGCGTAAGCGACGAAGCAATCCAGCCTTGCTTGAAGAATATCCTGGATTGCTTCGCTTCGCTCGCAATGACGACGCTGGTATCCTGCCAGCATGACATCAACGTCCACGTTCCAAATACCCGGCGATGCCGCCCGCGCCGCTGATCTGCGCCGCGTCAAGCGGCAGGCCACGCTGGTGCTATCAGGCACGCTGGCGCTGTTCGTCGTTGCAAAGCTGCTGTTGCATCTGCATCCGGCGTTCGGTTTCGTCGCGGCCTTTGCGGAAGCTGCGACCATCGGCGGTCTGGCCGATTGGTACGCGGTGGTAGCGCTGTTCCGGCATCCGCTGGGCTTGCCGATCCCGCACACCGCGATTATCCCGAGCAATCAGCAGCGCATCGCCGACAAGCTCGGCGAGTTCATCGAGCTGCATTTTCTCGAGGCTGCGCCGGTCCAGGCCAAGCTGCGCGAGATCGATTTCGGCGCATTCATCGCCGACTGGCTGCGCGACCGCAAACGCAGCGACGATCTGGCCAGCTTTGCGCTGAGTCTGCTGCCGGAGGCGGTGTCGGCGACCGAAAGCTCGGGGTTGGCGGCCTTCATCAGCCGCCGCGTCATGGGCCAGCTGCAGGCGATCGATCTGGCGCCGCTTGCCGGCTCGACGTTGCATGCCTTCGTTGCCCAGGGCAGGCACAAGGGATTGCTCGACGATCTCTTGCGCATCGTGCACCGGACCCTGAACGAGCCCGAGACGCTGGCGATCCTGCGCGAGCGCATTCGCGCCGAGCTGCCGACCCTGCTGAGACTCTACCGCGCCGACAAGTTCGTGCTGAATCGGATCGTCGCCTCCGCCGGCGCCTTCTTCGAGGAGGTGCGCAACGATCCCAAGCATCCGTTCCGCGGCGAGTTCGACCGCATGCTGCTGGCCTTTGTCGACCGGGTCGGCAACGATCCCGCGACTGCCGGCTGGATCGCCGGCCTGAAGCGTGATCTGCTGGCGCGGCCGGAGCTCGCCGATCTCCTGCGCAACATCTGGGCTAATGTGCAAAACTTCCTCGCCCGCAGCGCCTCCGGGGAAAGCCAAGTGCTGCGCAATCATCTGGCGGGTATGCTGGCCCGGGCCGGCGAGCTGCTTGCCGCTGACGCCGAGCTTCGCGGTGAGATCAATGGTGGCATGGTCACGATGCTCGGCCGCATCGTCGCTGAGCAGAAGAGCGGCGTCTCCACTTTCATCTCCGACCAGGTCAAGTCGTGGGACATGTCGCAGCTGATCTCGCTGATCGAGCTCAATATCGGCCGCGACTTGCAATATATCCGCTTCAACGGCACGCTGATCGGCGGCCTGGCGGGACTCGCGCTCTACACGGCCGAAGTCCTGCTGCGGCTCCTCTGATCGACCGATTTCTCGAAACCGGCGAACCGCGCTATGCGTGGACCATGCCGCCGCCACTCTCCCGCATCATCGATCAGCTCAAGCGCGAGCCCTCGCGCACCGGCTCGATCATCATTACCGTGTTCGGTGACGCCATCGTGCCGCGCGGCGGCGCGGTCTGGCTCGGCACCTTGCTTGCATTCTTCGCCGGTCTCGACATCGACGGCAACGTGGTTCGCACCGCGATGTCGCGGCTGACGGCCGAGGGCTGGTTCGCGCGCAGCAAGGTCGGCCGCAACAGCTTCTACCGGCTCGTACGCAAGGGGGAGCAGACCTTCGCCGCCGCCACCCGTCACATCTACGATGCCCCGTCGCCGGAGTGGAATGGTCGCTTCGACCTGCTCTTGATCGGTGGCGGCGAAGCGCGCGAGGTGGCGCGCGACGCGTTGAAGGATGCCGGCTTTGGCAACCCGTTGCCAGGCGTGTTCGTTGCGCCGGCCGGCCTTCCCGTTCCCGAAGAGGCGGCGGGCGCGATTCGGCTCGACGTCTCCGCCGCGCCGGAGATGGCCCGGCGGCTCTTGGCCGAAAGCTGGACGCTCGACCGCACCGCCGAGGCCTATCAGAAGTTCACGGCCGCCTTTGCGCCGCTGCAGGCTTGGTTGAGCCGCGACGCGGCGCTGTCCGACGCGGACGCCTTCATGGCGCGGATCCTGTTGATCCACCATTACCGGCGCATCGTGCTGCGCGATCCGTTGCTGCCCGCGGAACTGCTGCCGAAGGACTGGCCCGGCCGGGAGGCGAGGGCTCTATGCGGGGTGATCTACCGGACCTTGCTGCCGGCCTCGGAACGATGGCTCGATGCCCACGCCACGGACGAGAATGGTCCGCTGCCCGCGGCCGGAGAAGGGCTGGCGCGCCGTTTCCAGAGCTGACGGTGGTCTGTGAAATATTACAAGAACAGGTTGCATGCGACAGCTTCTGTTATATATTAACGGCAACCAAGTCCTGGGAGGACGCCGCATGTACACGCAGGCGCTGAATGCGCCCGAGGAGGGCA
>NZ_JBARGP010000115.1:0-32653 GCF_049798375.1 Bradyrhizobium sp.
GTACATCTTGTGGCTCTCGGTGGCCTTGATGATGCTGTCCATCATCGCCACCGCCTCGCGCGGATATTGCCCGCTGGCCGATTCCGCCGACAGCATTACGGCATCGGCGCCGTCATAGATCGCAGTAGCAACGTCGGAAACCTCGGCGCGGGTCGGCGTCGGCGCCGCCACCATCGAATCCAGCATCTGGGTGGCCACAATCACCGGCTTCACCGCCAGACGGCAGGCGCGCACCAATTCCTTCTGCCTGCCGGGCACGTCCTCATGCGGAATCTCGACGCCGAGATCGCCCCGCGCCACCATGATGGCGTCGCAGAGCTGGATGATGTCGTCGATATGGTCGAGCGCCACCGGCTTCTCGATCTTGGCCATCACCCCGGCGCGGTTGCCGATCAGGCCGCGCGCCTCAATCACGTCGGACGGTTTCTGCACGAAGGAAAGCGCCACCCAGTCGACGCCGAGGTTGAGGCCGTATTCGAGATCGGCGCGGTCCTTCGGCGTCAGCGGCGACAGATCGAGCATCGTGCCGGGAAGATTGACGCCCTTGTTGTTGGAGATCGCGCCGCCGATCACGACCTTGGCGTCGATGTGATCGTCGGTGAGCCCCGTCACCCGCACCCGCACGCGGCCGTCGTCGATCAGAAGATCGTGACCGGGCGCGACGGCGGCAAATATCTCCGGATGGTGCAGCGGGATCGACATCTTGTCGCCATCGGTGCCCTTCAGCACGAAGCGGATCGCCTCGCCGGCTTCCACATTGATCTTCTTGTCGCGCAGCGTGCCGACGCGAATCTTGGGGCCCTGCAGGTCCATCAGGATGCCGATCGGACGCTGCACCTCCTTCTCGAGGGCGCGGATCGCGGCGTGGACCTTGGCGTGATCGGCCTGCGTGCCATGGCTGAAATTGAGGCGGAAAGTGTCCACCCCCGCCATGAACAGCGTTTTGAGCATTTCCGGCGAGTTGCTGGCGGGGCCAACGGTTGCAACGATCTTGGCCCGACGATGACGACGCATGATGGTGTTGCCCTTTCTCCCCTGCCCGATCAGGACGGCCCTGATATCCTTGGCCGGCGTCAGACGTGTGACCGCCTGCCGCCGATTCGGTTGCGACAACGAATAGTCCTCATCTGCGCCAAGGCAAGCCCGCATCTGGAACCTTTTCGCATGGCGGGAAGCATCGGTTCCGCTCCCGTTCAGGTGTTGGAGCCGTGGATCGCGTCGATGACGGCTTCGGTGACCTCCTTTGTCGTCGCCTTGCCGCCGACGTCGGGCGTCAGCACGCCGGCGGCGCAGACCTTTTCGACTGCCGCCATCAGCCGCACGGCGGCATCCTTCTCGCCGAGATGCTCCAGCATCTGCGCCCCGGTCCAGAAGGTCGCAACGGGGTTGGCGATGCCCTTGCCGGTGATGTCGAAGGCCGAGCCATGGATCGGCTCGAACATCGAGGGAAAGCGGCGCTGCGGATCAATATTGCCGGTCGGCGCCACGCCGAGGCTGCCGGCCAGCGCACCGGCGAGATCGGACAGGATGTCGGCGTGTAGATTGGTCGCGACGATGGTGTCGAGGCTCTTCGGATGCAGCGTCATCCGCACCGTCATGGCGTCGACCAGCATCTTGTCCCAGGTCACGTCCGGAAACTCGGCTGCGACCTCGGCGGCGATCTCATCCCACATCACCAGGCCGTGGCGCTGCGCATTCGACTTGGTGACGACAGTGAGAAACTTGCGTGGCCGCGACTGCGCGAGCTTGAACGCATAGCGCATGATACGGGTGACGCCGACGCGGGTGAACACCGCGACCTCGGTGCCGACCTCTTCCGGCAGGCCCCTGTGAGCCCGGCCACCCATGCCGGCATATTCGCCTTCCGAGTTCTCGCGCACGATCACCCAGTCGAGATCGCCGACGCCGACATTGCGCAACGGCGAAGCGACACCTGGCAATATCTTGGTCGGCCGCACATTGGCGTATTGATCAAAGCCCTGGCAGATCGGCAGCCGCAGGCCCCACAGCGTGATGTGGTCGGGCACGTCGGGCGCGCCGACCGCACCGAAATAGATGGCGTCGAATTTCTTCAGCTCAGCGAGGCCGTCAGCCGGCATCATCACGCCGTGCTTCTTGTAATAGTCCGAGCCCCAGTCGAAGGTCTTGACGGTGAAGCCGATGTCGCCCGCGCGCTTGGCCAGCGCCTCGAGCACGCGGACACCGGCCGAGATCACTTCGGGGCCGATGCCGTCGGCGGGAATAGCGGCGATGTTATAGTTGCGCATGAGAAAGCTCCAAAAGTTAGCGCGGTTGTGTCTGCGCGGCCGGCGCGGCCTTCGCTTGTGAACGTGAGAGCAGCAAGGTCAGCACGGCCGAAAGCACGAGCAGCGCGGCGACGAAATAAAGCCCGCCCGCAAAGCTGCCGGTGCGGTCCTTGATCCAGCCGATCACCGCCGGGCCGACGAAGCCGCCGAGATTGCCGATCGAGTTGATCGTGGCAATGCCGGCGGCTGCGGCCGAGCCGGACAGGAACATGGTCGGCATGCTCCACAGCGGCGGCTTCGACGACGAGATGCCGATATTGACCAGCGTCAGCGCCGCTAGCACCGCGACGACGCCGCTTGCCATGCCGGCTAGCGCAAGCCCGACCGCCGCCAGCAGGCAGGCCAGCACGACATGCCAGGTCCGTTCGCCGGTCCGGTCGGAATGCCGCGCCCACCAGATCATGACGATGACGGCGATGGTCGCCGGCACCGCGTTGAGGAAGCCGACCTCGAGCGACGACAGCCCGAACTGCTTGATGATCTGCGGCGCCCAGACGCCGAGCGTATAGAGGCCGGCCGAGGTGCCGAAATAGACCAGCGCCAGCGCCAGCACGCGGATGTCGGCGAGACCACGCCAGATGCTGTGGCTCGCCACCGCAGCCTTGCTGGTCAGTTCAACATTCATCGTCCGCACCAGCCATGCGCGCTCATCATCGGCGAGCCATTTCGCCTGCTCCGGACGGTCGGTCATGTAGGCCAGCACGACCAAGCCGAGCAGCACCGCGGGAACCGCCTCGAGCAGGAACAGCCATTGCCAGCCTTTCAGGCCGAGCAGCCCGTCCATCCCCAAAAGTGCGCCCGAGACCGGCGAACCCAGCACGGTGGAGAGCGGCGCCGCGGCCATGAACAGCGCCGTGACAGCGGCGCGCTGCCGCGCCGGAAACCAGTAGGTGAGATAAAGAATGATGCCGGGGAAAAAGCCGGCCTCGGCGACGCCAAGCAGGAAACGCAGGGAGTAGAAGCTGACCGGTCCCTGCACGAAGGCCATTGCGCCGGAGACGATGCCCCAGGAGATCATCACGCGCGCGATCCACAGCCGCGCGCCGAATTTGTCGAGTGCGAGGTTGGACGGCACTTCGAACAGGAAATAGCCCCAGAAAAAGATGCCGGCGCCGAAGCCGAACACCGAGGACGACAGCCCGATATCCTTGTTCATGGTCAGCGCCGCGAAGCCGATATTGACGCGGTCGATGAACGCCACGAAGTACAGCAGCATGATGAAGGGAACGATGCGCAAGGTCACCTTGCGCAGCACGCGCGTCTCGAGCTCTCCCGTCATCACCTGACCTCCCTAGCAGCATTTTCTTGTTGCAGTGGGGAAGCCTAGACAGTTGCGCGGCCGCTTCAATCGGCGTTGGTTTATACAAAAAATTGATATAATCATCGGGCCGGGAGATCACGCCACAATGGAATTGCACCAGCTCCGCTGCTTCGTCGCCGCCGCCGAGGAGCTGCACTTCGGCAAGGCGGCGCAGCGGCTGCAGATGCTGCCGTCGGCACTCGGCCGCCATATCAAGCTGCTGGAAGATGACCTCGCGACGCCTCTGTTCGCCCGCACTACCCGCGCGGTGTCGCTGACCGAGCACGGCACCACGCTGCTGCGAGACGCCCGCGCGATCCTCGCCCGGGTCGAGGCGATCGAGGCCAATTTCCGCACCCGCTCGCGCGCGCGTCCCGCACGCCGGCTGCGCCTCGGGGCGATCGACAGCGCCGCCGCCGGCCTGTTGCCGCCATTGCTGCACGGCTTCCGCAGCGAGCATCCCGAGATCGCGGTGCAGCTTTTGGAGGAAAAGACCATCCGGCTGCTGCCGAAGCTGCTGTCCGGCGCGCTCGACCTTGCCTTCGTCCGGCCGCCTGAGCGCGCCGACAAGCGGCTCGAATTCCGACCGCTGCTGATGGAAACCGCGGTCGTAGCGCTGCCGGAGCGGCATGCGCTGGCGAAACGCTCTTCGATCTCGCTTCATGAGCTCGCCGACCAGCCGATGATCGTGCCGGACCGCCGCTCGCGGCCGCACAGCCACGACCTGACCATGAAGCTGTACGAAGAGGCTGGCCTTGCACCGCGCGTGGTGCAGGTCGCCGACGAGAAGCAGACCATCGTCAATCTGGTTGCCGCGCGACTCGGCGTTGCGATCGTGCCGCGCTGGACCTCGCGGCTGGCGATCGCCGGTGTCCGCTTCGTGCCCTTGAAGCTGAAGCGCGGCAGCAGCATCGGACGGCTGCCACTGGCGGCAGTCTGGCTGCGCGGCTCCGGCGATCCGGTGCGCGACGCCATCCTGGCCGTGCTCGACGCACGCCTGAAGAGCTATGCGCGCGGCGCCTGACATCGCCCGTCAACCCTACCCCAGCGGCGTCTCGGCGATATCGAGCAGCGCACCGAGCCCATGCCGCAGCCCACGCATCGGTGATTGCTCCGAGGAGAGCCCGAAGGCGAGCAGCGAGCGCCCGGTCACCTCATAGACGTGACCGAACGGAAATGACGGCAATTGCGCATCGGGTTGATTGGTGTCGAGCAGGAACAGCCAGTTGCGTCCCTCCGGCACGGCAGGCAGCGTGAAGTTCACGACGTCGTGGTGGGCGTTGTAGACCAGCAGCAACGTCGCGTCCGAACCGCGACGCTTGATGCCGGTCTCCTGGGCGCGGCCATCGAGCAGCATGCCGAAGCAGCGCGCATTGCCGTCATTCCACTGCTCGTCGGTCATTTCCTCGCCTGACGGCGCCAGCCAGGTGACATCCTTGACGTCCAGCTCCTCATTATGGGAGCCGACCAGGAAGCGGCTGCGAAACAGGATCGGGAACGCCTTGCGCATCGCGATCAGCTTGCGGGTGAACTCGCGCAGCTTCCGCCCATCCGCCGAGATCCCCATCCAGTCGAGCCAGGTGATCTCGTTGTCCTGCGCATACGCGTTGTTACTGCCCTTCTGCGTGTGGCCGAACTCGTCGCCGGCGAGCAGCATCGGGGTGCCGTGCGACAGCAGCATGGTGGCGAGCAGATTACGCTTCTGCCGCTCGCGTAAGGCCGATATCTCCTGATCGTCAGTCGGGCCTTCGACGCCGCAATTCCAGGAGTGATTGTTGCTGTGGCCGTCGCGATTGTCCTCGCCGTTGGCCTCGTTGTGTTTCTCATTGTAGGAGACGAGGTCGTTGAGGTTGAAGCCGTCATGGGCCGTGATGAAATTCACGCTCGCCCAAGGCCGGCGCCCGCGCTTGTTGAAGAGGTCGCCCGACCCGGTGACGCGCTTGGCGAGATCCGCCATCGCGCCGGCATCGCCCTTCCAGAACGCGCGCGTGGTGTCGCGGAACTTGTCGTTCCACTCGGCCCATCCCGGGGGAAACTGCCCGACCTGATAGCCGCCGGGACCGATGTCCCAGGGTTCGGCAATCAACTTGACGCTGGAGAGGATCGGATCCTGACGGCAGGTATCGAGGAAGCCGCCACCCTCGTCGAAACCGTACGGCTCCCGACCAAGGATGGTGGCGAGATCGAAGCGGAAGCCGTCGACCCGCATCTCGGTGGCCCAATAGCGCAGCGAATCCGCGACCAGCTGCAGCACACGCTGGTGCGACAGGTTCACCGTGTTGCCGGTGCCGGTGTCGTTGATGTAGTAGCGCTTCTGATCCGGCATCAGCCGGTAATAGCTCGCATTGTCGATGCCCTTGAACGACAAGGTCGGCCCGAGCTCGTTGCCTTCGGCGGTGTGGTTGTAGACGACGTCCAGAATGACCTCGATGCCATGAGCGTGAAACTGGTTCACCATGGCCTTGAACTCGGTCGCAAACCCCGTCTTCATGTAACGCGGTTCGGGCGCGAAGAAGCCGATCGAGTTGTAACCCCAATAGTTGCGCAGGCCCTTCTCGATCAGATAGCTGTCGTCGATGAAGGCATGGATCGGCAGCAACTCGGCGGAGGTGATGCCGAGCGAGCGCAGATAGGCTGGAACGTCCGGATGGGCGAGCCCTGAGAACGTGCCGCGGTCGGCTTCCGGCACCAGCGGGTGCAGCTTGGTGAAGCCCTTGACATGCATCTCGTAGAAAATGGTGCGCTCCCACGGGATCTCCGGCTTGCGCGACGTGCCCCAGGTGAAGGCCGGATCGATCACCCGGCATTTCAGCATCAGCGGCGCACTGTCGCGCTCGTCGAACGAGAGATCCTTGTCGGCATGGTCGAGCTGGTAGCCGAACAGCTCCGGCCCCCATCGCAGCTGGCCGACGAGCTGCTTGGCATAGGGATCGATCAGGAGCTTGTTAGGATTGAAGCGGTGGCCGGCATCGGGCTCATAGGGGCCGTGTACGCGATAGCCATAGACGGTGCCCGGGCGCGCGGTCGGCAGATAACCATGCCAGACCTCGTCGGTGTATTCGGGGAGTTCGATCCGCTCGATCTCGGTTTCCCCGGCATCATCGAACAGGCACAATTCAACCTTGCTGGCGTGCGCGGAAAAGATCGCGAAATTGACGCCGAGTCCATCCCAGGTCGCACCGAGCGGGAACGGTCGGCCCTCCGTGATCTTGGACTTGCGCAAGCTCGACGCGGCCAACGCCAGCGCGTCACCAGGATTCATCTTCTGGTCCATTGTGCCCCTACTCTTTGCCCCCTAGCCTGACCGGATCGTTTATCCCCTCGGCTCAGCAGGTGCGCCTAACTCCGTGGCGGCGGCCTCGGCTACCGCCACCGACGCGATAAACACCTCCGCGGGCGGCACCTGCACCGAGCCCGGCAACTTGCGAGCCTTCTGCAGGTGGACCTCCTTGGCAAGCGCGGCCATTGAATTGCCGATACGACCGACGAGATCGGTAAGCTCGGATTGAGAGACGCCAAGCCGCTTGGTCACGACGCGGACCTGGACGCGATCGGTGAGATCGAGCTTGTTGCGAATGGGCTGAATTTTGGGGCGACGCATGTGGGCTCCTCCTGCCATGCGGTAACAGTGGCTGCCGGCGTTTGGTTCCACCGGCTGTGACAAGCGTACATCAAAGTCATGACAGCTTGTTCTCGCGGCGCGCCTGGCGTCCGAGCTGTGGATCAATTGCCGCCCTCTGAAACGAAGGGCGCGGGAAAGGCCGGGCGCCGGCTGGCGCCCATGGTCCGCGTGTAGCAAAAAGCACGCGGCAGAACCACAGGTGCAGCCGAGATCGCCCGGCCTTCCCTGCGCGATGGCGTTACGGCTTATACGTGGTCTCCCCGGGGACCGGCTCTCTTGCCCCCGTCGCAGGCGCAACGTCCGCGCCGGCTTGACCTCAGCACCGGGAGGTCAGAACGCCACGATTTCACCGTGTGTGGCGGAGCGTTCGTCCGCATGATCAAGATCATGCTGCGCCCTGCCGCACCCACCGCATCCGCCCTCGCGTGTCGTGACGATCGCGATACGCCCCTTGTGTCGAGAGCGGACGAGGCATATAAACCACAACTTCTGAAAAAAAGAAAGACAAATTTTGCGGCGTCGCAAGAACTGGCTGGAAAATCGGTGATTGCCATTGGTCACGACGGTTCGCCCGAGCCAGCTCTTCATGCGGTTCCTTGTTATCAAGCCAATGCTGTCGATGCGACGTGATCAAGCTCGATAGGAACGATCGATTGGCTGGACCGATAAACAATATCTTCATCCAAAGGAGGACGCTCATGAAGACAATTCTAGCGATTGCAGCATCGTTGGCGGTGCTCGGCTCGTCCGCATACGCGCAGACAGCTGCGCCTGCTGTCAACAGTTCGCAAATGGACGCCGCATCCAGCAGCAATGACCAGAAGGATCCATCCACCGCAAACCGCGCGAACGCAGACGCCCAAAACGCATCCGCAATCGAGAAAATCCGGCAGGACCTGCAGAAAGCCGGCTTCACCGACGTGAAGGTTGTTGCGAGGTCGTTTGTCGTCCAGGCCAGATCGCACGACGGAGACCCGGTCGTCATGACGATCGGCCCGCATGGTATGTCGGTGTTCGAGGCCATGAGCGGAACGTCGGCGCCCTCCGGGACGACAGGCATGGGCGCCGGTGGAGCGGCTTCGTCGGACTCCAGCCAAAGCTCTCCTGCAAATTCGCAAAGTAATACCGGCAATCCGCGGTCCGGATCGCAGCAGTAAGGCACGAATTCCCATGTGGAACCTGCTTAGCGGAGCAACTTATGGGTGATCATGATCAAGGCATCGCGCGTGCGGGGCGTGGGGAAGAAGAACCGAAGGACAAGCAGCGAGCGGAGGCTGCGAACCAGACGGAGCCCGGCACCATGCCCACGCATCCTTCGCACGAGCAGAGCGATCGGAAGAGCCAGAAAGAAGAGTAATCTGCTGGTCGAGCAGATCACATATTTCGTGACCTGCTCGACCGATCGCGCAGCCCTGGGTGTCCCCTGATCCCGATGCCGATCGCGCAACAAGCACACCGCTGGAACTCCAAGCGAGATGGCCGCCATCTGATCGAAGCTACTTTGCCGGCTTCCAAAGCCAGGGCGCAAGACAAACAGCCAGCGCTGCACCACCAAGCTGAGCGGCGATGAAGCCTGGGACGTCGCCGGGAGCGATGCCCGCGAACGTGTCCGACAGTGAGCGCGCGATCGTCACAGCAGGATTGGCAAACGATGTCGAAGCGGTGAACCAATAGGCCGACGTAATGTAGAGGCCGATCGCATAAGGGACTGCCGTGGAGGCACGGGCGACGCAGCCGAAGATCGTGAGCAGTAGGCCAAAGGTCGCAACGCCCTCGGCAAACCATTGTCCCATGCCCGTCCGTACCGTGAGCGAGGATTGCAGGACGGGCAGTTCGAACATGAAATGGGCTGCGAAGACGCCCGCGATGCCGCCGGTGATCTGCGCGACGATGTAGAGACCGGCGACAGCCCATGGCAATTCGCTTCGCCAGGCGAATGCCAGCGTCACCGCCGGATTGAAATGCGCGCCGGAGAGCGGACCGAAAATCAGGATGAGAACGACGAGAATCGCGCCGGTTGGAATGGTGTTGCAAAGCAGGGCGAGGGCGGCGTTACCACCTGCAAGCCTTTGCGCCATGATTCCCGAGCCGACGACGGCGGCGAGTAGAAATGCGGTGCCCAGCCATTCGGCGACCATTCGCTGGCCGGGCGACGACATCAGCCCGCCTGTGGAGTCGGACGCGTGGCACCGTCGAGACGACCGATCTCGCGGAGCCGCGTGCCAAGCGAGAGTGCGTCGATACTGCTCAGTGGAAGATTCACGAACGCGCCGATGCGGTTCTTCAAGAAATGAAACGCGGTCATGAACGCTGCCTGCTGCTCCAGCGCCGAGCACTCAACGGCGGCGGGATCTTCGATGCCCCAATGCGCTGTCATCGGCCGGCCCGGCCAGATCGGGCAGGATTCGCCGGCGGCGCTATCGCAGACCGTAAAGACAAAATCCATTGCCGGCGCGTCGGCGGTGAACTCGAGCCAGCTTTTCGAGCGCAGCCCATCAGTCGGATAGTCCATATGTTCGAGCGTCCGCAGCGTCAGCGGGTGTACCGCGCTTTTCGGATTGCTGCCCGCAGAGAAGGCGCGAAAGCGACCCTCACCGTCCTTCCGCAGGATCGATTCCGCGAGGATCGAGCGTGCAGAATTGCCCGTACAGAGGAAAAGGATATTGTAGAGCTTGTCCGCCACGGCGCATCTCTCAGGTGTTGCAGCAGGCCGTGGCTTGCTTCTGCGTGGCTTCAGGCGCGCAGCAGGCGTTCACCTTCTCATTGGCAATTCGCGCGCCGTTCTCTCCGGTGCCATCACCGTAGATCGTGCTATCACCTGTGGTGTGGAACGTCTCCCATGCGATGCCGGCAGGATCGTTGATCCAGGATTTCTCCGATTTAGCGTAGCAACAGGTCGTCTCTCCCTGCTCGACAACATTGCCGCCCGCCTCACGCAGCCGCGCATAGACTTCGGACAGTTCGTCGGTATTCTCGACTTGAATTCCCAAATGATCGAGTCCGGGTTCGCGCCCGCGCGTCGAGATAGCGAAATTGACGCGAGGATCCTCCAGCATCCACTTCGCATAGTCCGACTTTACGACCGTCGGCTGCGTGGCGAAAAGCGCCGAATAGAAGCCGATGGAATGGGTGATGTCTTCGACGGAGACGTGAACATGGAGGCGCTTCATGACGTATCCTTTCAAGCCGGGACTCTGGCGCGCTTGCGCGCAGGTTTGCATGTGGCGGCGGGCGCACAGGGGGCGCCACCGCAGCAGTTTTCCGTGAGAAAGCCGAGCAGTGCATTCATCTGCTCGAACTGCGCCGCGTAGATCATCGAGCGGCCCTCGCGGCGCACCGTAACGAGACCCGCCGAGCGAAGTCGATCGAAGTGGAACGTCAACGTGTTCGGCGCCAGACCGAGAGCCTCGGCAATGGCCCCCGCCGGCAGACCGTCAGGTCCGGACTGCACCAGCAGCCGAAACACGTCGAGGCGGCTGTCCTGCGCGAGCGCAGCCATTGCCGCGACGGCATCTGTCTTTTCCATATTTCAACGAATATTGAAATGACGTCGGTTTGTCAACGGCCATGCGCGGTGTTGGCGCCTGCCGGTCCTCGCACTTCATCCTGCGCAAAGACCCCGCAGCTTCCGGCCACGGGACAGACATGCCCGGCCGTGATGCGATATGCTCACGCCTGGAGGACCGATCTTGAGCACAGCCCCCCGTATCGACATCGACGTCGTCGCCTTCTGGCATGATCCCTACCCGACCCTGGCGCGCTTACGTCGCGAGGCGCCGATCGCGTTCGTGCCGCAGCTCGGCAGCACGCTGCTGTGCAGCCGGGACGATATCTACGTCTGCGAAAAGCAGATTGATGTCTTCAGCTCGCATCAGCCTGAGGGCCTGATGAACCGGCTGATGGGCCACAACATGATGCGCAAGGACGGCGAGGCGCATCTCGCCGAGCGCAAGGCGATCTTCCCGGCGGTCTCGCCCAAGACCGTCAAGACGCACTGGACCAGCCAATTCCAGGCCCATGCCGACCGAATCCTCGATGCACTGGCGACAGCGGGCGCCTGCGATTTCGTGCGCGACTTCGCGCTGCCGTTCTCGGCCGAATGCCTGAAGTCGATCACCGGCCTCACCAACATGCGGTTCGAGGACATGAACGCCTGGTCGCAGGGCATGATCGACGGCATCGCCAACTACGCCGGAGACCCCGCGGTCGAGGCGCGCTGCCATGCGGCAACTAGCGGCATCGATGCCGCCATCGACGACATGGTGCCGCATCTGCGCAAGCAACCCGATCAGAGCCTGCTCGGCGTCATGCTCGCCGGCGACATGCCGATGGAGAGCATTCGCGCCAACATCAAGCTCGCGATCAGCGGCGGGCAGAACGAGCCGCGCGACGCGATTGCCGGGACCGTCTGGGCGCTCCTCACCCATCCGGATCAGTTGCGGCTGCTGATGGCGGGCGAGCCTCCATGGATGCAGGCGTTCGAGGAATATTCGCGCTGGATCTCGCCGATCGGCATGTCGCCGCGCCGGGTGGCGAAGCCGTGGACGGTCCGCGACGTGGCATTCGAGGCGGAGGAACGGGTGTTCCTGATGTTCGGCTCCGCCAACCGGGACGAGAAGCATTTCGCGCGACCGGATGAGTTCGATGTCCGGCGTGACACCAGCAAGAGCATCGCGTTCGGCGCCGGGCCGCATTTTTGCGCCGGCGCCTGGGCGTCGAGGGCGATGGTCGCCGACGTTGCTTTGCCCGCCATCTTTAGGCGCCTCAAAGGCCTGCGACTGGTCGAAGACGAGCCGGCACGGATGGGCGGCTGGGCGTTTCGCGGATTGCTCAACCTGCCGGTGGCGTGGGATCCGCCTGCTTGATTTTTATATCGGCCGCCGGCCGCGCGACCGACGCGGCCCGCACCAGTCACCCTCGCGTCAATAGATGCGGACGTGATTGGCCTCGAACGTGACCGCAAAGCTGTTGGGGTTCTGCAAGGTTATGAACAGCACCACGCCAACGCCGCCGCGGAGATCCCAGACCACCGACCTGTCGGTCTGGCGCAGCGGCTCCATAGTCCGACGGTCCTTATCGTGATGCGGCGCGATCGAGACGTCGAAGAACTCATTCGGCGCCTTCGAGTCGCGTCCCCACCAGAAGGTGTATTGCTGGCTCGCATTGGCGGGAATCGTATAGGTGCCTTGCTTGTGGTCGATATTGGCCATGTTGTCGGGCTCCTCCGTTTGGCATCCGCCGATCGGATGCGATGCCCAACCATGATGCAGCCAGCGCAGATGCGCTGTGACGTGGCTCACTCACCGACGATGCGCCGTCTCAGTGACCGACCTCGACGACGACGCCCGGCTTCGGCGAGCGCAGCAGCAGCACCACAGGCGTGATCGCGATGAGGCCGATGGCGAGCAGCCAGAAGCAGTCATCGTAGGTCATGACCAGCGCCTGCTTCTCGACCAGGCTCGAGAGCTGCGCGATCGCGCGCAAATGCGCCGTTGCCTGATCGACGCCCTGGCTGAGGCCATCGGCGGCAAGGCGCGCCTGCCCGAGCACTGAATTGGCGGTTACGGCCTCGCGGATGGTGTCGGAATGCACCGCGCTGCGCTGGTCGATGAAGACGCCGCACAATGCGAGCCCGATCGAGCCGCCGAGATTGCGCGCCATGCTGTAGATGCCGGCACCGTCAGCCGCATTCTCGCGGCCGATCGCCGCCATCGAGGCCTGGTTGAGCGGCATCGCCGCCAGGATCTGGCCGACGCCGCGCAACAATTGCGACCAGGTGAAATCGGCACCCGCACTGTCGGGGCCAAGGTGGATGTCGAGGAAGCAGCTTCCGGCAAAGCACAGCAGCCCGAGTGCCACCATCAGCCGCGTATCGAATTTGCCGATGATGCGCGGCAGCACCGGGATCAGCACGAACACCGGGATCGCCGACAGCGCCATGATGCCGCCGGCCTGCCGCGGATTGTAACCGGCGATGCCGGCGAGGAATTGCGGCACCACGAAGGTGGTGCCGTAGACGGCCGCCCCGACCACGAGCGTGATGAAGGTGGCGCTGGCGAAAGCACCATTGCTCAGCAGCGCCAGCTTGATGACCGGATCCGGCCGCGTCTTCTGGGCGATGAACATGATGATAAAGCCCGCCAGCGAGACCAGGCTGAGTTCGACGATCATGGAGGATTCGAACCAGCGCTCGCGCTGGCCTTCCTCGAGCACCACGGTGAGGCACGAGAAGGCGATCGCCATGCCGGCGATGCCGAGCCAGTCCGCCTTGGCCAACAGATCGAACTTGGACTTCTCGTCCGGAAGTCCGAGCAGCAGCAAGGTCACCAGCGCGATGCCGACCGGCAGGTTGATGAAGAAACACCAGCGCCAGGAGACCTCTTCTGCAAGATAGCCGCCGATGATCGGTCCGATGACCGGACCGAGCACCACGATGACGCCGAAGATGCTCATGCCGACCGCCATCTGCCGCTGCGGCAGCCGGGTGCGGATGATGACCTGGGCAGTCGGGATCAGCGCGCCGCCGAAGAAGCCCTGCCCGGCACGGCCGATGATCATCTCGATGAGTCCGTTGGAGACGCCGCACATCATCGAGAACAGCACGAAGGCGATGGTGGTGATCAGCAGCAGGCGGCGCAGACCCAGCAGCCGCGTCAGCCAGGCCGTCAGCGGGATCATCACGACCTCGGCGACCAGATAGCCGGTGCCGATCCAGGTGCCTTCTGTTCCGCTGGCGCCGACCTCGCCCTGGATCTGCGGCAGCGCGGTGTTGGTGATCGAGGTATCGAGCATCGCCATCAGCGCTCCCAAGGCACCGGCGACCACCGCGATCCAGTCGACGACGCTGGCGGAGTCGGCCGGCTTCGATCCGACCGCGCCGGCGCCGAGCGGCAGCGTGCCGCTGGCGGCGCTCATTGCGCGTCTCCCGCGGTGTGGACGGAGGCTGCCTGCTTGGTGTTGACGGAGACCTCGATCGACAGGCCGGGGACGAAGGCCGGTGCGGCGTTCTCCGGCGCTGCGAGGCGGATGCGGACCGGTACGCGCTGCACGATCTTGGTGAAATTGCCGGTGGCATTCTCCGGCGGCAGCAGCGCGAACTGCGCGCCGGTGCCGGGCGCAAAGCTCTCGACCGTCCCACGCAGCGGCAGGTTCGGATAGGCGTCCACGCTGATTTCCGCCGGCTGGCCCGGCCGCATCTTCTCGACCTGCGTCTCCTTGAAATTGGCCACCAGATAGATCTGCCCGGTCGGCACAACCGTGAGCAGCTTGGTCCCCGGTTGGGCAAACTGCCCGAGCTGCACGGTGCGGTCGCCGACGCGGCCGGCGATCGGGCTGCGCACCACGGTGTCGCTGAGGTCGATCTCGGCCTGGCTCAGGCTTTCTTTGGCACCAGCAAGCTGCGCCTCGGCCTGCGCCAGCTCGGCCTTCAAGGTTGCGACCTGCTGGCGCGCGGCGTCGAGCGCAGCCTGCTTGAGATTGACGGTGGAGCGCGCCTGCGCCAGCGCGCTCTCGGTCTGCTCGTTCTTCTGCTGGGTGGCGAAGCCGCGAACGGCGAGCGCGGCCGAGCGGTCGTTTTCCTTCTGCGCCAGATCGGAATTGACCCGCGCGGTCTCCACATCGGCCGCGGCTTGCGCGATCACGGCATCCTGTTGCCGCAGGTCGGCTTCGCTCTTTGCGACATCGGCTTCGCGCGCATCGACGGTCGCCTTGGCCTGGCGCTCGGCCATCTCGTAGCGCCGGGAATCGATCTTTACGAGCGCCTGCCCGGCGACGACGTCCTCGTTATCCCTGACATAGATATCCGAGACCTGGCCGGACACGCGCGGCGCCATCGCCACCTGGTCGGCCCGTAGATAGGCGTTGTTAGTGCTCTCGATGAAGCGCCCCACCAGGTACCAATAGCGGCCGTAGACGCCGCCGGACGCGACCACCAGGACGGCCATCACCCCGAGCAGCATGCGCGTCCGGCGCCGCTTGCGCGGAACTGCCACCACCGCGGCCTCGCCTGCGCTGACGGGATTATCTCCCGGCTTTTTCAAGACTGCGACGTTCATGGCACCGGCCTCATTGAGATTTATTCCATTTGGAATATTTATTCCGATTGGAATATTTATGTCAACTGGAATAATTTTGGTGTTGTGCTATGATTGACCTCATGGAGGTTCCGAGAATGACGGGCGCGAGACGGCGGAAGGCGGAAAGCGGCTACGCGCGCGGCGAGGAGACGCGGACGCGGATCATCCGCACCGCATTGGCGCTGTTCGGCGAGCGCGGCTTCGACGGCGTTTCGACCCGCGACATCGCGGCCCAGGCCGGCGTGCCGGCGCCCTCGCTGCAATATTATTTCGAGAACAAGGAAGGGCTCTATGCGGCCTGCATCGCGGACATCCAGACGGCAGCGATGAACGCCATCGGCCCAGCGCTGGACACCGTCGAGGAGCTGCTGCGTACCAAGGCCAGCGACGGCAAGATCATCGACGGCTATTGCGCGATGCTCGACGGGCTGGCGGACTTCCTGTTCGCCTCCCCCGATGCCACGAGCCGTGCGCTGTTCATCGCCCGCCGGATCATGCCGATCAAATCCACGTTGGTCGATAGCTCGAAAGGCCCGGGTTCCCGGGTGCATGATTGCTGCGCCAGGATCATCGCGCATCTGTCAGATGGCAGCGTCGAAGACGAGGAACGCCGATTGATGGCGGTGGCCATCAACGGCCAATTGCTCACCTTCCATTTCTCGCGCGAGCATCTCAAGCTTCTGCTCGGCATCAACGAGATCACGCCGGAGCGGCTGCAGGCGATCAAGCAGATCGTGCGCCGGCAAACCACGCTGCTGCTGAAAGCCTGCCGACGAAAGCAGGCGTGAGTCCCGAACCGACAAGGATTGGCGATGGCAAAGAATACGATCTGCCTCTGGTACGACAAGGACGCTGAAGCCGCCGCGCGCTTCTACGCTGAGACCTTCCCCGACAGCGCCGTGGGCGCCATCCACCGCGCCCCGGGCGATTATCCCGCCGGCAACTCAGGCGATGTGCTGATGGTCGAATTCACGGTGGCCGGCGTCGCCTGTCTCGGACTCAATGGCGGTCCTGCGCAAAAGCACAGCGAGGCCTTCTCGTTCCAGATCGCGACCGACGATCAGGTGGAGACCGACCGCTATTGGAACGCCATCGTCGGCAATGGCGGACAGGAAAACGCCTGCGGCTGGTGCAAGGACAGATGGGGCATCTCCTGGCAGATCACGCCACGTGTCCTCATGCAGGCGATGGCCGCCGGCGGTGACGAAGCCAAGCGCGCATTCGCGGCGATGATGACCATGAAGAAGATCGATGTCGCCGCCATCATCGCGGCGCGACGCGGTGTGACCGCGTCATGAACGCTCGATCACCACACAGACCTTAACCGTTCCAACGCACCCCTGATCGGAATGGACTTCCAGGCTGACGTCTGTCGTCGAGCATGCGACCCTTTCTCGGGCCATCGAGAGCGCCGCGTCGGCAGCCTGGCATAGCGCCGTCTCGGCGTCCGGCAATTCGAGTCCCTCATCGGCTGCTTCGCCGGGTCCCATGAAGTAGAAGCGCATCTCGCTCACCTCGCCGCTAAGCTTCGTGGCGAAGCGCGGTGCTTGTCTGGTGCAAGTACATCGGGTCGAATCCGCCCGCTGCAAGCACTTTCCCGACATCGACCAGCGTCACCAGGTTCTTACGAATGTCCAACACACCCTGCGCGCGAAATGCCTGAAGCACCCGGTTGACGTGGACGGTGCTCAAGCCAAGCGCGTCGGCAAGCTCGGACTGGGTAACCGGAAACTGGAATTCCTCGTCAGCGACAAGTCCGACGGCAAGCAAGCGTTGCCTCAATTCCGCAAGGAGGTGGGCGAGCCGTGAAGACGCATCTCGGACGCCCACGTTCACGATCCACTCCCGAAACACGGCGGCGTCTATCAAGGTCTCGCGCCAGAGTGCCCGCGCCACCGTCCTCCGGGTGTCGATCAGCCGGAAAAGATCGGCGTGATCAATAAATCCCAAGGTCGCGTCCGAGATGGCGAGGAGATCATGGTCCATGGTTTTGAGGAAAAGAGTCTGCAGGTCGGGGACATCTCCGGGAATATGAAATGCCAGGATCTGACGCCTGCCGGTCTCGGTGACCTTCGCGCGGGCGGTAAAGCCTTTTATGATCAAGCAGGAGCTTTTCGGATGATCGCCCTGCTGGACAATCGTCGTGTCAGCCGGAACCTCCCTGATATGGACAGGAAGCGCCCTGACGCTGGCCGCATCCTCATCGCTCAGATGAGTATCGCTTCGCAATTTGCGGATCAGAATTTCGGTGGGGTGCACGGTGAATCCGCGATGGCGAAGATCAAGACCATCGACTTGAGGCGCGGTTTTGAAGCCTGAGAGCGACATGCCAAAATTCGCTCGGAGGCAGGCGGGCCGGAGCGCTCACCGTCTCTCAACCATCGGCGCCCAATACGACGGTACCGGTGATTTATCGCAACGTGGAAGGCCTCGAGTCGTTCCTGGAGGAAAACGGTACCTCCGCAGCTGCCCGATAATTTGCGTTCGGGTCAAATCGGGAGCACGCGCCCGAGACCGCCGTCTGCATTCGTCGGATTCGTTTCAATCCGTGCGTCGCGCTGCGCGCTGCGGCAACAGCACGATCAGGATCACCATCACCAGCAACAACGCCAATGATGCGGTGTAACGGCTGAGCGCAAGGCCGCCCGCATCGATCGGCTTGTCGAGAAAATCGCCGACCGTCGCACCGAGCGGCCGCGTCAGCACGAAAGCCGCCCAGAACAGCGCGGTGCGGGACACGTTGGTCGAGAGATAGAGCGCGGCGACAATGACGAGGCCCGCGCCGAAGACCAGCGCGCCGCCGCCATAGCCGAGCCCGGTGGAATCGGCCATCCAGTCGCCGAGCGCTGTGCCGAGCGTCTGGGAAAACATGATCGTCACCCAATAAAACGCCTCGGCCTGCCGCGACTGGACCGATGCCACCGAAACCGTGCCCAGCGTCCGGTACCAGATCGCCAAGGAGGCCAGCAGCAGCGCCGCCAGCAACGAGGAGCCGCCGAGATAGCCGATCCCGAGCGAGCGGTCGACGAAATCGGCGAGCGTGGTGCCGACCGTCGTGGTCGCCACGATGACGAACCAGTACAGGAAAGGATGAAACCGCTTGGCGCCCATCTGGGCGGTGACCGCTGCGGCGAAGATCACCGCAAAGATTGCCGTGCCGATGAGATAGCCGAGGTTCATCGACATCGTCACCGCATCGCCGCCGGTCTCGCCGAGCGTGGTCGCGAGGATCTTGATCAGCCAGAATCCCAGAGTGACTTCGGGCACCTTGCTGGTGGCGTCGATCCGGGCCGCCGGATAAGTTTGATCCATGCACAGTCTCCATTGGAGCAGGTGATGACACGCGGGAGCCCGCTCGTCCGTTATCCGGGCTAGGAATTGCTAGCCTCTCTTTCCACCCTCATGCGGTCGGGGCTGTTCGGCCAAAGTGGGCAATCCCCCGACCGCTCGGTGCGAGCGTCTCGTCGATGCCCCTCGGTCGATCGAGGGGGGTCCGCGGGTCTCGATGGAACGGCAGAGGCTGGGTTCCGAGGGAACTCGGGGTGGTCGAATTTGTTCTCTGGTTTAAGGGGAACTTCAATGTTGCACCGCCTTTCGATCCAGAACCGGTCCCCGCGAGAGCTTCGCCAGCTCGCGTCCGAACGGCGAGGGCTCGCCTCTTCAAAGGAAGGCCGTCTCAAGGCGCTGCTTATCATGGAAGCCGAGCTACTCGAATTCCACGCCGGCATGCGGATCTGGCTGGAGCACACTGCGCCACTAGATCCCGGAGACCTGCAGGTCGTTCAGGAGCAAACGCAGGCGACGGCGCAATTATCGCTCGCCAGGCTGTTCCTTGCTGCCCTCTCACGGCGGATGGCTTTGCCGGCCGCCGACCAACATGCTTTGCTTTCGGTGGCGCAGCTCAGACATTTCGCCAAAGGCGAAACCATTGTCGACGAGGGCGAGCAAGCGGGCTCATTCCACATGCTTTGCCATGGTGCAGCGCGTGCCACGCGGACCCTGGAGAACGGAAGCCAGCAAATCCTTTCCGTGTTCCTGCCAGGCGATACGCTCAACCCCGGAGATCTCATCCTCGGCCGTTCGCGAACCGCGATTAGCGCCTTCATGCCGGCGCTGGTCCTCAGCGTCTCCGCTGCGGAGCTACGCCTCTTCATGGAGCAACGTCCGGCGCTCACGCGGGCACTGTGGCGGGAAACCGCGTTCCAGGCGGCGATCCAGCGCGAGTGGCTGATAGGGGTGGGAAGGAAGACGGCCGAGTCCCGACTGGCCCATTTCCTTTGCGAAGTTACCTGTCGCATGCAGGTCGGCGAGCAGGTGTGCAACGCAATTGAGTTGCCGCTGACCCAGCGTGACCTTGCCGACATCCTCGGCCTCTCATGCGTGCATGTGAACAGAGTCCTGCAACACCTTCGGAGCAGGAAGCTGGTCGACCTCAGCAAGGGACAACTGATCATCTGGAATAGAGAGGGACTGTACGGGGTCGCCGAATTCGATCCGGAATATCTTGGATTTTCAGATGCCGCTCAACGGGGTGACAGGGGCGCCAGCTGAGCGCTTCATATCGGTGCCCGTTGCGCGCGCTCCAGCGCCGCACGTATCGCTCCGGAGATGATTTCCATCTTTCTCAGCTCTTCGTCGATTTCCGCTCTGAGACGTTTGCCACGTGCCAATTCGCGCTGACATAAATCGATGATCTCACTGCATTGGTCTCGCAACGCAGCATACCGAAGCGGCTTCGGGCGCAGCACCTCCGAGAACGGTACCTGCATCAGAGACTGGCGTTTCGCATCCAGAATCTCGACGGAATCCCGATGCGGGTCACCGCGGCCGCGAAGCTTATCGAACGATATGTCCAAAGCCGAGTGGACGGCATCGAGATAGGCGTCCTCGAGACAAGAGAACTCAGTTCCCAGATCGTCCTTTTCGAGCCGCCCATCGAACGTGAAATCAAAGAAAAAGAGCGGCATGTGATCATCCTTCGGGAGATGCCGGCCTGCCGTCGGCGCACGATAACCCGATGGCTCAGTCGATGTTCTTAAAAAACTTCCGGCGCGATTTTGGCTGCCGCCGGTCGTTTGCGCCCGGTCCGGCCTCGACCGGCAGCCGCCGCGATCCTTTCCGCATGGAGCGCAGCAAGGGCCTAGATCGGTAAGCCCGCGATGCTCCCGCTTCGACCTGCCAAGGGGGATAGCCAGTCCCCGGTCGCGTCTGCCCTCGCGGAAAAGCTATGCGGAACCCATCCTGGTCGAACCGGTTCTTGAACAAGCATCGGTTTGCTGCGACGGTAACAGAGGTTGCCACCCTGCGGAGCAGCACAATGCCCAGCAAACACAGCCTGAACGTATCCCTGACAAACGAGCTCTGCGGCTTCGTCTCCGAGCAAGTGGCCTCGGGTCGGTTTCGCACGTCGAGCGAGGTGGTACGCGCAGCACTGCGCCTGCTGGAGAAGGAGGCAAAAGGGTCGCATTCCTCCTCATCGCCTGGCGTTGCCCAGCGGGAGCTGGCCGGAGTCAAAGCCAAACGGGCTCCCCCGCGTTCGCAAGGTTCAGGGTCATGACAGACACGCCAAGCTTTCCAATCATCTGCATCGGCGCATCCGCTGGCGGCATCGAGGCGCTGGAAGGCTTCTTCCGCGGCCTGCCGGAACAGCCCGGGCTTGCCTTGGTCATCGTCACCCATCTCAGTCCCGACCGAGAAAGCGTTCTGCACGAGATCGTGCGCCGCTACACGGACCTGCCGGTGAATGTCGCCGGCGATGGGATGCAGGTCGAAAACAACAAAATCTACGTCATGCCGGCTGACGTTGTTCTCGGCATTCAGAATCGTCGTCTGATGCTCAGGAAAAACAACAGCCGCCGCGAGCGCAAGCCGATCGATATCTTCATGAGCGCTTTGGCAGTCGACCTTGGGGTGCTCGCGGGAGGCGTCATTCTCTCCGGTGGCGATTCCGATGGCACGCTGGGCGTCAAGGCGATCAAGGAGCGCGGCGGGGTCACGTTCGCGCAGGTCGGCGACGGCTTCGGTCCGCAGCATCCGGACATGCCCGCCGCGGCAATCTCCACGGGGCTGATCGATTTCGCTTTGCCGGCTGAGGAGATGGGAGCGAAGCTGGTGGAATTCGTTCGCGGCAACCACCTGTTCGAACAAATGCTCAGCCGTTCTTCTGACAATGCGGAGGATCTGGAGCTCGCCCAGGCTCTGCCCGAAATATATGGAATCCTGCGCACACAGATCGGACATGATTTCAGCGGCTACAAGACCAAGACGTTCGTGCGTCGGGTCCAGCGCCGCATGCAGGTCACCCAACTCGGCACCATCGATGCCTATGTAGAGCGGCTGAGGCAGGAGCCCGCCGAAGTCGGCGCTCTATTTCGGGACCTGCTTATCAACGTCACGAACTTCTTCCGTGACGAGGATGCGTTCGAAACGCTGGCGACCTCGGTGATCCCGAAAATCTTCGAGGGGCGCGGCGCCGATGACACGGTCCGGATCTGGATCCCGGGCTGCGCCACGGGAGAAGAAGTGTTCTCCATCGGAATCCTGGCGCGGGAATATATGGACGGACTGACTGCCGTGCCCCGGGTGCAGATTTTTGCGACCGATATCGACGAGCGCGCTCTCTCCGTCGCGCGAGCGGCCCGCTATCCGGGCGCCCTGCTGGACAGCGTGTCGCCCGAGCGGCGTAAGCGCTTCTTCATATCGGACGGCGGCAGCTTCGTCGTCTCCAAGGACGTGCGCGAGCTCTGCATCTTTTCACCGCACAGCGTCATCCGCGACCCGCCATTTTCGCGCATCGACCTCGTCTCCTGCCGAAATCTGCTGATCTACTTCGGCTTGGACGTGCAGAACCAGGTGATTCCGACCTTCCACTACGCCTTGCGTCCCGATGGGTATCTGTTTCTCGGATCGGCCGAAAACGTCAGCCAATTCGCCGATCTGTTGGCCCCGATAGAAAAGCGGCACCGGATCTTTCGCCGTCGGTCCGACGTCGTTCCCGCGATCCGGCTTCCGATGGTGCTTCATGGTCTGAACGGTCTGCGGCCAGGACACGGAGTGGGTCTTGTTCCGCGCCGGCCGCCGCTCGCCGGGCTGGCTTTGCGGCAAGTGGTCGACGAGCAGGTGGTCGAGCGGTTCGCGCCTCCGCACGTCGTCGTGAATCATGACGGGGACGTCGTCTATTATTCGTCGCGCACAGGCAAATATCTGGAAGCACCGGCCGGGGCGCCCACCCGCCAACTCCTGACGATGGCACGCAAAGGGCTCCGGCTCGATCTGCGAACCCTGTTCCGGGAAGCGGTGGAAACGGGACGGACGACAACGCGCAATGGCGTCTCACTGGAGAGTGACGACGGCGAAGTTCAGATCGTCAATCTCACGATCGAACCCTTGAGCGATGGGGCCGCCGGCGAGCCGCTCTTTCTCGTGCTGTTTGCCGATCAAGGTCCCGTTCTCAGCCCGGAGGAAGCTCTAAGCCGCGCACAAAGCGGTCATGAGGGCGCAGCCGCCCACACCGAGCGTGAGCTCCGCGAGACGCGGGATCGTCTGCAATCGATGATCGAAGAGTATGAAACCGCGCTGGAAGAATTGAAGTCCTCGAACGAGGAGCTCGTTTCAGTCAATGAGGAGATGCAGTCGACCAACGAGGAATTGGAGGCTTCGAAGGAAGAGCTGCAATCGGTCAATGAAGAGCTTCATACCGTTAACGCCGAGCTGACCGGCAAGATCGACGCGCTCGATAGAGCGAACAGCGACCTTCAGAATCTGTTCGAGAGTACGGATGTCGCGACCGTCTTTCTGGACAGGAAGCTGGTCATTCGAAGTTTCACGCCAGCCGTGATGAAGGTGTTCAACATACTGCCGACGGACAAGGGGCGGCCGATCACCGACCTTTCGAGTCGATTGAACCTCACGGGTTTTGCCAACGACATTCGGAGGGTCTTTGCCGGTGCGGACCGCATCGAGAGACGGGTCGACAGCGAGGGACAGGGTCCGCACTACTTCGTTCGCCTGGCGCCGTACCGCGACGGCGACCTGAGAATAGAAGGCGTCGTCGTCACTTTCATCGATGTGACGAGCCTGACGCATTCGGAAGCGAAGCAGCGCATCCTCATCGCCGAGCTTCAGCATAGGACACGCAATTTGCTTTCCGTCGTTCAGTCGCTGGCCCAGCAGACCCTCGGAAAGGGCGGTTCGTTACAGGGATTCTCGACCCGCCTCGCAGCCCTTGGCCGGGTTCAGAGTCTGGTGAGCGGGGCGATGGACGATCATATCGACCTTGCCGATATTCTCCGCCTGGAGCTGCAAGCCGTAGGAGCATCCGACGAGCGGCTGACGATATCGGGCCCGCCGGTCGCATTGGGATTCGAGCTGATCCAGACTTTCGGGCTTGCCTTGCATGAGTTGGCGACCAATGCCGTCAAACACGGGGCGCTGAAGGACGGACGGGGAGAGCTTGATATATCCTGGAAAGTTCAGAGTAACGGTCGCGGCGCTTCAACTCTTGTGCTGAGCTGGAAAGAAAGCGGGGTCCCGAAGTTTCCCAAGCCATCGCGCAAAGGGTTCGGTCGCGACCTTCTTGAAAAGGCGCTCGCGTACACGTTGAAGGCCAAGACGGATATTTCATTCGGGGAGGACGGCGTTTTGTGCCGCATCGAACTCCCATTGCCGCCGGTAGAGGCTATTGCAGAACAGGGAGCCGCCGGGTGACGGACGGCGCCCAACCGTTGCGAGGCTGTCGGATCCTTGTCGTTGAAGACGACTATTTGCTGACTCTGGTTCTGACCGACTTCCTCGAAGAAGCAGGAGCCGAAGTCATCGGACCGATCGGATGGGTCGAAGAAGCACTTGCCTTCATCGAGCATGACGTTGATGAATTCAATGCGGCCGTGCTTGACGTCAACCTCCACGGCAGCAAATCGTATCCCATTGCTGATGCGCTCGCCGCACGTTCCATTAAGTTCATATTCGCCACAGGATATGGCGCGGATGCCCTCGATGAGGGATATCGGCATTATGCACGATGCGAAAAGCCAGTTGATCAGGCTGCTCTCATCAAGGTCTTTGGCGGGCTGCTTTCGAAATCGCCCCCCTCGTGACGCCAGTGACGCACCAGAGCGTTTTCAAGCGAAGTGGGTACCGGTTCGCGTTAAGAAAACGCGTCAAAAAAAGAAGCTAGAGCCCGGTTCCGATTCAATCGGAACGGAAAAGGCTCTAGCGAGGTTCATCGCGCCGCCGCCTCGTCAATAGAATCGATGGAAGTGATGCACCGGGCCGTGGCCATGACCCACGGTGAAGCGATCGGCCGCGGCGATGGCGTCGGTAATAAAGATTTTCGCGCTGCGGACCGCGCTGGCGAGATCCTCGCCCTTGGCAAGCCCAGCGGCCACCGCAGAGGACAGCGAGCAGCCGGTGCCATGGGTGTTGCGGGTGGCGAGCCGGGGCGAGGTCAGCGGCAGCGTGGCATCGCTTGTGATCAAATAGTCGGTGCTCTCGGCGCCCTCGCCATGGCCGCCCTTGATCAGGACGGCCGGACAGCCGAGCCCGAGCAGCCTGCGGCCCTGATCGGCGATCGCGGCCTCGGAGGTTGCGACGGTGTCGCCGAGCAGCGCAGCGGCCTCCGGCAGATTCGGCGTGATCAACGTGGCGCGGGGAATCAGCAGGCGGCGCAGGCCGTCGACCGCATCCTCGGCCAGCAGCTTGTCGCCCGAGGTGGCAACCATGACCGGATCGAGCACGACATGCCCTGGGATCCAGCACGCAAGGCCGGCGGCGATCGCCTCGATCAGGCCGCGGCTCGCCACCATGCCGATCTTGACCGCACCGACGGCGAGATCGTCGAATACGGCGCCGAGCTGCGCCGTGACGACGTCGGGTGGCACCGGATGGACGCCGCGTACGCCGCGCGTGTTCTGGGCCGTCAGCGCCGTGATCACCGAGGCGCCGTAGACGCCGAGCGCGGCAAAGGTCTTCAGGTCGGCCTGAATGCCGGCGCCGCCGCCTGAATCCGAGCCGGCGATGGTGAGCGCGATGGGCGTGGTCATGGCCTCTCCTAACGCGCCCCGCCTGCGACAGGCAAGGCGCCCTGCCCGCGGCCGCAGGCCCAGAAACCATATCGACTTGGGCGGAAAAGGCTATATTACGGCCTATCCCCTTTCGGAGACGCGCGCGATGGTTCCCTTCTTCGTCCAGATCAAATGCAAGCTCGGCCAGTCCTATACGGTCGCCAATGCGCTGGCCGAGGCCGAGATCGCCTCCGAGATCTATTCGACCGCCGGCGACTACGACCTTTTGGTGAAGTTCTATGTCGACAAGGACACCGACATCGGCCACTTCATCAACGAGAAGGTCCAGGTGCTGCCCGGCATCCAGGACACCCACACCATCATCACCTTCAAGGCCTTCGGCGCCCGATAATAGCGATGTCGTCGTCGGACCGCTGCTCATGACAAAAACGCCCGCCGGAAACCGGCGGGCGCGACGTCATGAAACAGTCTCGCAATGATGCGTATTGGTGATGAAAAAGGTGCTCGCCGCAGGTTCGTGCTCGCGCGTCGCGTGCCGTCAAGTCTGCGTTCGACCTGAGGTGACGCTCAACGACCTTGTCTTTTCTTCGTCAGCAACTTGGCTGATCCTATAGCCTGCGTGCGTGGTGTGCGGTCAAGCCGAACCGACCGACGGGAACACCCGATCAAGAGATTGAGACAAAAGCTCAAACCAATTGAGCCAAAAGCGACGGCGCGTAGCGTGAACAGCGAGTTTGAATCAGTATCCTCCCTTCTGCCGAGCTTCGGCTTCTCGTCCGAGCAGATGGGACCCGAAGACAACATCGCCGCCTGGCGTGAGAGCACCGCGACGTTTTTCGAAGTCGACGAGTTGGCTGCGGGTGAGCACCAACCCTTCCGTGCCGACCTGCGCTCCTACGCCATGGGATCGATCCTGCTCGGGATGGCCCGCGCCAGCGGTCAGCGCTTCCGACGCACGGCTGCAACGATCGCGCGCAGCGGCGTCGACCACATCATCCTGCAGCTCTACGTCAACGGCGGCTACGAAGGCGTGGCGGGCGAGATGCCGATCCGCGTCGAGCCCGGCGACATCTGCGTGCTCGACCTCGCCCGGACCTTCGAGACCAGGGCACGCGCCTTCGAGAACGTCACCCTGGTGGTGCCGCGCCCGACATTCGATGCGCGCCTGCTGCAGCTTAACGACCTGCACGGCCTGGTGCTGCCGGGCCGCAGCGCGCTGGCGCAGCTGCTGGCGCGACACCTGTCGGCCTTGCTCGAATATGCGCCGCGCATGACGCCAGACGAATGCCTGGCGGCGGTCCAGGGCACGGTCGCCCTGGCGTCGGCCTGCCTCAAGGGCGAGTTCGAACGCCGCGACGCGGACCGCACCGTGACGGCCGAGGCCTCGCTGTTTCGCATCCGCCAGCACATCGAGGCGCGACTGTCCGATCCCGATCTCAGCACTGACGCGATCGCGCTGCATTTCGGCCTGTCGCGCGCCTCGCTGTATCGGCTGTTCGCACCGATCGGCGGCGTTGCCGAATACATCCGCAGCCGGCGGCTGCATCGCGCCTTCTTCGAGCTCGCGGCGTCAGGCGCACGGGGGGTGCGGATCAGCAAGGTGGCACGGCGCTGGCAGCTAGGCTCCGACGCGCATTTCGCCCGTTCGTTCAAGGCCGCCTATGGCATCACGCCGCGGGCCGCGCGCGAGGCGGCGTTGCTCGGGGTCATGGCGCAAGCTCCGGCGGGTCGCGACGTCTCGACCGTCACGCGCTGGATGCGCGAGATCGCGGCGCCGCAGCATGGCGAGAATAGTGACGACTGAGGCGCGGCGCTCCTGCTACCGCCGTCTCTGAACCTCAGGCGGCGTTGCGCCGCTGGGCCTCGACCTGCAAATGGTCCTCGAGCTGGCTGACCGGCATCGGGCGCCCGAGCAGGTAACCTTGTGCAAAGTTGACGCCGAGCTCGCGCAATTGCGCGAGCTGCTCCTCGGTTTCGACGCCTTCGGCGGTGATGTTGAGGCCCAGCCCGCGCGCCAGCGTCACCAGCGAGGAGATCACGGCCGTGCTTTCGTGGCTTTGACCCAGATTGGCGACGAAGCTCTTGTCGATCTTGATCTTGTCGAACGGAAATGCGGTCAACGAGCGCAATGACGAATAGCCGGTGCCGAAGTCGTCCAGCGCCAGCGAGATCCCAATCCCCTTCAGTTGCTCCATCACGCGCTCGTTCTCGGCCTTGCGCTCGAGCAGGACGGATTCGGTGATCTCGATCTCGAGCCGCTCCGCCGCCAGTCCGGAGTTCCTCAGCGCCGCCGCAATCACGTCGAACAATTCGGCCTGCTTGAACTGCACCGGCGACAGATTGACCGCGACCGTGACATCATCGGGCCACAGCGTGGCGTCGTCGCAAGCCCGGCCGATGATCCATTCGCCGAGCGGCACGATCAGCCCGGTGGATTCGGCCAGCGGAATGAACTGGTCCGGCGGCACCAGGCCCTTGACCGGGTGCCGCCAGCGCAACAGCGCCTCGACGCCGCAGCGCCGGCCGGTCTCGGCATCGTAGAACGGTTGATAGTGCAGCTCGAACTGGCAGCGTGCGATGGCGTCGCGGAGATCGCCCTCAAGCGTCGAGCGCGCCTCGAGCTCGGCGGACATCGCGTCGTCATACACGGTGTGGCAGTTGCGCCCCGCTCCCTTGGAGCGGTACAGCGCGATGTCGGCCTTCTTCAGGAGCTGCTCCTGATCGTTGCCGTGCTCCGGCGCGAGCGCTATGCCGATGCTGGTGCCGATCTCGACGCGCTGGCCCGAAAGTTGGAACGGCTCCGAGATCAGTTTGACGATGCGCTGGGCCAGGTCGACCGATGCGACGCGATGGTCGGGAGCACCGACCTGGACCAGTGCGAACTCGTCGCCGCCGAGGCGTGCCAGCACGTCGCTCGATCGCAGGCTCGACCTCAGCCGCTGCGCCACCTGCACCAGCAGGGCGTCGCCCGCACCGTGGCCGAGCGTGTCGTTGACGTTCTTGAAGCGGTCGAGATCGAGCAGGAAGACCGCAAAGCGTCCGCTGCCACCTCCGGCGATGATCTGCTCGAGCTGCTCGAGGAAGAAGGCGCGGTTGGCGAGCCCGGTCAGCGCGTCGGTCTGCGCAAGCTCCAGCACCCGGCGGTTGGCGAGCGCCAGCTTGGCGGCACTACGGCCGGAAACGACCAGGTAGACGGAGAGGAAGATGGTGATGGCGATACCTGCCGCATACAGCGCCAGCGCACGGTCATGGGTCGTGGTGAGCATGCTGCCGGCAGCAGGCGCGGCCCGGAATTGCCACTCGGCATCGCCGATGCGCAGCTTGGTCTGCCAGTACAGTCCGGTCTCGGATGCGCGGCGCATGGTGTCGGCGGCAAGCTCGCCGCCGTGCTCGATCCCACCGGAATTAGGGCCCTGCTCCGGCGGCAGCACGGTAATCGCAAGCGCAGGGCTTGCCTTGCTGGTCGCGCGGATCGACAGCAGCAACAGCGGCAGATCGAACTGGCCGATGACGAAGCCGGTCAGGTTGCGCCTGCGGTCGGCGATCGTGGTGCGGGAGGTGCCCTTGGCATAGACCGGTACACCGATCATCACGGCGTTCGCGGGCCCGCCCTGCTTGAAATCGTAGAGCTGGGTGCGCACCGCGCCGATCACGTCGTAGTCGCGCGCCTGCTCCAGCGCCGCACGCCGTTCGGGAATGCTCCAATAGTCGAGCCCATAGACGATCGCGGTCTTCGGCTCGGTGGAGAAATAGACCGGGAAATATTCGTCGCTCTCCGGCGCCACCGTACCGTCAGGATAGGACTTGATGCGGAATGCCGGGACGCCGTCGGTGATCGCCGCGGCCTCGTATTCGCCGCGCTCCTTGCGCGTGATCCGCGGCAGCCAGGACACCCGCACGAGACCCGGATGGGACTCGAACAGCCGCGTGCTGAAGGTCTGGTATTCGTTGCGGGTGATGTCCTCGTTGGCGGACTCGAACCGGGTGCGCAGCGCGGTCAACCGGCTGACATATTCGTTGACGCCGTTCTGGATCAGGGTCGCCTGCGCCTCGGCCATGCTTTCGAAATCGGCGCGCGCGAGCCGGTTCTCCCAGCGGCCGACCGCAATCGTGGCGACAAGCGTCGCCACCAGCCCGATGCCGGCCGCGATCAGCGCCGGGCGATAGAGCCGGTATTTCGCCAACGGCGCATGCGACGAGGGCGAAGACGGTCCGCGCGGAGCTTCCACGCGGATCTCGTCACCATCGCTCATCATGGCCTGTCTTCTGTCTGCTCTGGCCTGCAATCCGATTTCCGCCAAAACGGCTGTCCCGCCTACATTCGAAGCGATAGGACACGGCCGCGGTTAAGGACGCTCAAAAATCCCGGTAAGACACCGCGGCAAGCGTGCAGTTGGTTAACGCACTCCTTTCCCGATGACCGCGGACCTGCCGGCGCCGCCATGCCGATCGCGGCCGATGATCACATCCGTATGATCGCGGCGCATTTGCTGCGGGATATTTACGTGAACTTCGGAAACTCATGAACCATTAGCGCAGGACAATTCATGTCCCCCTTTCGATCCGATGTCCCCGGATCGAATTGCAGCTTCTGGTAGCAGGGACGTTCGGTCGGTAGGACGAATGAGGTTGCAATCGCCTTTGCGGATCTTGACCGGACTTGCGCTGCTCGTCGGCAGCCTGCCGTCGTCGCTCGCGATCGCCGACGAGGTCGGCGTGAGCCCGGACACCATCCTGTTCGGCCAGGTGGCGGCGCTGGAGGGACCGTCCGCGGCGCTTGGCCAATCCACGCGCCAGGGCCTCTTGGCCGCCTTTAGCGAGGTCAATGCCAAGGGCGGCATCCATGGTCGCAAGCTGAAGCTCGTCAGCCGCAACGACGGCTACGATCCCGACCGCTCCGTCGTAGAGACAGTGAAGCTGATCTATGAGGACAAGGTATTCGCGCTGATCGGCGCGGTCGGCACCCCGACGGCGACCGCGACGGCGCCGATTGCCGCCGCCAACGACGTGCCCTTCATCGGTCCGGTGTCCGGCGCCGAATTCCTCAACGGCCCCGAATTTCAGAACGTCGTCAATATCCGCGCGCGCTACGATGCCGAGGCCGAGGTTTTGGTCAGGCAGTTGGTCGAGGATCAGCACCAGACGCGGATCGGCATCTTCTATCAGGACGACGTGTTCGGCCGCGACGTGCTGACGGGCGTCAAGGCCGCGCTCGACCGGCGCGGCATGGAACTCACCGCCGAAGGCACCTTCGAGCGCAACACCCGCGGCATCGGCGCGGCGTTCCGGGTAATCAAGCGCGCCGAGCCCGAGGCCGTGATCATGGTCGGCACCTACGGTCCCTGCGCCGAATTCATCAAGCAGTCGCATCGCAGCGACTTCCATCCGGCCTTTGCCGCGGTGTCCTTTGTCAACGGCACCGCGCTGGCGAAGGAGCTCGGCCGCGAGGCCGCCGGCATCACCGTCTCCCAGGTGGTGCCGTTCCCATGGGATACCCGGTTGAAGCTCGTCGCCGACTACCAG
This sequence comes from Bradyrhizobium sp., assembly GCF_049798375.1. Classification (GTDB taxonomy): domain Bacteria; phylum Pseudomonadota; class Alphaproteobacteria; order Rhizobiales; family Xanthobacteraceae; genus Bradyrhizobium. Next base: position 30,849 of record NZ_JBARGP010000115.1, read on the forward strand.
GCGGCGCAGAAGGCGCTCGACCCGAACGAGACCCCGGACTTTCAGTCGCTGGAGGGCTATCTCATCGGACGGGTGGCCGCCCGCGGGCTGGAGCTGGCCGGTCCCAATCCGACCCGCGCCGACCTCCTGCGCGTCATCAACGAAGCCGGCCAGTTCGACATCGGCGGCGACGTCATCGCCTTCGGCGCGGCGCGGCAAACGCACCCGCCGGATGTGTTCATGACCCAGATCCGGCCCGACGGCAGCTTCAAGCAGCTCGAGAAGCTGACGAACTGATCGGTGTCTCGAGGAAGTACCAACCGTAACGTCAGTGCGGGCCAATAGGTCCGCGCTACACACGGCCCGTGACGGGCTCCGCGCATCAATCCAGAGCTAAAAGCGAAACCTGGATTGCTTCGTCGCTGTCGCTCCTCGCAATGACGACACTCATGATCAGCGCGTAGGATGAGTTGCGCGACCTCTCCGCCCTAGCCCAGCGGCCGCAGACGGAAGCGATACCCATCGCCCGGGCCTGTCTTGCGTCCATCGGTGCTATCGCGCCAATTCCAGCAGCCGACGGCAGTCCGTCTTCAGCCGCCGTTCGTTGAGATTGGTCACGCTGAGCAGCAGCCCCTGCTGCTGGGAACGCTGCATAGACCACGGCGACAGGGCAGCCGGTGCCAAGCGGAGCTGAAAGGCGCGCGAAGCGATATCCACGTCCGACACAGAGTCGGGAAGCGAGATCACCACCGCCAGACCGGCGGTTGCTTGCACCCTGACCGAATCTGACGCCATCTCTCGCAGACAACGCAGCAGGGTCTCCCTTCGGGCAGCGTAAAGCCGCTTCATGCGGCGCAGATGGCGAAGATAGTGCCCTTCCCGCAAGAACTCGGCCACTGCGCGCTGCACGGCCGCAGCCGGCGCTGGCGCCAGGCACGCCGCGAGCTCACCGAACCGAGGACCCAGTTCCGGCGGCAAGATCATGAAACCCAACCGCAGCGCCGGGCTGATCGTCTTGCTGAAACTGCCGATGTGCAGCACCCGTCCTCCATGATCGAGAGAAGCAAGAGCCGGAGCCGCCCGTCCGTCCAGCTGCAGCTCGCTGAGGTAATCGTCCTCGACGATCCAGGCGCCGCTCCGCCGAGCCCAAGCGAGCAGCGCAAGCCGCCGTGGCAGCGACATGGTCATGCCGAGCGGCGCCTGCTGGCCCGGTGTTACAACAGCCAGCGTCGCTCCGGCCGCGCTCCGGACGCCAGCGGCAACATCCAGTCCTTCGGCATCGACCGGGACAGCCGCCACGGACATGCCAGCCAGGCCGAGCGCGGTGCGCGTGAGCGGAAAGCCCGGGTCCTCGATCCAAGCTCGCATCCCTTCAAGCTGAAGCCCTCGGATCGCCATACCGAGCGCGCCGGAGAATCCGGCCGTTACCAGCACCTGAGAGGGACTACATCGAATCCCGCGGGCCAGCCCCAAATAGGCCGCGATCTCTTTTCGCAGCTCCGGGTCGCCTCGCGGATCCGGATACGTCGCCGGCGCCGCCCGACGGGTCTGCCGAATCAGGATGCGTGACCACAGCTTAAACGGGAAGGCGTCCTGAGAGGGTACGCCCATCTGAAACGGCAGGGGCGCGCTTCCGAACTCATAGAAAAGGTTCGGCAGAGGGACGGCCTCGGGCGCCCCGTCGACCGTTGTCGATCGGGGCGGGCGCTCCGCCACACGCGTTCCCGCCGCCCCCAGGCCGATCGCGAATTGCTCCACGATGAGACGCTCGTAGGCCACACGGACGGTGCCGCGGGAGACCCCGAGTTGAGCCGCGAGATCGCGCC
>NZ_JBARGP010000116.1:0-5052 GCF_049798375.1 Bradyrhizobium sp.
GGGCAAAAGCCGCCATGCCGAGGGGCTGGTGACCGCAACCCCGCCGCCCTGGATCTACGTCGCGACCGCACAGGCCTACGACGACGAGATGACTGCACGGATCGCGCAGCACAGGAGCCGCCGCGCGGAGGGATGGCACACTGTCGAGGCCCCGCTCGATCTCGTCGGTGCCATCGCCGCGCACGCTTGTTCGGGCCAGACAATCCTGATCGATTGCCTGACGCTGTGGCTCAGCAATGTCATGCTCGACGGCCGTGACGTCGACGCAGCCTGCGACGTATTGGTCGATACTCTTGCGACGGCAACAGGTCCGATCGTCGTCGTCTCCAACGAGGTCGGGCTTGGCATCGTGCCTGACAACGCGCTGGCGCGACGCTTTCGCGACGCCCAGGGCCGCCTCAACCAGCAAGTCGCGGCGCGTGCCGATCGCGTGGTGCTGATCGCCGCCGGCCTGCCGCTGACATTGAAATAGTAACGCAAGGGACTGCAGCCATGACCGACAGCACTGAGGATGCACGCCACAAGGCCAAGATGGAGAACCGCAAGGCGGCGCAGGATGCGGAGACCGCCAGCAAGACCATCGAGAAGGGCCTGCTGATCGTCCACACCGGCAAAGGCAAAGGCAAATCCACCGCGGCCTGGGGCCTGATGCTGCGCGCGCTCGGCGGCGGCTTCCGCATTGGCGTCGTACAGTTCGGCAAGGGCGCTTGGGAGACCGGCGAGCGCAAGGCGATCGCAGCATTTGGCGACCAGGTCTCGTGGCACACGCTCGGCGAAGGCTTTACCTGGGAGACGCAGGATCGCGCCCGTGACGTCGCCGCGGCCGAACGCGCCTGGGACAAGGCCAGGGAACTGATGGCCGATCCATCGATCGGCCTCGTTGTTCTCGACGAACTGAACATCGCGTTGCGCTACGACCATCTTCCGATCGCCGACGTCGTCGCGATCTTGCAAGCACGCCGGCCGGACCTGCATGTCGTGGTCACCGGACGCAACGCCAAGGCCGAGCTGATCGAAGCCGCCGATCTCGTCACCGAGATGAACCTCGTCAAGCATCATTTCTCGGCCGGCGTGAAGGCGCAGGAAGGCATCGAGTTCTGACGTTATGACTGCGCGCGCCATCATGTTCCAGGGCACCGGCTCCGATGTCGGCAAGTCGCTTGTTGTCGCGGGGCTGGCGCGCGCGCTGACCTTGCGTGGGCTGAAGGTCGCGCCGTTCAAGCCGCAGAACATGTCGAACAATGCCGCTGTCACGGCCGACGGCGGCGAGATCGGCCGCGCGCAGGCGCTGCAGGCGCGCGCGGCGCGGCTGCCCACCTCGGTGCACATGAACCCGGTGCTGTTGAAGCCGCAGAGCGAGGTGGGCTCACAGGTCGTGGTGCAGGGCCGCGTGGTCGGCAATGTCAAGGCCGGCGCCTATCAGGCCATGAAGCCGCAATTGATGAGTGCCGTGCTCGACAGTTTTGCGCGCCTCAGCGCCGAGGCCGATATCGTGTTGGTCGAAGGTGCCGGCTCGGCCTCGGAGGTCAACCTGCGCGCCGGCGACATCGCCAATATGGGCTTTGCCCGCGCCGCCAATGTACCGGTGGTGCTGATCGGCGACATCGACCGTGGCGGCGTGATCGCCAGCCTGGTCGGCACTAAGGCGGTGCTGGCGCCGGACGATGCGGCCATGATCGCGGGCTTCCTGGTCAACAAGTTCCGCGGCGATCCCGCACTGTTTGCCGGCGGCATGAACGACATCGCCGCGCGCACGGGATGGGCCTCGCTTGGCCTCGTGCCGCACTTCAAGGATGCGCAGCGGCTGCCGGCGGAGGATGCGCTCGGCCTGCCATCTTCCTCGCATTCGAGCACCGACGGGCGGCCGAAGGCGATCGTGCTCGCCTATCCACGCATTTCCAACTTCGACGAATTCGACCCGCTGCGGCTCGAAGACGGCATCGAGCTTCGCTTCGTGCGTCCGGGCGAGCCGATTCCCGGCGATGCTGAAATCGTGATCCTGCCGGGATCGAAGGCCACCATCGCCGACCTCACGGCGCTGCAGGAGACCGGCTGGGACATCGATCTCGCCGCCCATGTCCGCCGCGGCGGCCGCGTGCTCGGCATCTGCGGCGGCTATCAGATGCTGGGCCAGATCGTCAGCGATCCCGACGGCTACGAGGGGCCGGCCGGCTCGGTCGCTGGCCTCGGCCTGCTCGATGTCGCGACGACGCTGACGCCGGACAAGGCACTGCGCGACGTCACGGGCGTGCTGTCCGACGACACCACGCCGTTCCGCGGCTACGAGATGCATATCGGCGAGACCACCGGCGCCGACACCGCGCGTCCTTTCCTGCGCTTCGACGACGGCCGCAAAGACGGCGCAATCGACGCCAGCGGCCGCATCGCTGGCTGCTACGTCCATGGCCTGTTTGCCGATGACGATTTGCGCGCGCGGTGGCTGGCGTCGCTGGGCACGTGGTCCAACGTGACCGACTACGAGGCTGATGTGGACGCGACGCTGGACAAGCTCGCGGCGCATCTCGAACGCCACATCGCGATCGACGGCATCCTCAAGTTGGCGCGCGAACCGATTCTGCCCGTCAGATAGTCGCTGCCAGCGCGAGCGCGGCAACAACCAGTGCCTGGATCACGCAGGCCGTGCGATAGAGCCGCAACGCGCGCCTGATATCACCGGCGTCTGCCTCTGCCCGCCCCTCGCCCATCCAGGCGTCGTCGACGATTTCGCCTTGATAGACGCGCGGACCAGCCAGCCGCAAGCCGAGGCTGCCGGCCATCGCAGCTTCGGGCCAGCCGGCGTTGGGCGAACGATGCTTGCCCGCGTCTCGCCACACCGCATGCCATGCATCGCGCGGCGACGCGCGCGGAGTGACGCAGGCTGCAAGCACGAGCCACAGTGCAGACAAACGCGACGCCGGCAAATTGATGAGGTCATCGAGCCGCGCGGCGGCCCAGCCGAAGGCGCGATGACGCTCGGAGAGATGGCCGATCATGCTGTCGGCAGTGTTGATCGCCTTGTAGGTCAGGACGCCGGGGAGGCCCGCGACCGCCAGCCAGAACAGCGGCGCCACTACGCCATCCGAAAAATTCTCAGCCAGGCTCTCGATCGCCGCCCGCGCGACGCCAGCTTCGTCAAGCCGGTCGGGATCGCGGCCGACGATCATCGCTACCGCGCGGCGGCCGCCTTCCACACCGCCCTGTTCTAAGCCGGTCGCGACCACGGCCACATGTCGATGGAGGCTGCGCTGCGCCAGCAGGCTGCTCGCGAGAAGGCCGATTGCGATCGTAGCGAATGACGCAGACAATGCCTGTTGCAGGAACCATGTGAGCAGCAGGCCTGTCGCCGCCATTGCGCCGACCAGCGCAATCACGAGCACGATGCCGCAGAGGCGCCGCACAGCGAACCTGTCCTGCGCCCTGTTCCAGCAGCGGTCGGTCCATGCTATCAGCGCGCCGATCCACATCACGGGATGGCCGATGCGCCGGACCAGCGCCTGCGGATAGCCGACAGCGGCTTCGATCACGAGGGCCGCAAGCGCTGAGGAAACGAACATCGACCGCCGAAGGACAGGAATGGACGACAGAGCGACTAGCACGCGCGGCGAGGAGCCGGAAGCGATCGTTCACGGCGGCAATCTCGATGAGATCAGCCGCCGCTATCCCGGTGCGCCGAAGCCATGGATCGATCTGTCGACCGGCGTCAATCCGATTCCCTATCCTGTGCCGCCGCCTTCCGCCAATGCCTGGTCGCGGCTGCCGACCAAGGCGGACGAGCACGCCCTGCTGGTCGCTGCCGTTGCGCGCTATGACGTGCACGACCACGCCGCCATCGTTGCGGCCCCGGGAACGCAAGCGCTGCTGCAGATCCTGCCGCGGCTTCGCAAATCAGGCACGGTCGCGGTGCTCGGCCCGACCTATCAGGAGCATGCGCTGTGCTGGCGCCGCTGCGGCCATCGCGTGCAGTTGGTCGATGAGGTCGCTGCGCTCGCGCACGCCGAGGTCGCGGTCGTGGTCAATCCGAACAACCCCACGGGCCGCCTTCTCTCGCGTGAGAGCCTCGCCGCGCTTGCGGCTAAGCTCGCGCAACGCAGCGGTCTTCTGGTCGTCGACGAGGCCTTTGCCGATGTGCTGCCCGTCGACGTCAGCCTTGCGCCGGCACTGCCGCCCTCGACACTCGTGCTGCGCTCCTTCGGCAAGGTTTATGGCCTTGCCGGCCTCCGGCTCGGCTTCGCCATCGCAGCGCCTGATCTGATCGATCGGCTGCGCGACGAACTCGGGCCTTGGGCGGTGTCCGGCCCAGCGCTCGCGATCGGCACCACGGCGCTGGCCGACAATGACTGGTTAAGGGGCGCGCGTGAACGGTTCGCAGCCGACAGCCGGCGTCTCGATCATCTGCTGGTCACGGCCGGCTGCAGGATCATCGGCGGCACGCCGCTGTTCCTATTGGCCGAGCGTGCGGATGCGCAGGCGCTGGCCGATCGGCTCGCGCGCCACGGCATTCATGTCAGGCGATTTCCCTACAGCGCGACCTGGCTGCGGTTCGGCTTGCCCGGATGCGAAGCAGACTGGCAGCGGCTCGAAGCCGCGCTCGCCGCCAGCTGAAATCGTTACAACGCGCAGGCGAACAGCAGCAGCGTCTCCGTCACCTCGATGCTGGCGCCCAGACAATCGCCGGTGATGCCGCCGAGCCGCCATTGCCAATAGAAGGCGATGACGGGCACGAAGACGAGCGCCAGCAATGTCGGTCGTGCACCAAGCAGCGCGGCAATCGCGAGCAGCGTGCCCCAGCCCGCGATAACAGGCCAGCTCACGCTGTTCGCGACGCTGGCACCAAGCCCAGGCTTCAGCGACGGCAAGGTCTTGCTGCAGATCAGCGTCGCCCAGCGCGCCCACGCCGGAATCAGCATCAGCGCCCAAGAGAAAGACCACGGCGCCATCGCAGGCGATAGATGCGCGACTAGCACCAGCTTGGCCACGATCTGCAGGCCAATCGCGACCACAGCGAAGCTGCCGGCATGGGGATCACCGAGCACCGCGACAAAACGATCGGGC
>NZ_JBARGP010000117.1:0-7766 GCF_049798375.1 Bradyrhizobium sp.
GGTTACGGCCGTGCCGGCGCCGGCTCCGACCAAGGTGGCAGCTGCAGGTCCTGTGCAGAGCGCGCGGCTGGCTCAGGCCAACCCGGCGCCCGACGAGAAGCAAGAGGCGCCGGCAAAACCGGCCGAGACCACCAGCGCGCTGCCGACCTTCCGCTGGCCGGCGCGCGGCAAGGTGATCGCAGCCTATGGCGCCAAGACCAACGGCAAGTCCAATGACGGCATCAATATCGCAGTGCCCGAGGGTACGCCGGTCAAGGCAGCCGAGGACGGTGTGGTGGCTTATGCCGGCAATGAACTGAAGGGGTACGGCAATCTGGTCCTGGTGCGGCACGCCAACGGCTACGTCACCGCATATGCCCATGCGAGTGAGCTGTTGGTGAAGCGCGGTGATACCATCAAGCGCGGCCAGGTGATTGCTAAGTCGGGTCAATCGGGAGAAGTCGGATCGCCCCAGCTCCATTTCGAGATCCGCAAGGGACCGCAGCCGGTTGACCCGTTGCAATTCCTCAACGGTGCGTAAGCCGGGAAGCTGTCGTCGCCCGCGCAGGCGGGCGATCCAGTAATCGCCGGCATATCAACTCTCACCACGGGCCGCGGCGTATTGGATTCCCGCCTTGCGCGGGGAACGACCACCGAAGCTGGGCGGCGTTACTTCGCGCTCAGCCGGACGCCGCGCCGTCCCGCCAATTCCTGAATGAACTGCCAGGCGACGCGGCCCGAGCGTGAGCCGCGCGTCGTGGCCCATTCCAGCGCCTCGTGCTCCAGCTCGTCCTCGGCAACGTCGATGCCGAAATGGCGGCAATAGCCGTTCACCATGGCGAGATACTCGTCCTGGCTGCAGCGGTGGAAGCCGAGCCACAGGCCGAAACGGTCGGACAGCGACACCTTCTCCTCGACCGCTTCGCCCGGATTGATCGCAGTGGACCGCTCGTTCTCGATCATCTCGCGCGCCAGCAGATGCCGGCGGTTTGACGTCGCGTAGAGGATCACGTTGTCCGGCCGGCCTTCGATGCCGCCCTCCAAAACCGCCTTCAGCGATTTATAGGAGGCGTCATTGCCGTCGAAGGAGAGGTCGTCGCAGAACACGATGAAGCGGAAGGACGAGGCTCGCAGGATGTCCATCAGCGCCGGCAGGCTCTCGATATCCTCGCGATGGATCTCGATCAGCTTCAGCTTGTCCGCATCGTCGCGCTCCAGATTGATGCTGGCATGCGCGGCCTTGACCAGCGACGACTTGCCCATGCCGCGTGCGCCCCACAACAGGGCGTTGTTAGCCGGCAGGCCGTCGGCGAAGCGCTCGGTGTTCTCGATCAGGATGTCGCGCATCCGCTCGATTCCCTTGAGCAGGTCGATCTCGACGCGGCTCACCCGCGGCACCGGGCTCAGCCGTCCGTTCGGGTGCCAGACAAAAGCGTCGGTATCCGCAAAGGAGGGGGCAACGGCGGTGGCCGGCGTTGACGTGGCGAGATGGATTGCGATCGCCTCCAGCGCGCGGGCGATGCGGTCGGGTATGTCGTCGGCGGGACGTCCCTTGGGGCGTTTTGCCGCGACTTTCGGTTGGTTTTTTGCTGCGGGCTGGGCGGGACGGCGGGGCGAGGTTTTGGCTGGTTTTTTCGACATGCTGCAAGTTCCTGACAGCGCAGCCATATCGGGCTGGGCCGGAGGCCGCAAGCTGCGCCTAAAGAAGGGCTGGTTCACATTGCAATTGGGACCGCGACCGCTATATTCCGCGCGAAATTCAAGTCCCTCCGGCCCGCCCAGACGGCGGTGCGCCGGCTATTCCCGTCACGAGGATCGACCGCATGCTGATTACTCCCGCCTACGCCCAGGCTGCGGCCGCCGGCGACACCAACAGCATGCTGGGCATGTTGCTGCCGTTCGCGGTCATCTTCGTGATCATGTACTTCCTGATCCTGCGGCCGCAGCAGAAGAAGGTCAAAGATCACGCCGAACTGGTCAAGAACGTCCGCCGCGGCGACACGATCATCACCCAGGGCGGCCTGGTTGGAAAGGTGACCAAGGTGGTCGACGACGACCAAGTCGAGTTCGAGATCGCCGACGGCGTCCGGGTCCGCCAGATGCGGCAGATGATCACCGCCGTCCGCGCCAAGGGCGAGCCGGCGAAGGAGCTCGCCAAGGACGAGAAAAAGGACGAGAAGGCGGCGAGCTGAGCCCGTGCTCCGTACGTCCTCGCGCCAGGGCGTATCCCTGTCACGCAATTCCGGTCGACTCCGATCTGACGGATCAATTTGATGTTGTATTTCACGCGGTGGAAGGCGCTGGGCATCATTCTCACGGCGCTGGTCGTGTGCCTGTTCGCGGTCCCGAATTTCTTCCCCGAGGCGACTGTCAAAGGCTGGCCGCTTTGGGCGCAGCGACGCATCGTGCTCGGCCTCGATTTGCAGGGCGGCTCATATCTGCTGCTCGAGGTCGATTCCAACTACATCAAGAAGGATCGGCTCGATGCGGTCCGCGATGACGTCCGGCGCACGCTGCGCGATGCCAAGATTGGCTATACCGGACTGGCCTCGCGCGGCGACGCCGTCGAGGTCAAGATCAGCAAGGACACCGAGGTCCAGAACGCGCTCGCCAAGCTGAAGGAGCTGTCGCAGCCGCTCGGCGGTCTGCTCGGCTCCAGCGGTCAGCGCTCGCTGGAGGTCACGGATGCCGGCGGCGGCCTGATCCGCCTGACCGTTCCGCAGGCGGCGATCACCGAACGCATCCGCCAGACCATCGATCAGGAAATCCAGATCGTCGAGCGCCGCATCAACGAGCTCGGCACCGTCGAGCCGGTGATCCAGCGCCAGGGCGCGGACCGCATTCTGGTCCAGGTGCCCGGCCTGCAGGATCCGACCGAACTCAAGAAGCTGCTTGGCCAGACCGCCAAAATGGATTTCCGCATGGTCGATACCTCGGTGCCGCCGGATCAGGCGCTGCAGGGTCGGGTGCCACCGGACGACGAAGTGCTGCAAAGCGCGAGTTCGCCGAACCAGCCTTACGTCGTGAAGAAGCAGGTGCTGGTGTCGGGCGGCGACCTCACCGATGCCCAGCCCGGTTTCGACCAGCAGCGTGGCGGTGAGCCGGTGGTCAATTTCCGCTTCAATACCTCCGGTGCGCGCAAATTCTCACAGGCCACGACCGAGAATGTCGGGCAGCCCTTTGCGATCGTGCTCGACAACAAGGTGCTGTCGGCGCCGGTCATCCGTGAGCCGATCACCGGCGGTCAGGGTCAGATCTCCGGCAGCTTCACCGTGCAGTCCGCCAACGAGCTCGCGATCCTATTGCGCGCCGGCGCGCTGCCGGCGCCGCTTACTGTGATCGAGGAGCGTACGGTCGGTCCGGGCCTCGGCGCGGACTCGATCGCCAAGGGCGAACTCGCCGCCTATGTCGGCTCGATCCTGGTCGTTATCTTCATGCTGCTGACCTATCGGCTGTTCGGCCTATTCGCCAACATCGCGGTCGCGATCAACGTCGCCATGATCTTCGGCGTGCTGTCGCTGTTGAATGCGACGCTGACCTTGCCCGGTATCGCCGGCATCGTGTTGACGGTGGGTATCGCCGTCGATTCCAACGTGCTGATCTATGAACGCATCCGCGAGGAGCTGCGCGGCGGTCGCAACGCGATCTCGGCGATCGATGCCGGCTTCAAGCGGGCGCTGGCCACCATTCTCGACTCCAACATCACCACCTTCATCGCCGCCGCCGTGCTGTTCTACATCGGCACCGGGCCGGTGCGCGGCTTTGCCGTGACGCTCGGCGTCGGCATCATCACCACGGTCTTCACCGCCTTTACCCTGACCCGCCTGATCGTGGCGACGTGGGTACGGTGGAAGCGGCCGCAAAGCGTGCCGATTTAGGAGCTGCCCCGTGACACACTGGATTCTCATCGGGCTTGGCATCCTGATCGTGGTGCTGGCGGTGGTCAGCTCTCTCGGCCTGCTGCCGTCGCTGCGCATCGTGCCCGACAACACGCATTTCGATTTTACCCAGTTCCGCCGGATCAGCTTCCCGATCTCGGCCGTGCTGTCGATCCTGGCGATCACGCTGTTCTTCACCCACGGGCTGAACCTCGGCATCGACTTCAAGGGCGGCACCTTGCTTGAGGTCCGCTCCAAGTCAGGGCCGGCCGATCTCGCGGCGATGCGCGCGACGCTCGGCAAGCTCGGCCTCGGCGAGGTGCAGCTGCAGCAGTTCGGCGGTCCGGAAGAGGTTTTGATTCGGGTCGCCGAGCAGCCGGGCGGCGATGCCGCGCAGCAGGAAGCGGCCAACAAGGTGAAATCAGCGCTCGGTGAAGCCGTTGACTATCGCCGCGTCGAGGTGGTGGGACCGCGCGTCTCCGGCGAGTTCCTGGCTTACGGCATGATCGGGCTGATGCTCGCTATCGTTTCGATCCTGATCTATCTCTGGTTCCGGTTCGAGTGGCAGTTCGCGCTCGGCGCCATGATCGCCAACGTCCACGACATCGTGCTGACGATCGGCTTCATGTCGATCAGCCAGGTCGACTTCGACCTCACCAGCATCGCGGCGCTGCTGACGATTCTCGGCTATTCGCTCAACGACACCGTCGTCATCTACGACCGTATCCGCGAGATGCTGCGGCGCTACAAGAAGATGCCGATGCCGCAGCTGCTGAACGAGTCGATCAATTCGACGCTGTCGCGCTCCATCATCACCCACGTCACGGTGACGCTGGCCTTGCTCGCGCTGCTGCTGTTCGGCGGCCAAGCCATCCACAGCTTCACCGCCGTGATGATGTTCGGCGTCGTGCTGGTCGGCACCTACACCTCGATCTTCATTGCCTCGCCCATTTTGATCTATCTCGGCGTCCACTCGGTCCGCGCCGAGGCGCTCGCAGAGGAGAAGCCGACGACAACGAAGAAGAAGTCGTCCTGATCATCCGAAGCCAGCCCCTGGATCATATCCAGGGGCCGCAAGTTGGTATCAGGCATGGCCCATTCCGACACACCGCATTTCCCCAGATCGGCGCCGATCGATGGTTACGGCAATGGCGGCTTCGCCTTTGCCGGCATGTCGCATCGCGGCTCGCTGCTGTGCCTGCCCGACTCGATCTGGACCTGGGATGTGACGCAACCAGGCCAAATCGACCGCACCTCCCTACAGCGCGTGTTCGAGGCCGCCAACAGCATCGACACGCTGATCATCGGCACCGGGCGTGAGGTCTGGATACCTCCAATGGGGCTGCGCAACGCGTTGCGGACGGTCAAGGTGGTGCTTGATCCGATGCAGACGGGACCTGCGATCCGCACCTACAATGTGATGATCGGCGAGCGGCGGCGCGTGGCGGCCGCGCTGATCGCGGTGCCATGACCGGGACCGAGGCGCCTGCGGATGCGGCTGCGTTTTGTGCCGCGCTGGTGCGCGAGCACGATTTCGGCCGCTACGCCGCGACGCTGTTCGTCGGGCCGGAGCTGCGGCGGGCATTGCTGTCGCTGTACGCTTTCAACGTCGAGATCGTCCGGGTGCGCGACCAGGTCACGCAGCCCTTGCCCGGCGAGGTCCGGCTGCAATGGTGGCGCGACATGCTGACCGGTGCCGCCGATGGCGGCGTCGAGGGCCATCCGGTCGCCGCCGAGCTGCTGTGGACGATTCGCCAATACGATCTGCCGGTGGAGCGCCTGACCCGCCTGATCGATGAGCATACGTTCGACCTCTACAACGATCCGATGCCGACCGGTGCTGCGCTCGACGGCTATCTCAGCGACACCCAGGCCGCTCTGGTTGCCGTGGGCGCGCAAATCGCAGCACCGCCGTCGCCGGAGATCAATCATCTTGCCCGTCACGCCGGGCTCGCGCTCGGCATGATGCATGTGATCGCGTCACTGCCGCGCGACGCCGCGCGTCGTCAGTTGTTCGTGCCGCTCGACCTGCTGGAACGGCACGGCAGCGGCCTCGAGGAGGTGTTCGCGGGCAAGATGACGCCGGCGATCGGCAAGGCGCTGGATGAGCTCGCGGCAGAGGCCAGCGAGCACCTCGAGACCGCTCTGCAGCTGCTGGCCGAGGCACCGCCTGCTATCCGGCCGATCCTGCTGCCGCTGGCATTGCTGCGCCGCGACATCGCCCGCCGGTCGCATGCTCTATCCGATCCGTTTCAGCCGCAGGCGCGCTCGCATCTCTCGATCCTGTGGGCCTTATGGCGGGCGTCGCGGTCGCGGGCATTTCGACCGCGCTGAACCGTTACGGCTGCAACCTAAGTCGTGTTGCGCTCGCACGGCCGTGAGGGCCTCATTTCCGCTCTGGACCTTGTCAGGCAGACGGCGATAGGCTGCATTACTGCTGCGCCAGTCAGCGGATCAGGAAGGAACGATAGTCATGCGGGAATTGACGCCGGACACCATGACGGACGCCGTGCTCGATCAGATGGCGTCAACGCCCGATCCGCGCATGCGCGAGATCATGGCAGCCGCGGTGAAGCATCTGCACGCCTTTGCCCGCGAGGTGAACCTGACGCCCGGCGAATGGATCAAGGGCATCGAGTTCATGACCAAGGTCGGGCAGAACTGCACGCCGACCCGGCAGGAATTCATCCTGCTGTCCGACACGCTCGGGCTCTCGGCGCTGGTGAACGGCCTGCATGACCGGACCGCAATCGAGGAGGGGACGCATACCAGCCTGCTGGGTCCGTTCTATCGCGATGAGACGCCGACCTTGCCGGCCGGCAGCCAGATCGCAAGTCGTGTCAAGCCGGGCAGCGAATGCGCGCTCTATGGCCGCGTCACCGATGTCCAAGGCAAGCCGCTGGCCAACGCGACCGTCTCGGTCTGGCAGACCGGCGCCGACGGCCTCTACGACATCCAGGAAAATCCCGAGACGCCTGACTATCGCGGTGTCTTCAGCACCGATGCCGACGGCCGCTATCTGGTCCGCACCGTTAAGCCCGTGGGCTACTCGATCCCGATGGACGGCCCGGTCGGCCAAATGGTCAAGACTCAGGGCCGGCACGGCATGCGCCCGGCCCACATCCACTTCCTGGTCGGCGCGCCCGGTTATCGCGAGCTCGTCACCGCGCTCTATCTGCGCGACGATCCGCATCTCGCCGATGATGTCGTGTTCGGCTCGTCCGACGATCTTGCCGTGGATGTCGTGCCTGACGATCCGGATTGTCCGATCAAAGGGCTGCCGAGCATCCGCTTCGATCTCAAGCTGGCGCGCGAGGGCGCAGCCGACAAGACCAGCGGCCGTGTCGGCTCCGACCCGGCGGCGATCATGAAACAGAAGGAGGCGGCCGTGCCAAGCTAGGCCGCCCACCGAAGACCAATAACGCTCAAACAAAAAAACAGCGTGTGGAGGGGGGAGAATGAATCGCAGGACCATGTTCGGCCTGTTTGCGGCCGCGATCTTGCTCGGCGGAGCATCAGGTGCAACGGCCGAGGAGCCGCCGATCAAGATCGGCATGTCGATGGCGCAGACCGGCGGACTGGCCGCCGGCGGCAAGGCATCGCTGCTCGGCATCGAGATCTGGCGCGACGATATCAATGCAAGAGGCGGGCTGCTCGGCCGCAAGGTCGAGCTCGTCGTCTATGACGACAAGTCCAGCGCCGCCGAGACGCCGGCGATCTACGCCAAGCTGCTCGACGTCGATAAGGTCGATCTTCTGTTCGCGCCTTACGCCACCGTGCCAACCGCGCCGATCATGCCGCTGGTCAAGCAGCGCGGCATGCTGCTGATGGGCAACTTCTCGTTCCAGGTGAACAGCAAGGTCGGCCACGACATGTGGTTCAACATCGCGCCGTGGGGTCCGGCCGACA
>NZ_JBARGP010000118.1:0-3392 GCF_049798375.1 Bradyrhizobium sp.
GCCGTGCGCTCTCGACCGCGCGGCCGGTCACCGCGGCGGACTGCGCAACCTGGCGGCTGATTTCAGTAATCGAGGAGGACAGCTCCTCGGCTGCGCTGGCGACCGTCTGCACCCGGGTGCTGGCCTGGGTCGCCGCGGTGCTGACCGCGGTGGCGCGGTGATTGGTGCTCTCGGCGGTGCCGGTCATCGACTTTGCAGTCGCTTCGAGCTCGCCGGCCCCTGAGGCCATCATCCCGACCAGCTGACCGACCGAGGCGTCGAAGCGATCGGCGAGCGTGATCAATGCCTCGCGCTTCTCGGCCTCGCTACGGTCTTTGCTGGCGGCCTGCTCCTGCTCGAGCGTGCGTGCGGTGATCGCGGTCTGGCGCAGCACGTCCAGCGTTTCGGCCATGCGGCCGATCTCGTCGCCGCGATCGGTCTCGGTAACCGGCGTCTCCAGCGCACCGCCCGCGATGCCCTGCATCCGGTCCTTCAGCCGGCCGAGCCCGCCGACGACGTCACGGGAGATCAGCCACGAAAAACTTGCGAGCAACAGCATCAGGCCGCCGCCGATGGTGCCGAGGCGCAACAGCAGCGCGTTCACGTCGGCATCGATGTCGTCGACATAGACGCCGTAGGTCACGTAAATGTCCCAGGGCGCGAAATGCCGGGCATAGGCGACCTTGCGGATCGCGAGCTTCTGGCCCGGACGGGGAAAGTGATAGCTCGAGATGCCGCCCTCGGGGCTGGAGCGCGCCGCCTTCATCTGGAGGTCCGCGATCACATTGCCGTCGGCATCCTTGGCGCCGGACGGGCGGCCTTCCACCTGCGGATTGGCGTAGTTCAGCAGGCTGGTGCTGTCGGCCTCATAGACGATCGGATAGCCCTGGTTGCCGTTGAAGACCATGCCGCGGCCGCGCAGTCGGAACTGGGTCTTGGCATCAGTCAGCGTCATCTTGCCGGCGGCCACCTCGGTCTGCAGCGTCTGTGCCATACCGATCATCATGTCGACGGCGGTGCGCATCTGCGCGACGCGGTCGTCCAGCATGCGCCGTTCGCTGAGCCAGGACGCGACACCGACGATCGCCAACACCGTTAGCGCTGCGAGCACCACCATGCTTGCGAGCTTGGTGCGGATCTTGAAATGGCTGAGCAGCGTCATCGCGTCCTCGTCTGGTTCCTTTTACCGGTGAGGTAGCATGGGACTGCTTACTAATCGTGAAGAGAACGGGAAGCCGCGACATCCCGCCGCGAATTGCAGCCATGCGAACTAATTGCGAAGCGCGGGAACAACCAGGAAGGGAATCATGCCGAGCACGACGCTCACCAGGGCTAGGACAATCAGCGAATTGTAGCTATGCGTGACGTCGTGAATGACGCCGCCGCCCCAGGAGCCAAGCGCGGAACCGAGCCCGCTGCCGATCGTGATCGTGCCGTAGATGGTTCCGACCTGCTTGCCCCTGAAGATCTTCATGGCGGTGGCCGCCAGCAGCGGACCACGCGAGCCGATCGTGCTGCCGAAGCAGACGACGAAGCCCGTCAGCAGCCAGAAACTCGGCGACCATTGCAGCGCCCACAGCATCAGGATGCCGACCAGCGAGAGCGCGTAGGCGAACAGCACCGATGGCCGCCGTCCGATCACTCCGTCGAGCCACGACACGCCGAGCATGCCGACCAGCAGCACGACGCCGGAGAAGCCCCAGGCAGTCGCCGCCTGCAACGGCGGAAAGCCGACATCGATCAGATAGGCGACGGCCTGCGGCGCGATCGCGTACATGCCGATCGCGGTGAAGAAGAAGGTGCCGAACAGCGCCCAGAAGGCGTGATGGCGCATCGCGGCAACGAGCGTCCAGCCGTCATCGACAAGCTCGTCGCTGAGCTTGCGAACCACGTGGGGCGCACCGCCCGCAAACAGCCGCCAGGGCAGCAGCAACAGCGGAACTAACAAGACCAGCGCGCCGGCGCCGAACAGCCGGTAGGTGGAAGGCCAGCCGATGCGCTCGATCAGGACTTGCGAGGCCGGCAGCAGGATCAGGACGCCGGCGCCGGTCGCCGAATAGATCACGGCCATCGCGGTCGGCAGTTTCGGTCCGAACCAGCGGCCGAGCAGGATCGAGTTCGGCACGTTGCCGATCAGCGCGACGCCGGCACCGCCGCACAGGCCGAGGCTGAGCTGGAATTGCCAGAGCTGCTGCGCGACCGAGGCGATCAGGAAAGCACTGCCGAGCAGCAGCAATCCCAGTGCATAGACCGCGCGTGGTCCGGAACGGTCGAACAGCCGGCCGACCAGCGGCGCGGCGAGGCCGCCGACCAGTGCCGCCAACGAGTAGATCGAGACCACCTGGCCGCGATCCCAGCCGAAGCTTTCGGAGATCGGCTTCAGGAAGACGGTGAAGCTCTCGGCCAGGCCGCGGCCGAGCACCGACAATGTGAAGCATAATGCCAGCACGGCCAGCGCCACGCGCGCCATGGTTGGCTGCGGCGCCCGGCTCTCGTCCTCCCGTAACGCATTTGCTTTCATGCGCGTTATGGGAGCGCGCTTCAGCGGCTCCTGACAAGCAGCGAAAACCGAATGCGGCTATGCGGTGAGTAGGATGGGTAGAGCGAGCAGGTCGGACCTTCCGACCTGTTCGCGAAACCCATCACATCGCAACGGGCTCGATGGGTATCGCTGCGCTCCACCCATCCTACATTCTCCGCATCAAGATGATCAGAATGTCGAAAGCAGCTTATGCAGGTTTCAGCAGCACGTGGCGCTTGCGGCCGAATGACAGCTTGATGACGCCTTCCGTCGTCAGGTCCTTCTGCGTCAGCATCATCTTCTCATCACTGACGACAGTGTCGTTGACGCGCAGGCCGCCGCCCTTGATCTGCCGGCGCGCTTCGCCGTTGGAGGCGACGAGGCCGGCCTTGACGAAGGCGTTGAGCACGCCCACGCCGGCCTCAAATTCGGCAGACGGAATTTCCACCGTCGGCAGGTTCTCGGCGATGGCGCCTTCCTCGAAGGTGCGGCGCGCGGTCTCGGCTGCGGTGCGCGCCGCGTCTGCGCCGTGCAGCAGCGCGGTGGCGGCGTCTGCCAGCGCCTTCTTGGCCTCGTTGATCTCGGCGCCCTGCAAGGCGGCGAGCTTCTCGATCTCGTCGAGCGGCAGCGTCGTGAACAGTTTCAGGAAGCGTGCGACGTCGGCATCCTCGGTGTTGCGCCAGTACTGCCAGAAATCATACGGGCTGCACTGGTCGGCATTGAGCCAGATCGCGCCCTGCGCGGTCTTGCCCATCTTGGCGCCCGACGCGGTGGTGAGCAGCGGCGTCGTCAGCGCGAACAGTTGCGGGGTGCCCATGCGGCGGCCGAGATCGACGCCGTTGACGATGTTGCCCCACTGGTCCGAGCCGCCCATCTGCATGCGGCAGCCGAC
>NZ_JBARGP010000119.1:0-5725 GCF_049798375.1 Bradyrhizobium sp.
GCCGACCGCGTCGATGCAACCGTCTTCACGCACCCCTTCGCCTCTGAGCAGGATGTGCAAAGCGCGCTGGTCGATTTCGACATCATCTGCGCCATGCGTGAACGCACGGCGTTTCCGCGTTCCCTGATCGAGGCGCTACCCAAGCTGAAGCTCCTGCTCACCTCTGGCATGCGCAATGCCGCGATCGATATGGAAGCAGCCAAGGCGCGCAACGTCGTGGTCTGCGGCACCCAATATGGCCGCGATCCGACCGCCCATCTGGCGATCGGCCTGATGCTGGAACTGACTCGCAAGATCGGCCAGGAGAACGCGCGCATGCATGCGGGCGAGCCGTGGCAGAAGCTTGGCGGCGTCGAGATCGAGGGCAAGACGCTCGGCCTGATCGGGCTCGGCAAGCTCGGCACCAAGGTGGCCGGCCTCGGTAAGGCATTCGGCATGAACCCGATTGCCTGGAGCCCGAACCTGACGCCGGAGCGTTGCGCGGCCGCGGGCGTCGGCTATGCGACCAAGGAGGAGCTATTCTCGACCGCCGACATCATCAGCATCCACGTGGTGCTGAGCGAGCGCTCGCGCGGGCTGGTCGGCCGCAACGACCTGGCGCGGATGAAGCCCTCCGCCTACATCGTCAATACCTCGCGCGGGCCGATCATCGACGAGGCCGCGCTGCTGGAGACGCTGCGGCAGAAGAAGATCGCCGGTGCCGCGCTCGACGTGTTCTCGGTCGAGCCGCTGCCGACAGACCATCCGTTCCGCAAGCTCGACAACCTCGTGCTGACGCCGCATCTCGGCTACGTTACCGAGGAAAGCTTCCGCGCCCATTACGGCCAGATGGTCGAATGCATCGCGGCCTATGTCGCAGGCAGCGAGCCGCCGCGCCGGCTGGTCTGAGCCGATCGACGAAGCCTCTCAAAGCAAAACGCCCTCCCGATCGGGAGGGCGTTCGCGTTTGAAGCCGGATATGCCGATCAGCGGATGGTGACCGGGGGCGGCAGCGGCTGCACCGAAGACGGCTGCGAACCGGGAACGCTGGCCTGCTGCATCGGGACCGGAGCCGCGTTCGGCAGCGGCGCCGCCGACGCGGTCGCGGTGTTGGCCGTGCTCGGCGGCGCACCGCCCGGCAGGACGACAACCCTTGTGCCGACCTTGACCCGCTCGAACAGGTCGGAAACGTCGTCATTGAGCATGCCGATGCAGCCGGACGACACGAACTTGCCGATGGTCGAGGGCTGGTTGGTGCCGTGGATACGATACACCGTCGAGCCGAGATACATCGCACGAGCGCCGAGCGGGTTGCCCGGGCCGCCGGCCATGAAGCGCGGCAGATAGGGCTGGCGCTCGATCATCTCGCTCGGCGGATACCAATCCGGCCATTCCTTCTTGCGCGAGATCTTCTGCACGCCGGTCCAGGTGAAGCCGTCGCGACCAACGCGGACGCCGTAGCGCATCGCGCGGCCATTGCCGAGCACCAGGTACAGATAGGTGTGCGGCGTATCGACGACGATGGTTCCCGGCGGCTCCTTGGTGGCGAAGTCGACTTCCTGGCGACGCAGGTTCGCGGGCAGCTGGGCGGGAGCTGCATCCGGCTGCTCCTCGGGAGGCAGGGACGCCACGGTCATGGGACGGCCGGCGGAATCGGTCGCGGGCGGGGCAGCCTGGGCGTCGGCCGCGCCACCGACAGCCCCCGGCGGCCGCAATGCATTCGCGTCGCCAGCAGGTGCACTGTAGGCCGCGTTGCCATAGGTCTGCGGCGCTCCGGCGGGGCGGTCGGCATAGATCACCGGCGGCGGACCAGCCGGGCGGCCGTAGCGCGGATCATCCGGCGACATCACCGGGCCCTGCGGAGCTGCACCGTAAACCGGCGCATTGGCCGGGCGGCCATAGCGCGGATCGTCCGGCGACATCACTGGACCCTGCGGAGCAGCGCCATACGCCGTTGCGTTGGCCGGACGGCCGTAACGCGGATCGTCCGGGGACATCACCGGCCCCTGCGGCGCGGCACCGTACGCGGGCACATTGGCTTGGTGGCCATAGCGCGGATCGTTCGCCGGACCAGGCGGCGGCAAGGCCGCGCCGTTACCGTCCTCGTCATCAACTGCGTCGAAGTCCGGCCCTTGTGCGTTGCCGGTACGCGCGTCGACTGGATAAGGGCCGGGAGGCGGCAAGTACGCGCCGCCTGGCGCGGTCTGATAGACCTGCTGTGCCTGCACATGCGAAGTCACTGCCACGCCTGCTGCCGCGACAGCGCAAATCGTCAGAATGTGTCGGATCATCATCGCTCGTGTATGTTCCCCAAGCCGACTTCGGATCATTGTGCGCCAGATGGCCGAAGATAGCGGCGCATTCAAGACAATTCGGCCAGCCCCGGGGCATTTCGGCAATTTGTGATCCGCCTTCCGTCGTTGCACGGAAGTCTCAGCGGCCTAAAAAGCGTTTTCCGGGCTTAATTCGCCCGCAAATTAACAAGTCCGGACGCCTGCTTTCGGTATCTTGACTCGAGCCTGATTCGCGGCGAGGCGGCCATTGCTGGCTGCGCTCAAGCGAACGCGGCCATCCCTGTGGTCACCGCGTTCCCGTTTCGCTCGAATGCCTCAGCAGCTGTGCTGCCGAGGCGAAAGTTCCCGTCAATGCTTCCCGGCTTTCGTTTCCTGGTCGCCGCGATCGTCTTCTCTTTATCCCTCCTCGTCTTCGGCCTCGGCGCCGCCGCGCTGTTCCGGGCCGCCCATGAACAATTCGCCAGCAGCTCCTCATGGCGCACAACGCCCGAGGGCAGCTACACGAGCTTCCTGCCGCCGGCCGAGCCACAACGCCCGGTGATAGCGATGCTCCGCGTCGAGCCGCCGGCTCCGACGGCGCCCGCCCCCACGCCCGAACTGCAGCCCGCCGCTCCGCCGGCCGACGCGCCCATGGAGATCGTCGTCACCTCCGCCGACGCCGCGGAAGCCGCGTCTGTCGTCGCCGAGCCGACAGCCGCGCCGGCGCCAGAAGTGACGGCCGCAGCCCCGCCGGCACCGGAAGCGACGGCCGCAGCTACGCCGCCCGCCGCCGAGCAGACTGTCGTCGCAGCAATCGCGCCGATCGCGACCGACGCAGATATCAGTGCGACGGACGCCGCGAAGACTGAGGCCGCCGCAGCCGCTCCGGCTGCCCCGGCGCCGGCCGCACCCGAGATCTTAGCGGCCGATCCGCCGAAGCCAGACAGCACGGCGACCAGTGCCGCCACGCCGGCGCCCGTCACCGCCGAAACCACGTCCCCCCGACGCGACGTGCTGCCCGTCTTCGCCGAAGCCCAAGTCCCGACCACGACGCCGGTCACCACCAGCGACGCGCCAAGCCCGAGTGCAAATCCGCTCATCACCGAGCTCACTAGCCAGCTCCGCGCGATTGCTCAGCCGCGGCCCGAACCGGTCGCAATGAAGATCTCGCCCGTCGTCGAGCAGGCCATGGCCAGCGACCACAAGGCCTCGATCAAGACCGCGAGCCTCCAACTGCACCAGAGCCTCGCCAAACGGCGCCAGGCGCAAGACCATCTTGCCAAGGAACGTCTTGCCAAGGAGCGCCTCGCCAAGGAGCGGCTGGCGGACGCCCGCCGCGCCAAGCGCCGCCGCGAGATGGCGCAACGGGCCCAGGCCGCGCGACAGGCAGCCCAGCAGCAGAGCATGGATCCGTTCGGGCAGTCGCAAGGGTTTGGCCAATCGGCGTTCGGCCAGCAGGCCGTGCAACAAGCCCGCTAACCGTCACGACGATCAGGCCGCGCCGGTCGCAACCGGCGGGCCCGCCTCCGCGCCCCACTCCGACCACGAGCCATCGTAAAGCGCGGTGTCGCGGACCCCGAGCCGGTACAGCGCCAGCGTCAGCACGGCTGCCGAGACGCCGGAGCCGCAGGAGGTGACGATCGGCTTGGCCGTATCGACGCCGGCCGATGTGAACGCCTGGCGCAGCTGGTCGAGCGGCTTCATCGTGCCGGTCGCGGCGTCGAACAATTCGCCATAAGGCAGGTTGCGGGCGCCGGGGATGTGGCCAGAGCGCAGGCCCGGCCGCGGCTCGGGCACTTCGCCGACGAAGCGATTGCCGGCGCGCGCGTCGATCACCTGCTCGCGACGGCTATCGAGATTGGCGACCAGTTGCTGCATCGAGCGGACGCGCGCCGCATCGAACGCGGCCTTGAAGGTTGCAGGCCTCGGCGGCGCCTCGCCGCTCTCGACGGGACGTCCCTCGGCGGTCCACTTCTTCAGGCCGCCATCGAGCACGCGCACGTCCTTGTGGCCGAACGACAGCAACATCCACCAGGCCCGCGGGCCGGCAACCCAGCCGCCGGCATCATAGACCACGACGGTCTCGGCGTTGCCGATACCAAGCGCGCCGATATCGCGGCCGAACTGCTCCGCGCTCGGAAACATGTGCGGCAGCGGGTTGGAATGGTCCGACACCGCGTCGACGTCGAAGAACACCGCGCCGGGGATGTGCGCCTTCAGATAGTCGTCCTTCGGCAGCGGCAGCACGCCCGGCAGCTTGAAGGTGGCGTCGAGGATCTTGACCTTCGGATCATTCAGATGTGCAGCCAGCCATTCGGTGGAGACGAGAGGATCGTCGGTGGTGGTCATCAGCTTTTCCTTGCTTCGTCATTCCAGGGCGATGCGAAGCATCGAACCCGGAATCCAGAGATTGTCTTGCGAATACAACTGCGAGATTCCGGGTTCGCGTCCTGCGGACGCGCCCCGGAATGACGGTGTGAGGTGCCACGCCGGGAGCGCACTGGAATGACGTCGAAGTCAGCCCTTCTTCTTCGGCGCCCATGCTTCGACCGGCCCGCCGGCGTCACGCCAGGCCGCGAAGCCGCCGCCGATATGGGCGACCGGCTTCAATCCCATGTCCTTTGCCGTCTTGGCGGCGAGCGCCGAGCGCAGGCCACCGGCGCAGTGGAAGATGAAGGTCTTGTCCTGCTGGAAGATCGGCTTGGCGTAGGGGCTGTTCGGATCGATCCAGAATTCCAGCATGCCGCGGGTGCAGGCGAAGGCGCCGGGAATACGGCCGTCGCGCTCGATCTCGCGGGGATCGCGGATGTCAACGATGACGACATCATCGCGCTTGGCCGCCGCGATCGCCTGCTCTGCATTCAGGGTCTCGATCTCGGCGTTGGCCTCGTCGACAAGTGCCTTGATGCCGCGATGAATGGTCTGTGGCATTTTTCTCACTCCCTACTCCGTCATTCCAGGGCGACGCATCAGCGTCGAACCCGGAATCTCGATATTGCTTCATTCGATCGAGATTCCGGGTGCGGCTCTGCGAGCCGTCCCGGAATGACGTGTTCAACGCACCAATTCCTTCATCGCGCCTTCCAGGCCCTCGATCGTGATCGGGTACATGCGGTTGCCGAAGATGCGGCGGATCAGGGTGGTGGATTCCGAATAGTCCCAGTGCTTCTGCGCCACTGGATTGAGCCAGACCGCGTGCGGGTAGGTGCGGATGATGCGATCGAGCCAGACCGAGCCCGGCTCCTCGTTGACGTGCTCGACCGAGCCGCCGGGCACCATGATCTCATACGGGCTCATCGAGGCGTCGCCGACGAACACGACCTTGTAGTCGTGCGGATATTTGTGCAGCACGTCCCAGGTCGGCGTACGGTCGGTGAAGCGCCGCTTGTTCTGCTTCCAGACGCCCTCGTAGAGGCAGTTGTGGAAGTAGAAATACTCCATGTGCTTGAATTCGCTCTTCGCCGCGGAGAACA
>NZ_JBARGP010000120.1:0-5969 GCF_049798375.1 Bradyrhizobium sp.
TGGTGATGGAGAAGCGCAACGCGCTCAAGGTCTGGACCATCCTGCTGTCGATCCTGACCTTCTCGCTGTCCTTGCTCGGCACCTTCCTGGTGCGCTCGGGCGTCCTGACCTCGGTCCATGCCTTCGCCACCGATCCGAGCCGCGGCATCTTCATCCTGGTCATCCTCTGC
This sequence comes from Bradyrhizobium sp., assembly GCF_049798375.1. Lineage (GTDB taxonomy): Bacteria > Pseudomonadota > Alphaproteobacteria > Rhizobiales > Xanthobacteraceae > Bradyrhizobium. Next base: position 171 of record NZ_JBARGP010000120.1, read on the forward strand.
GCCTTCATCGGCGGCAGCCTCACTTTGTTCGCCGGCCGCGCCAGTACGCTGAAGCAGGGCGGGCTGTTCGCGCCGATCTCGCGCGAGGGCGCGCTGGTGCTCAACAACCTGCTGCTGACCACGGCCTGCGCCACCGTGTTCGTCGGCACGCTCTATCCGCTGGCGCTGGAGGTGCTGACGGGCGAGAAGATCTCGGTCGGCGCGCCGTTCTTCAACCTGACCTTCGGGCCGCTATTCCTGCCTTTGCTGATCGCCGTTCCCTTTGGGCCGATGCTGGCCTGGAAGCGCGGCGATCTGCTCGGCGCCGCGCAGCGGCTGCTGGCGGCCGGCATCGTGGCGCTGGTGGCCATCGCGATCGCCTGGGCCTGGGCCCGCGGCGGCAGCGCGCTGGCCCCGCTCGCGATCGGGCTCGCCATCTTCGTCATCACGGGCGCAATGGTCGATATGGCCCAGCGCATCTGCCTGCTCCGGGTGCCGTTCAGGATCGCGCTGCACCGTGCCCGCGGCCTGCCGCGCTCGGCCTGGGGCAGCGCGTTCGCGCATGCCGGGCTCGGCATCGCGCTGATCGGCATCGTCTGCGAGACCACCTGGAACAGCGAATATATCGGCACCATGCATCCGGGCGACGTCAGGCCCATCGCCGGCTATGCGCTGAAATTCGACGGCATGACGCAGCGGCAGGGACCGAACTACAACGAGGTTCTCAGTACCTTCGAGGTCAGCGAGAACGGCAAGTCGCTCGGGAAAATGACGCCGTCAAAGCGCAGCTTCACCACCCGCGGCATGTCGACCACGGAAGCCGCGCTGAAGACGCGCGGCGTCAGCCAGCTCTACATTTCGCTCGGTGATGCGACCAATGACGGCGGCATCGCGGTGCGCGTCTATCACAAGCCGCTGGTGCTGCTGATCTGGTTCGGCCCGGTGCTGATGGCGTTCGGCGGTCTGCTGTCGCTATCGGATCGCAGGTTGCGTGTCGGCGCGCCGCAGCCGGCGCGGGGCGCGCGCAGCAGCCTGCAGCCGGCGGAGTAGAGCGCATGCGACGGGCGCTCATCCTGCTGTCATTCGTCCTTGCGCTGATCGCAGCGCCGATCGCGCATGCGGTGCAACCGGACGAGATCATGTCCGATCCGGCCAAGGAAGCGCGCGCCAGGACGCTGTCGCGTGATCTGCGCTGCATGGTCTGCCAGAACCAGTCGATCGACGATTCCGAGGCCCCCTTGGCGCGCGACATTCGCCTCCTGGTGCGCGAGCGCCTCGCGGCCGGAGACAGCGACAGCCAGGTGATCGATTATCTCGTGGCGCGCTACGGCCAGTTCGTGCTGCTCAAGCCCCGCTTCGAGCGAGAGACCTTGCTGCTCTGGCTGCTGACGCCGCTGCTCCTGATCGGCGGCGGCATTACGCTGTGGCTGCAGGCGCGGCGCCGCAACTTGCGCAATGTAGAGACCGCAGGCCTGACGCCCGACGAGGAAGCGCGTCTCGCCGCGCTGATGGCATCGGATCCGTCGCCGGGGCAAGCATCGCCTCGGTGATCACGATCGCCTCGGTGATCACCATCGCCTAAGTAATAATACGTAGGCGCCGTCCCGCCGTCGCGCGCGCGCCATTTACCCCGATCTTTACCTTTCGCTGCGAGCTTGCCGCATCCATTCGATGCTTGCGTTAGGTTGAGGCCGATGTTCTCCAACAGCAATTTGACCATCCGATTCCTGGTGGGGGCCGTGGTGGCCTCGCTGCTGCTGCTATTGGCGATCGGCGGCGGCACCGGCTTCATCGCGGTGCTGTATCTGAACAACCAGATCACCAGCCTGTCGCCGGATTTCGCCGCGCTGAGCGGGCCGGGACGCGACCACGCCATGCAGGTCTATCAGCAAGCGCAGTCGGCATTCTCGTATTTCCTCATGGCTTGCGTCGTGATCGCGGTGATCGCGATCGCCGTCGGCGCCACCGCCTATGGCGCGGTTCAGAACGGCATTCTGCGGCCCTTGGCGGCGATGGTGCGCGCGATGCGCGACGTCGCCGACCAGAAATACGCTACGAAGATTCCAGGCCTCGGCCGCTGCAACGAAATCGGCCTGTTGGCCAGTGCGCTCGAAGTATTCAAGACCAACGGCATCGAGCGGCAGCGCCTGACGGAGCGCGAATCGCGGGAGGTGCAGCACCAGGCCGAGCGCTCGCGCTATCTCGACGAGCGCATCCAAGGCTTCAACGGCCTCGTCGCCGGCGTCGTCGGCAGCGTGGCGTCCTCGGCGGTACGGCTGAAGAGCAATGCCGAGACGCTGTCGAAGGCGGCGAACGACACCTCCAGCAAGGCCAACGCGGTCGAAACCGCCGCGAGCCGCGCCAACGGCAGCGTGCAGACGGTGGCGGGCTCCGCGGAGGAAATGACGCAGTCGATCGGCACCATCAGCCGCCGCGTCACCGAGGCGACCCAGCGTGCCGAAGGGGACGCCGCGCAGGCCGCGAAGAGCCGCGACACCATCCATGCGCTGTCGGAGGCGGCCGAGAAGATCGGCGCCGTGGTGCAGCTCGTGCAGGCCATCGCCTCGCAGACCAACCTGCTCGCGCTCAACGCGACCATCGAGGCGGCGCGGGCGGGCGAGGCCGGCAAGGGCTTTTCCGTGGTCGCGTCGGAGGTGAAGAACCTGGCCCATCAGACCTCCAAGGCGACCGACGAGATCTCCGCGCATATCGCCAGCATCCAGGGCATCACCGGCGAGACCCGCGGCGTGATGGAGCGCATCTCCACGACGCTGTCCGAGATCAGCGCGATCATGTCGGGAATCGAGGTCGACACCGCCCAGCAGCGCAACGCCACGCAGGACATTTCCAGGAGCGTCCAGGAGGCCGCGCGCGGCACGCTCGATGTCTCCAACCACATCGCGCAAATCAGCTCGACCTCGGCGGAGACCGGACGAATGGCGGGCGACGCCCGTGACGCCGCGGTCGATCTGTCGCAGCAGGCCGAGACCCTGAAGCGCGAGGTCGATGCCTTCATCATCAGCGTCAAGGCGAGCTGACCGGACAGGCGCGACATCCAGGGGCACCCCGCGCAGGCGGGGATTGCCGCCGCAACGCTTCTTCGGCCGGCCTGAAATCGTCGCGTAACACGCGGCGTGAATGATCTCGTGCACGGGGCAGACCGCGCGCGCCATCACGATGAGCAAACCCGAGGCGCGAAGGCGCGGCTGCGACCGTGTTGCTGTCCTGGCGACGGGTCTGTGCATGACGGGAGTTCGGCGCCATGGTTGCGCGAAGCCACGCGGCTGAGGTCGCTGCCTATGGCACCGTGCGGGTGTCCGTCCGCCCACGACGCGGCGGCCTCGCGCCATGGCAGCAGCGTCGCGCCGAGGACATGTTGCGGGCAGGGGTCGTCGGTGGCGTGCGTCTCGCCGAGGTCGCGCGCCGCTGCCATCTGTCGCTCAGCCAGTTCGGCCGCACCTTCAAGAAGACCACCGGCCTCACGCCGCATCGCTGGCTGGTCAAGCTGCGGCTCGAGCGCGCGCAGGACCTGATGCTGTGGACGACGCTGCCGCTCGCCGAAATAGCGCTGGATTGCGGCTTCTCCGAGCAGAGCCATTTCACGCGGACCTTCACGCGGCTGGTCGGCACCAGCCCCGGCGAATGGCGGCGGCAGAGGCGGCGGTGAGGTGGCGCTCTCCCATCCGCTGTCATTCCGGGGGAGCCCCCCAGGGCTGAATTCTGGTGCGCGATTGCGCACCTGAAATCCCGATATGGTCAGCAACGAACGCAGCCATTGCAAGATTCCGGGTTCAAGGCCTGCGGCCTTGCCCCGGAATGACGCCCACCATGACATGGTCGAATGAGTCCGGTCGACGCCACGCAGGCCATTCTTGCTCGCATCCCCCCGGCGGACGTAGACATGATCCCGACATGCAGCGGAGATCATCATGGCAGACGAAACCAACATCAGAACCGGCCAATGCCATTGCGGCGCGGTTCGCTTCGAGGCGACGCTCAGTGACGGCTTCAACACAGCTCTCCGCTGCAACTGCTCCTACTGCCGCATGCGCGGCGCGGTCGTCGTCGCGGCGAAAGCGGGCGGAGTCAGACTTCTCAGCGGCGAGGACGCGCTGACAAGCTATCGCTTCAACACCGGAACGGCCCAGCACTTCTTCTGCTCGCGCTGCGGCATCTACACCCACCACCAGCGCCGCTCCGATCCGAACCAGTACGGCGTCAACGTCGCTGCCTGGAAGGGGTAAGCCCGTTCGACTTCCCGGAGGTGCCGGTGGCAGACGGCGTGAACCACCCGAACGACACCGGCGGGTCCTCGCGATGGGCGGGGACGTTGCGGTTCGTGCCTACCGAATAGGCTTTGCCGGCATTCGTTGTAGCAGCGCGTAGGGCGGATTAGCGCAGTGTTATCCGCCACCGTCGTATAAAAAGGACAGCGCGGCGGGTTACGCCATCGGCTAACACGACCTAGGCCCGTAAGTTATCCGCAAGATCGAAGCTCGCCTGGTGCTCCCTAGGGGAAGGACCGCAGAACAACGGAAGGCACGGAAACTACCCGCAAAATCAGCTTCGCTGCTCGAAGATGCTACCACTTGGTGCTACCGCCATCAAGCTATCCGTTCGGACCCATGTGCTGAGAACAATAGTCTGCAGCGTCTCTTGGGTTTCGTGCCTCCTTGCCAGAGGAGGTCACGGCTCCAGCATAACAGCCATCGGGGTGAAATTCTTTTCGGCATCTATTTTCTATCGCTACTTTCAACTGGCTATCGCGTGATAACTGTTCAGAGGTACTCATCCGCGAAATGCAAACATTGCCGGCTCTACGTTGTTTTTCACTGAAGCCGTCGGGGACCTTACCGAGAGCCAGCACCTCGTATTCCGTACCAGTGATGAGGTCTGCCAGCGCCAGCCCATAGCACAGGCAAAATCCCCCAAGCTCTGGAGCGGAGAGCGAAGCGTTTTCGGGAGCGGCCCTTTGCTTCTCCAAGCACGTGCGGCGGGAACCTCCCACGAAAGCGCTGCGTGCGCCTCCGTCTTGAAGGAAGGGAAACGTTGGTTGCTGTGCGAAAGCGTGGGTAGCAAGCAGCATTCCGGCCAACAGAAGGCCCTGCCTCACAAGCCATCTCGGATACACAGTTCATCTCCCTGCTGATTGCTAGACGCGCGTCTAAGCTCCAGCTCGGAAAATTGCTTAACGGCTAGTCGTCCGCAGGGGAGAGCTGCTGAGCCGTCCTCGCGGCTTGCTCCGCGGCGATTTCTCGCCGGGCTTTGATCTCATAGTGCAGCCAAACAAGAAATACGCCCGCGACAATCAGCTCAACAGCCAAGCCCTCAGTCGATTGCGCTCCAGCCAAGAGCAACCCAACGGCACCGATGACCAGAACTAGGACAAGGCCTACGGCAGCAAGCCAAAGAGCGCCTTGAAGAATGGCCGGGAGCAGTGCCAAAAAGAATACGGCAAGTATAATTCCGCCAGCTATCTGGATCATCACTTACCGCCCTTTCGGCTCGTTCACACGGCCATCTTGCTTAGGCGCGCGAGCCAATCACATCCGCCATGTTCATCTTGGGCTAATTCCATAATGCCACAAACGAAAAAAGCGCAGCCGCAACAGCGGCGATGGCGCCGAGGTTGATCAGGCAGTGATCTTGAGCCGCCTTCCACTTGAGCCAGTCTTGGATTTCGCCACGAGTGGCGGGCGCTCCGCCAATATCAGTGTTTCTGCCCGTCCCGCTGAACCCGTTTGTAGAGGTTGTGAGCAAGCCCCGCATAGCGTCTACGCCGTGCCGTTCAAGCTCCGCCAGCAACTCAGTAGATAGCGC
>NZ_JBARGP010000121.1:0-1729 GCF_049798375.1 Bradyrhizobium sp.
CTAAAAACAAAAGGCCCGCGGTTAGCGCCGCGGGCCTTTTTTTAAGTTGCTCGCGTGCTCAGAACAGATGCACGAAGATGAAGTACAGTGTGCCCGACAGCATCATCGCGATCGGCAGGGTCAACACCCAGGCCATCGCGATGTTGCGGATGGTCGACCATTGCAGGCCGCTTCCGTTGGCCGCCATGGTGCCGGCGATGCCCGACGACAGCACGTGGGTTGTCGAGACCGGCAGGCCGTAACCGTCGGCCGCCGCGATGGTGAGCGCGGCGGTGATCTCGGCGCTGGCACCCTGCGCGTAGGTCAGATGGGTCTTACCGATCTTCTCGCCGACGGTGACCACGATGCGCTTCCAGCCCACCATGGTGCCGAGGCCAAGCGCGATCGCGACGGCGATCTTCACCCAGATCGGGATGAACTTGGTCGCGGAGTCGAGCGAGCCCTTGTAGGCGGTCAGGGTGGCGACATCGCCGCCGGCGAACTGAGCGGCATTGTCCTTCATCAAGAAGCGCAGCGCTTCCGAGGTCAGATACATGTCGTTGCGGGTGTTGCCGACCAGCTCCGCCGGGACCTTTGCCAGCGTGCCGTATTCCCTGACCTGCTTGGTGATATCCTTCATCAGCGCGGCGAGCGCAGGCAAGGTGTCGTCGCCAAGCTGCTTTTCGGCGACGTAGCGGGTCACGACCGGGCGCGGATCACCGCTCGCGGTGTGGCCGGCGGCCTTGCCGTCGATGATCTTGGCCGCAGTGTCAGCGTTGCTGATGAACTTTTCGGCCTGACTCTGCGGCATGGTGCGGTTGAGAGCGTAGGCCGTCGGCACCGTGCCGATCAGGATCAGCATGATCAGGCCCATGCCCTTCTGGCCGTCGTTGGAGCCATGGAAGAAGCTGACCAGGGTACAGGTCAGGATCAGGATGCCGCGGATCCACCACGGCGGCGGCTGGTTGCCGACCGGCTCGCCGAACAGCGCCGGCGTCAAGCGGCTGAGAGCCAGCTTCAGGATGTAGAGCAGGCCGGCAGCCAGCACGAAGCCGAACAGCGGCGAAAGCAGCAGCGCCTTGCCGATGCCGACGGCCTGGCCCCAGTCCACGCCTGAGGTGCCGTCGCGGCCGCGCAGCAGCGCGTTGGCGATGCCGACGCCGATGATCGAGCCGATCAGGGTATGCGAGGAGGAAGCCGGCAGGCCGAGCCACCAGGTGCCGAGATTCCAGATGATGGCGGCGATCAAGAGCGCGAACACCATCGCGAAGCCGGCGCTGGAGCCGACCTGCAGGATCAGCTCCACCGGCAGCAGCGAGACGATGCCGAACGCCACCGCGCCGGTCGAGAGCAGCACGCCGGTCAGGTTGCACAGGCCCGACCAGACCACGGCGATGTGGGCCGGCAGCGAGCGGGTGTAGATCACGGTCGCGACCGCGTTGGCGGTGTCGTGGAAGCCGTTGACGAATTCAAAGCCGAGCGCGATCAAAAGCGCTATGAACAGCAGGATGTAAGGCGCCAGCGAGGTGACGCGGGTGCCGGTGGCTGAGACGTCGTCATAAATGCTGTAGGCGACGAACAGCAGCGCGGCCGCCACGACGCCCAAATAAATAACTCCGGTCAGCGGATGGAAACCGCCATCGAGATTAGGGCCCTTCTTCAGGGCAGGCTCGATTGAACCCGGTAAAGCAACATCGGTCATTGGAACTCTCCTCTCCCACGAGCCTCAATTTTGATCGATGCATGTGAC
>NZ_JBARGP010000122.1:0-2100 GCF_049798375.1 Bradyrhizobium sp.
CCCTTGAAATGATATTTTGGATTGTAATGGTAGGTCGGATTTTGGTCGATCTCCGTGACCTTCAGCGTGCCGGACGGCGATGGTTTCTCTTCGCTACCGACGGTCGCGGGATAGACTCCAATCAGCACATTCGAACTGTCAATGAGTTTCACGGTCTGCCGGTTCTTATCGACCTCAACCTTGGCCGCCTTCTGCAGATCTTGGTCAGGTTGTTGTGCGATCACGACGATACTGTCTCCGGCGCGGCCGAAATGGCGGCCGGGATTCAGGAGGGTCAGCAACTGCTCGCTCATGTGAAATTTTTCGGCCAAGCCTTCGCGCGCGCTGGTGTACGACAGCTTCGGGAGGTCCTTCATGTCCTCCATCTTGGCCGGAAGCTTGCGCAGAAACGGCCCAGCGACATCCCTATCCGTGACGGTGTAGTTCGCGAGCACTGGATGGTCGTCCGTCGTGAGTTTTTTCCAGACCTCGACGCTCACATCGTCCGAGATCGGCAACTGCTGCGCCTCCTCGTAGGCTCGCAATGCCTTTTTCGCATTCTCCCCGAACTTGCCGTCGATCTCGCCGGGCGAGAAGTGCGCCCTGTCGAGCAGGACCTGCAGCCTGATCCCTGCCGGGGTCGGCCTCTCATTCGACAAGGTCGTCTTCGACGGCTCGGCGGCGTTGATCGCCGCCGCGTCGAGTTTTGTGCCGAGCGCCGGGCTCGCCAAGCCTGCGAGCGCAAGGCCGATCAAGATGCACGCCGACGAAAGAGACCTCATACTGGCAAATCCAAATGTCCGGGCGAATTCGTTCCGAAGCTGACCGGGACCAGGCAGTCCGCCGCCAGCGCCGGAACTCTTGATGCCGCCCTTTCACCCACCGAAGCGGCGGATACTACTTCTGGTCCGACGGCGGCTGGGCGTTTGCCTTGTTCGCGTCAGCCTTGTTCGCTTCGTGATGGCCAACGACGCAACCGGCCGCAGCGCCGAGCTTGCCATGTCCCGCCATATGGCCGGCGACGCCGCCGACGATCGCGCCCTTGATGCAGCCTTTGGCATCCGCATGGGGCGCCCACGCTAGCGAAATCACGACGGCGCATGCCGCTGCCAAAATCCATCTCATGTGCTTTCTCCCAACGTTGGAATCCGCGAGGCAACGCGGTACGGATCGAGTCCGTTCCGGCAGATCCCTTAATTGCGGCTGCCCGACCGCGAGAGCGTCCACCCGACGACGTCTGGCGGACCAGAGTTGTCCTGATCGTGTTCCTTGGCGTGGAGCTCACGCGACCCATCCTTTACCGCCGACGTGCGACCCAGACGCCAAACAAGAACGCCAACGCGAGCGACCGCAGCGGCGCTTCCAAGGTGTTTTTCCGCAACTGCTCGGCGGCACCCGCTACGACGGAGTGCACGTCCGTTGGTTTTGCCGAGCCCGGCCTCGTTCTGGACGAAGTCCCGTCACCGCCCTGGCCATCCGTCAGGCCGGAGGCTTCCGTCATTGCAGACGCTTCCTTCATATCCATGCGCTCCTCCCACGATTGCGCAACAGCAACCTGCCTCCGGACTGCTCGGTTCCTAACCGGACCAGCGCTCCGACCGGCAATCGGATTTTCGTCGTCATCATTAAGCTTTCTCGTTCAGCTTAACCGGCGATCGGCGTTGACGGCCCGGCCGCACTTATCCCATTCCGAATTCGAAGTTTTTTAGGAAACGCCATGCTGATCGAATTTGGCATTTTCGCCGCCGTCTGCTGCATCATTGGCGCTGTCGTCACCTTGTATCAGCGACGGCAGGACGTCCTTCACGGGCCCTATATCGACAAGAGGTCCTCGCATCAGAAGCGGCGCGTCTGAATTGAGGTCAAGCGCACCCAGCTAGCCGCCTGGAATGCGCCGGTGCTGGCGTGATCGCACTCGCCCAAGGCTCATCACGAACACGAGCCGGCGTGCTCCATCATCTGCGTGGCATCGGCGGCACTCAGTGGCGCCGACCGAGGATGATGCCAGCCAAGAAGGCGATGGCCAGCGAATGCAGCGGCGCTGCGCGCGTCCAATGGGCCAACCGATCTAGCGGCGCACCTGGCTGACGAGCATCCTCGATTGCGTCGGCAACGGTTCTA
>NZ_JBARGP010000123.1:0-3058 GCF_049798375.1 Bradyrhizobium sp.
CGTAGACGAAGCCCTGGGTCAGGAACAGGCCCTCGGACGTTTCGCCGAATTCGGAGCGCAGGGTGCCGGAATGCACCAGGCGGGTTTCAGGCCGGTATTGAGTCAGTGCGGGAGCGGTGGTTTTGGACATGTGACCTCCATCGTGACCACCTTCGAAAATGGTCACAAAAAAACCGGCCTGGGAATAATTCCTCGAGCCGGGATCACATCTGTCCCCGGCCTGTTTAGCGACTTATTTAACGTGGCTGCAAGCCGGCCGGCTCAAATCACCACGGGATAAGTCGTGCTCTTAATCGCCCGCGACCTTTCCGTCAAGCCGGCCATCGGATAACCGGTGAACGGTCCCATATCAGGGAAGGGCGAGATTGCGCCCCGTCCAAAAAGGATCAGGCCTTGACGTTTCAATTGCCAGCCAACGCCAATGGCATCCTGCCCGACCGCATGATCGCGGCGATGGCCGAGGCTGGCCTGATCATCCCCGCATACGACTTCGTCGAAAGTCAGATCCAGCCGGCGAGTCTGGATTTGCGGCTCGGCGACATCGCCTATCGCGTCCGCGCGAGCTTCCTGCCGGGCCCCGGCGCCACCGTTGCCGAGCGCATCGATGAGCTGAAGCTGCATGAGATCTCGCTGGCCGACGGCGCGGTGCTGGAAACCAACTGCGTCTACATCGTGCCGCTGCTGGAGAGCCTTGCGCTGCCCAAGGACATCGTCGCCGCCGCCAATCCGAAGAGCTCGACCGGGCGGCTCGACGTGTTCACGCGCGTGATCGCCGATGGCACCAGGCGTTTCGACATGATCGGTGCCGGCTATCACGGCCCGCTCTATGCTGAGATCAGCCCGAAGACGTTTCCGGTTTTGCTGCGCGAAGGCTCCCGGCTATCACAGGTCCGCTTCCGTTCGGGCCAGGCGATGCTGGATGCGGATGAGCTCGACGCGCTGCATCAGTCGGAGCGGCTGGTCGATCGCGACGATGCCGATCTGGTCGGCGGCGTCGCGGTATCAGTCGATCTCTCGGGCAAGGATTCAAACGGCTTCGTCGGCTATCGCGCCAAGCGCCACACCGGCGTAGTCGATATCGACCGGCGCGGCGGCTATCTGGTCGATGATTTCTGGGAGCCGATCAAGGCGCGTGCCGATGGCAGCCTGATCCTCGATCCCGGCGAGTTCTATATCCTGGCGTCCAAGGAAGCGGTGCAGGTGCCGCCCGACTACGCCGCGGAGATGGTGCCGTTCGATCCGCTGGTCGGCGAATTCCGCGTGCACTATGCCGGCTTCTTCGATCCCGGCTTCGGCTATGCCGGTGCCGGCGGGCAGGGATCGCGCGCAGTGCTCGAAGTGCGCTCGCGCGAGGTGCCGTTCATTCTCGAACATGGCCAGATCGTTGGCCGGCTGGTCTATGAGAAGATGCTGGCGCGGCCGGATGCGATGTATGGCAGCCGCATCGGCTCCAACTATCAGGCGCAGGGCTTGAAGCTGTCGAAGCACTTTCGGGTGTGAGGTTTTAGATTAGGGAGGGGCGCGTGGACGAGGGCGCGCAACAGGCGCAATGGCGGCAATGGCGCGCCGTCGCCGATCTCTACCACGCTTATTTCACGGGCCTGATCCTGACCGTGGTGACACGACGCAGCGCGGCCGATGCCGCCGAGTTCGTATTTCGCGTCTTCCGCCGTCAGCAGCAGGAGCGTTTTCTTCCCGGCCTCGTCAAGCTCGGCCTCGATCATTTGCCGCCCGCGGTAGCGGCGGCGCAGTATCACTATCTCTCCAACTGGATCGGCGGCGTGCATGTCGAATACATGCACGAGAGCGACCGCAAGGCCTGGATCCGCTATCCGCCGCCGCGCTGGATCTGGCGCGGCACCGCGATCTGCGGCATCCCGAGCGAGGTCTCGCGCGCGATGCTGCGCGGATGGCACGCCAATAACGGCGTGGCGCTCGGCAACCTCAAGCTCGGCTTCGTCTGCACCAAGCAGAGTGTCGATGGCCAGGATGGTCTCGAGGGCTATTATTACGAATATGACCATCCGTTGGAGCTCGATCAGCGCCTGGTGTTCGCTCGCCATTGCGGGGCACCGCCATTCGATCCGAGCACCGCGCCTGCGCTGCCGGTCGCTAGCTGGCCGAAGCCGCGGCTCGAAAAGGCCTACCGCAACTATGCGATGGAATATGTGCGGACGGCCGCGCCAGTGCTGGTGCAGTGGCTGGGACCTGATGAGGCTGGCCATCTGCTGCATCTCACCGGCAGGCTGATCGGCATGCAATATTTCGACGAGATCGCGCGTGCGTTTGATGCCGCGCGGGGTGATGCCGCCGCGTTCAGGGCCTTCGCGCAAGCGCTGTTTGTCGCGCAAGGCGATATAGCGGAGACGCGCGACGGTGCGCTGATCCAGCAGGACTGGCGGCTGATGGCCGATGTCGCCGATGATCATCCGGCCTGCGTCCGGGTGCTCGAAGGCCTGCTCGGTGGCCTCGCGGCCGGCTGCGGTCGCCACATCGCGGTCAACCTGCACACCGCAGCCGGTGGCCGTCCGCCGTTCGCTTGGACGGTGTGCTGAGATCCGTGACCTGCATTCCCGGCAGGCCCCCAATGCGCCGATAAAAGCAGGAAACCGGGAGGGATGTGTTAGGACATTCTCGCGCATCGCAGGCGCCACAACAGAAATCAACTGGCGCGCGAAATTCTGCTGCACAGAATGCGGCGCGCCTTGGGGAGAGACGATGTCCGAGATCGGCGTTGCCGAAATCCCGGTCGATGAAGACGAGCAGCCGCTGCCGCCGCCTGCGGCGCCGCTCAAGAGCGCGCTGACCGACGGGCCGATCCTGCGCACACTGCTGTCGCTCGCCTGGCCGAACGTGATCGCGCTTTCGGCCGGCACCTGTGTGGTGATTGCGGAGACCTCCTATATCGGTCGGCTGGGTATCGAGGCGCTCGCCGCGATGGCGCTGGTGTTTCCGCTCGTCATCCTCGCCATGACCATGTCGGGCGGCGCGATGGGCGGCGGCGTCGCGTCCGCGATCGCACGCGCGCTCGGCGCCGGCGACCAGGAGCGCGCTGCGA
>NZ_JBARGP010000124.1:0-3502 GCF_049798375.1 Bradyrhizobium sp.
TGGAGAAGGTCGCCGACCGCTTCGACGACGTCGCCAACGAGATCAACTCGATCATGATCGAGCAGGTATAGGCCGCGCCGTGGATGCTCATCTCGGCTTTCCGGCGCTGATCGGCCTGATCGCGGTCGCGCTCGCCTTCGACTTCCTGAACGGGCTGCATGACGCGGCCAACTCGATCGCGACCATCGTCTCGACCCGGGTGCTGCGGCCGCAATATGCGGTGTTCTGGGCCGCGTTCTTCAATTTCGTCGCCTTCGCCGTGTTCGGCCTGCATGTGGCCCAGACCATCGGCACCGGCATCATCGATCCCGGTGTCGTCGATGCGCAGGTGATCTTCGCCGCGCTGGTCGGCGCCATCGCCTGGAACATCGTCACCTGGGCTGCCGGCATTCCCTCGTCGAGCTCGCACGCGCTGGTCGGCGGGCTGGTCGGCGCCGGCGTCGCCAAGGCCGGCTTTGGCGCCATGGTCTGGAGCGGGCTGTCGAAAACCGTGATCGCGATCGTGCTGTCGCCGCTGGTCGGCCTGGTGCTGGCGATGATCCTCGTCGCGATCGTCTCCTGGGCCTCGGTGCGGTCGACGCCATTTGCAGTGGATCGTGCCTTCCGCATCCTGCAATTCGCCTCGGCCTCGCTCTATTCGCTCGGGCATGGCGGCAACGACGCCCAGAAGACCATGGGCATCATCGCCGTGCTGCTCTATTCACAGGGTCACCTTGACAGCGAGTTTGCTGTTCCATTTTGGGTGGTGCTGGCTTGCCAGGCCGCGATGGCGTTGGGCACGCTGCTCGGCGGCTGGCGGATCGTGCGCACCATGGGCTTGCGGATCACCAAGCTGACGCCGATGCAGGGCTTCTGCGCCGAGACCGGCGGCGCGGCGACCCTGTTCATGGCAACTTTCCTCGGGGTTCCCGTCTCGACCACCCACACCATTACCGGCGCCATTGTCGGCGTCGGCGCGGCCCGCCGTGCTTCGGCGGTGCGCTGGAACGTGGCGGGCTCGATCGTCTATGCCTGGATCTTCACCATTCCGGCGTCGGCGCTGGTGGCGGCTCTGGCCTATTGGGTGGTCTCGGCACTGCGCAGCTGATCAGGCGCCTCGCATGGGGGCGGTGGTCAGCTCACTAGTTTCAACCCGACGATGCCGGCAACGATCAAAGCGATGCTGGCGAGACGAAGCGCGGACGCGGCTTCGCCGAACAAAATGATGCCGAGAGCAGCCGTTCCGACGGCTCCGATCCCGGTCCAGACCGCATACGCGGTTCCGATCGGCAGGGTCTTCAAGGCCCAGCCGAGCAGCAGCACGCTGCCGGCCATCGCCGCCAAGGTCTGGGCTGACGGCACCAGCCGCGTAAACCCTTCGATGTATTTGAGGCCGATCGCCCAGGAGACTTCCAGCAGGCCAGCGAGAAACAGGACAAACCAAGCCATCACGGCCCCTCCATATCAGGCAGGGCCGTCCCCGCGGATGCTGTGATTGAGCGAAAAGGTCGTCTTTGCTCCGGGCGATATGGGGCTTGCCTGCGGGTTCCGCAATCGCCAAATCCAGCTTGATTCCCGCTTGATCCCCGGGCTTTTCCCTGCCAAACGCTGCCGCCATGTCCGACATTGCTGTCCCCACAGAATCGACGATCCGCTCGCCGTTATCAGATGAGGTCGCGCGCCGGCGCACCTTCGCCATCATCTCGCATCCGGACGCCGGCAAGACCACGCTGACCGAAAAGCTGTTGCTGTTCGGCGGCGCCATCAACCTCGCCGGCCAAGTCAAGGCCAAGGGCGAACGGCGCAACACGCGCTCTGACTGGATGAAGATCGAGCGCGACCGCGGCATCTCGGTCGTGACCTCGGTCATGACTTTCGAGTTCGAGGGGCTGGTCTACAACCTGCTGGACACGCCGGGCCACGAGGATTTTTCGGAAGACACCTACCGCACGCTGACCGCGGTCGACTCCGCCGTCATGGTGATCGACGCCGCCAAGGGCATCGAGGCGCGGACGCGAAAGCTGTTCGAGGTCTGTCGTCTGCGCGACATCCCGATCATCACCTTCATCAACAAGATGGACCGTGAGAGCCGCGATATCTTCGATCTGCTCGATGAGATCGAGAAGACGCTGGCGCTCGACACCACGCCGATGACCTGGCCGGTCGGCCGCGGTCGCGACTTCGTCGGCACTTACGACATTCGCGACGGCGGCGTGCGCTTGCTCGAAGGCGGCGGCGCCAAGACTGGCGCGGCCCAGCAGATCACGATCCCTGAGCTGGCCAAGCACAATTCCAACCTCGACGTCGGCCAGATCGAGGAAGAGCTCGAACTGGTCAAGGAAGCCTGCAAGCCATTCGAGCTCGAAGCTTTCCGCGAGGGCCATCTGACGCCGGTCTATTTCGGCAGCGCGCTGCGCAATTTCGGCGTGGGCGATCTGTTGCAGGGCCTCGGCCAGTTCGCGCCGCCGCCGCGCGCGCAGGAATCCAACCTGCGCAAGGTCGATGCCGCCGAGCCGCGCATGAGTGCATTCGTGTTCAAGATCCAGGCCAACATGGATCCGAACCATCGCGACCGTATCGCCTTTGCGCGGCTATGCTCCGGCAAGCTCAACCGCGGGATGAAGGCGAAGCTGGTGCGCACCGGCAAGACCATGCCGCTGTCGAGCCCGCAATTCTTCTTTGCCCAGGATCGCTCGGTCGCCGATGAAGCCTTTGCCGGCGACGTGGTCGGCATTCCCAACCATGGCAGCTTGCGCATCGGCGACACGCTGACCGAAGGCGAGGATCTGACCTTCGTCGGCGTTCCCAGTTTCGCGCCGGAAATCGTCCGCCGCGTCCGTCTCACCGATGCGATGAAGGCAAAGAAGCTGAAGGAAGCCTTGCAGCAGATGTCGGAGGAGGGTGTCGTGCAGGTGTTTCGCCCGCGCGAAGGCGCGCCGGCGCTGGTCGGCGTGGTCGGCCCGCTGCAGCTCGACGTGCTCAAGGCGCGGCTCGATGCCGAATATTCGCTGCCGGTGGAGTTCGAGGTCAGCGAGTTCTCGCTGGCGCGCTGGATTTCCAGCGACGACAAGAAGAAGCTGGAAGCCTTCATCGCCTCCAATGGCTCCGGCGTTGCCGACGACGTCGACGGCGATCCGGTGTTCCTGGCCAAGAACGAGTTCTATCTCGGCTACACCAAGGAACGCGCCGAGGGCATCATCTTCTCCAACGTCAAGGACGTGAAGAAGAAGGGATAAGCTCGCTCGATGAGCCGATGCCGCATCGCAGGCCTCGCTATCACCTCTCCCCGGCGGAGAGAGGTCGACCGCCAGTGATGCGGACTCCTACAATTCGATAATCCCCCGTCGAGCCGCGTGCGCAACTGCGTCGGTGCGCCCCGTCGCATCGAGCTTGTCGAGCAGTTGCCCGACATGGAATTTCGCAGTGTGCACGGAAATCCCAAGCGAGCGAGCGATCTCCTTGTTCGAACGCCCTTCGGCGAGCAGCGCCAGCACGTCGCGCTCGCGCGCGGTGAGCTGGAAAT
>NZ_JBARGP010000125.1:0-7073 GCF_049798375.1 Bradyrhizobium sp.
GCCGAATTCCGCCAGGATGGCACCACGCAGAATCGAACCGCGAATCCGTCCCGCTACTTCTTTACGCCGGTCGAGCACCTCTTGGTCGACGGCTCCCCGGATCACGCCAATCTGGGCCGGATCGCGCGCGCCTCGTTGGCCCCGATATGGGAATGGATTAGCCGCGATCTGCTGCCGACGATGGCCCGCGACTACAACGCGCGGATGAAGGAGTTGATCGCCGGCGACAAGCAGCGCGAACTCCGTCAGACGGCGAGCACGTTCCAGACCAAGGTCACGAAGTCGCTGGAGGGCAACCTGGCGGCATCCGAGGGTGTCGCGCAAATCCGCACCAAGCTCAAGGCCTACACCGCCTCGCCGACCGTGTTCGAGGACCTGAAGAAGCTGATGCAGGCACTGAAAGCACGTGAGGCGATCGCGCAATTCGACGAGAGCCTGCCGGAGCGCATCGTCGAATTCGACGATCCGCAGGTCAAGAAGATGACCGCGCTGCTCGATGCGTTTCGGAAGAAGAATCCGGAAGCGGTACCGTTTGCACTGACCCTGGTGGCCAAGCGGCTGCGAGAGCCCTGGCAGATCCTGCACCTGGCCACCAAGGCCGCGCGCAGCAAGAACGCCGTCGACGTCGCTGCCACCCCTTACGCGATCACGGTCGCGATGGTGCTGGACCAGATCGAGGACAAGCGCATCACGTTGCGGGTCGCCCTGAAGAACAATCGGGTCGTGACCGCCAAAGACATTCTCACCGAGATCTATGGCGCCGAGGATGCCATTCAAACGCGGATCGAGCGGCTTGAAGCGTGCGACTGGGGCCAACGGCTGCACGATCTCATGGAGGCGATCGCGGCGATGGTCGAGGCCGAGGTGCGCCGTTTCCCTGACGAAGTCGGCCATGTGCTCGGCTCGCGGCGTCTGCGCGGTCACCGCTCGTTCACCGGACGATTGAGCTATTTCGCACGCGACGCCATCAATGACAGCGCGGCGTTCTGCAAACGCCTGATCGGCTGAATCGATCGGATCGCTAACAAGCTTCGACGATCCCTAACCTCACTCTGCGGGCGCCCGCACAGCCTCATCGGACCGCGACATCGCCGGTTCGTGCTGCGGCTTCACCGTGCCGAGCCGACCCGCGCCCGTCAGCGGCCGGTGACGTCCGACCAGAAACGTCTCCAGAAAGCGCCCTGAAAAGACGAACCTGAACCACCAATAGGCGATGCGTCGTGTCGTCATAGTTGGAACGTCTCGCGTGCGAAGCAACAGCTGCCGCTACATATCGCACTGCGCCATGCAGCTTTGTGAAACGCTTCACAATTGGCGGAGACGTGACCGGGCTGCGGTCTTTCCGGTTTACAGACCAGCACGGCATCGCCGATCATGATTCATACGCAGCGCGAGGAGACGACGATGAGGCGAAGCAAAGCTCTGCTGACCGCGGCCCTGGTGCTGGCCTCGGCTGCGATGTTCAACACCGGCAGCGAGGCGCAGGGCGTGCCGCCGAGCACAGCCATGGCGACGCCGGACAACGCGATCCTGCTGACTGTGTTCTTCAAGCATGATCAGTCCCGCCCCTTGAGCGAATTGAATGCCCAGCTCGACAAGCAGGGCTTCTATAAGGCGTTTCCGCCTGATGGCGTCGAGGTTGTGAGCTGGTATGTGATGATGGGCATCGGTCAGGTGGTGACCTTGCGGTTGCCGGCCTCGCGGCTGCGCGAGGTCAATCGCGTGCTGGAGGATACGGCCTGGGGCTCCTACCGTACCGAGTTCTATCCGACCTACGACTACAGGGCTGTCGGCCTCGCCTCGCATGAGAAGGCCACGAAGTAGGACGCGGTTCTAGACGACGGAGCGACGCGCACAGGATCGTGCTCAGCCCTTCGCCATCCGCTCCCGCGCCGATTTGAAGCCGGCGACGAAGCGTGCCAACGTGTCGGACGTTTTCCCGCGCGGCAGCATTACCTCGATCAGCGAGAACTGCCCGCGCCGCAGAACGGCACGGTCGAGCGCCGCGATCAGGCCGGCGCGGGTGGTGACCCGCTCACCGACGCCGCCGATGGCATTGGCAACCTCGGCAAAATGCCAGTCGTCGAGATTGTTGAAGCGCGATTCCGGCTGGAACACGCGCAGCATCTCCCAGCTGCAATTGTTGAACAGCACGACGATCGGATCGAGCCCATAGCGACGGCAATTGCCGAGCTCCCAGCCCGTCATCTGGAAGGCGCCGTCGCCGACCAGGATCAAGGGCCGGAGGCCGGTCGCGGCGACACCGATGCCGGCCGGCACGCCAAAGCCCATCCCGGCATAGTAGCCAGGCGCTGCCAGCGCCGTATTGTCGACTTCCATCGCCGTGAACAGGCAGTCGCCGATATCGGACGTCATCGGCATCTTGCCGTGACGATCGAACAGATCGTTGATGGCGGTGGCGATGTCCGACGGGGCGATCGGCCGGTCGTCTGCCGGCAGCCCGCGCGGATAGGCGGGGTGCTGGCGCGGCATATTAGAGCGCGGCGTCTGTGGCTTAGCGCGGCCTTCGAGCGCACCGATCAGATCAGCGAGCGGCATGTCGCGATAGACGTGATGGCCGATCTGCACCTCGCGGCTCGAGGCCATGATGGTCCGCCGCGGATCTGGCGCGCGGTTCGACAGCGCGAAATTGGTATCGGACAGGATCACGCCGAGCATCAGCAGGAGGTCGGCCTCCTCCACCAGCCTGGTGATCGCGGGATCGCCGGCGGCGCCGAGATAGGTGCCCGCCACGACATCATCGGCGTTCTCGAGCAGGCCGCGGCCCATGAAGGTGGTGACTAGCGGGACGTTCAGCTTGCGCGCCAGCGCGGCAATCCTGTCCTCGACGCCGTAGCGGCGGATCTCGACGTCGACTACGATGACCGGCGCGGCTGCCTGCGCAACGCGTGCGAGGATCTCCTCGACGCATTCGGCCAGTGCTTCAGCTTCGGCGCGACGCGGCGGCAGCGGCACGACCGGTTCGGTCGCAACATCAACCATATCGCGGGGAAATTCGAGATAGACCGGCAGCGACAGCTCCCGGGCGTTGCGCAGTACGCGCGCGATCTGCGCCGGCGCCGTGGCCGGGTCGGTCAGCACCGCCTGGTCGCAGGTGATCTCCTTGAATACGGCAAGCTGGGTGTCGATGGTGCGCGCCTGATGATGCAGCAGGAAGCCCGAGACGCGCTCGCGGGCGCCCGGCGCGCCGGCGACAACCACCACGGGCGAGCGCTCGGCATAGGCTCCGGCAACGGCGTTGACGATGTTGAAGGCGCCGGCGCCATAGGTCACGACCGCGACACCGAGTCCGCCGTGATAGCGGGCGGCGGCATCGGCGGCAAAGCCGACCGCCGGCTCATGGCTCAAGGTGATATTCGGCAGCATGCCGCTTTCCTCGATCACCTTGAACAACGGCAGCACGAAGTCACCGGGAATGCCGAAGACCTCGCGCGCGCCATGATCCCGGAGCGCAGTGAGCAGAGCATGAGCCATGGTGGGCATCAGAGTTCCTCGCGATCAGCAGCGGATATTCCGTGCTACACGAGGCTGGCCCGGGTGCCAATCTCCGGACAGCTCGTTGCCGTGCGGTCAGGCAAGGCCTCGACGGAGGCCCGTTCAGTTGCCGCTCATCGCAACCGTCTGAGACGGCGGCGACGGACCGCAGGTCATTGCGACCGAGCCTGCAAACAGCGCCGCAATCACGGTCATCATGGCGAGCTTCAGCATGACGGTTCTGCGATCCGTGATCGGCAGGAACAGGAAGAAAAAAAGCGCAAGCACCAGCATCGGATCGAGAACAGCGGTCATGAATCAGCTCCTTTGTTGGAGCCAGCATGACGCGAAGGCCGAGTGACTTATGTGGCGACGGTCACACTCGCGCGTGAGAGCTGGACAATCAGGCCGCGTCCGGCGCGAGAATGCCCCATCCGTGAGCGGGAATCGTGATTTCGCTGCCGTTCGTGGCGGACACATCTCCGGCCAGCCGCGTGACCGCAGACGGCATCATGCGCGTGACCGGCGCGTCGGACAGATTGAGCGCGACGAACAGCCGGTTGTCCTCGTGAGCGGCCTCGAACACCAGATCGGCATTGCGCAGCTCGATCGGTCGCATGCGCGCGCGATGCAGCCAGGGATGCCGCCGCCGCAAGCCGATCAGGTTCTGGTGCAGGCGATAGATCGGCCAGCCGAACGGCGCGAGTCCGTCAGGCGTTGCTGGAAAGGCGGGACGGATCGCGTCGTCGCCGCCGGCGCGCTGCTCCTTGATGCCGCGAAACGCCTGCTCGTCACCCGCATAGATCGACGGCGTACCGGCTACCGTCATGAGCAGCACGAGCGCATGCGCCAGATGCCGCGCGTCCTTGAGCTGGCTCGCAATTCGCGTCACGTCGTGATTGCCGATGAAGGTCTGCGGAACGAACGTATCCAGCAGCGGGCCGTGCCGTTCGAGCGCCCAGGCGAGCTCGAAGAAGTTGCGATCGTTCAGCGCGCTCCAGATCGCCTTCCAGAGCTCGTATTGCGTCACCGCATCGACGCCGGTGTCGCTGACAAAGCCGGCATAGTCGCCATGGATCACTTCGCCAAAGATGTAGGCGTCGGAATGCGCTGATCGCACTGCCGGCAGCACCTTGCGCCAGAATGGCCGCGGCACCGCATAAGCGGCGTCCAGCCGCCAACCACCGGCGCCGCGATCGAGCCAATGGATCATCACTTGCGTCACATAGTCGACGACCTCAGGTGCATCGTGGTTGAGAGCGGCGAGCTGGCGATGGCCTTCGAAGGTTGCATAATCAGGCTCGCCACCGTCGTCCTTCCAGGTCAGCCGGAACCAGGCCGCGTCGTCGGTGTTCGCGCGGGCAGCGATCGCGCGCTGAAAGCGCGGATGGTCGCGTCCCACATGGTTGAATACGCCGTCGAGCACGACGCGCAAGCCGCGTGCATGCGCGGCTGCGATCAGCGCGTCGAAATCCTCGATATCGCCAAGCCGCGAGTCGATCCGGAAATGATCGGTCGTATCGTAGCCATGAGTCGACGACGCAAAAATTGGCCCAAGTAGCAGACCTGAGGCGCCGAGATTGACGGCATAGTCCAGCCAATCGATCAGATGACGCAGCCGGTGCTTGATCGGCCCAGCTGCGATCGCCTCACGCTCCGCGCCGGCAAAACCGAGCGGATAGACATGCCAGAACACTGCACGCTCGACCCAGTCGCGCAACCCGTCACCTCATCAGGTCAGCCGACGATCGCGAGCGTTTCCACCGCGTAACCATGGCGGATCGTGCGGTTCAGGACCGGATCTGATATCTCGTAATCGAAACGTTCGGCAGGACGGATGCCACCCTTGGCGGCAAATGTGCCACCGAACATCGCCGCGCCCTCGGGCAGACCGGCAGCACCGAATCGGCGTGCGATCAGGTCGTCCGGCGGCAGCATGTCGGCCAGGGTGCCCTCCTGATAGAGTTCGCGCTTGCCGCCGATCGTGGCGTAGGCCCGCAGCAGGATCCGATCCCAATGCGCCGACACGTCGGAAAAGAGCCACAGCTCCGGCGCGATCGGCTTATCGCACATCTGCTTGGAGACCGTGATATTGTAGGTCTCGACCTTCCGGTCGGTATGGTCGGAGCCGACGCCGACATAGAGCCGACCATTGACGCGAAGCAGGACGAATTCGACCTCGCCGCTGGAGTCCTCGCCGCTGGCTTCGACGACCTGCGCGCTCGTGAGACGGCTCGCCGCGACCTCGTAGTAGATCGGCGTCGAAGCCGGGCGTTGGATTCCCAGCTCCTCCAGCTCGGCGATATGCTTGTCGCGCGCAATGGGATCGCGACCAGTCCAGCCGGCGATCACCAGCCGGCCGATCGTCAGCCGCTGCTGCGACGCGCCCGAGGCCTGGTGAACCGTGAAGTCAATCGTCGTTCCGCTCATCTCGCCGCCGCTTTCCTCGCTGAAGATACGGCGCGGCTTAACGGCAGCGGACGCCGCATGCAAGCCTGCCGAAGGGGACCGGCAGGCTGCGTCATAACGATACCGATCGGGCACCGCGCCGTCCGCGCGGCCTCAGAACCGCGATGCGAGCTCAGCGAGGCGGCGATGGGCGTTGTCGCGGGCGTCGCGGATCGGATCGGCGGGGCCTGTGGTCGGGCCGACCGGCACGAACTGCACGCTGCGGATGCCGATGAAGCGCAATGCCTCGCGCAAATAGGGCGTGGCCATGTCGATGCGGCCGCGGTTCATGCCGGTAATGAAATCGCTGCCGCTGGCGATGATGACGAGCGTCGGCCGGTCGCTCAGCAGCGGCAGGTAGCCTGTCGCCGGATCGAAGCGGAACGTCAGGCCCGGCTGGCTGATTACGTCGATCCATTGCTTGAGCTTGTACGGAATCGAGAAATTCCACATCGGTGTCGAGATCACGACGCGCTCGGCGAGCGCGAGCCGCATCGCCAGGCGCTCCGCGACTGCGAAGGCGTCGCGCTCCTCATGCGAGAAGCCGCGGCCATCGATGCGGGCATATTTGGCGTCCAGGATCGGGCCTGTGAACTCCGGCAACGGCTCCCGCCACAGATCAAATTCTTCGATGTCCCAATCGGGGTGCGCTTGGCGGAACTGATCGACGAACATCCGGCCGGCGGCAGACGATTCCGACTGCTCGCGCGGCGAGCAGATCATGTGTAGCAGCTTCGGCATCGCTCCGCCTAGCCCAGCGCCTTCAGCACGGCATCGGCGTTGGTGACAACGGAGACGTTCTGCAGCGCGAAGTTGATCGACGCGCTGTGCCACTCGGCATTCATGGTCGAACAGCAATCCTCCGGCACCACTATGAAATAGCCCTTGTCGGCGCCGGTGCGTGCTGTGTGCTCGACCGACATGTTGGTCCAGGCGCCAGTGTTGATGATGACGTCGCGCCCGGTCGCCTTCAGGATGGTTTCCAGCCGCGTGCCTTCCCAGGCGCTCATCCGCATCTTCTCGACCACGAAGTCGCCGGCGCGCGGTTCAAGCCCCTGTACCGGCGCCGCGCCCCAGGAGCCGCGTACCATAGCCTTGCTGTCCACCAGTCCCTCGAACAGCGGCGCATT
>NZ_JBARGP010000126.1:0-2148 GCF_049798375.1 Bradyrhizobium sp.
GCCAATGACGGTCACACTTTGATGGTCAAATACAAGGGCGGCGAGAAGAAGGTCGATGTCTCCCCGGATACACCGGTCGTGACCTTCATGCCGGGTCAGAAATCCGATCTCAAAGCGGGCGCTCAGGTGATTGCGTTCATGAAGCAATTGCCCGACGGATCGTTCGAGACCAATCGCGTCAGCGTCGGCCGCGATGGCCTGACGCCGCCGATGTAACAACCGCCGGTGCCGCTTCGTAACACGTTCGGTGCGGCGGGGTTGCGGTGTCGTGGATCGTCTCAACATCCCGCCAGGAGGGATCATGTCGAAGCAGTTGTCATTGAAGCAGTTGTCGTTGAAATCGGGGCTCGCGGCGCTTGCGCTGAGCCTGGTCTCCACGCTCGCGCTCGCGCAGCAGCCATCCACGGTGCGCATTCGCGGCACCATCGAGGCTGTCGATGGTCCGGTGCTGACCATCAAGACCCGTGAGGGCACCGATACCAAGGTCAAGATGACCGATGACGTCGCCGTGTTCGCAGTGGTCAAGACCTCGCTGTCCGAGATCAAGGAAGGCTCCTATATCGGCGTCACCGGCATGCCGCAGCCGGACGGCACCCAGAAGGCGATCGCCGTGCACATTTTCCCGGAAAACCAGCGCGGCGCGGCGGAAGGCTTTCGGCCCTGGGATCGCCAGCCCAACTCGACCATGACCAATGCCACCGTGGCGCAGACGGTGAAGGGCACCGACGGCCAGAACATCCTGGTCAAGTACAAGGATGGTGAGAAGAAGGTCGTGGTGCCGCCGGAGACGCCGGTCGTCACCTTCGTCGCCAGCGACAAGTCCGAAGTGAAGCCGGGCACTCACATCATCATCTTCGGCGCGACCAAGAAGGGCGACATGCTGGAAGCCAACCGCGTCAATGTCGGCCGCGACGGCATCACCCCGCCGATGTGACGCCGCAGGCGTCATCCCGGGGCACGCGGAGCGTGAACCCGGGTCTCGCAATTCTGGGACTAGTCTCATGGACTATCCCAGAATGACGCTGTCAGCTTTCTTGCAAATCACCTCTCGGTGCCGTCGTCCCCGCGAACGCGGGGACCCATAACCACAGCCGTTGTCGTTGAGCACGATGGAGCTCCAGCGGGTCCAACAATGATTGCCGGCGTTTATGGATCCCGGGTCGCGCTTCGCTTGCCCGGGACGACACCTGTTGTAGAGCGACGCCTTCGCACTGGACTAATCCGCCAGCACGTGCCGGTCGATCTCGGCGATCGTGTTGACGCCGCACAGGCCCATGGTGACGGCGAGCTCGTTCCTGATGATGTCGATCGCTTTCGCCACGCCGACCTCACCGCCGGCGCCGAGGCCGTGGGCGTAGGCGCGGCCGATCATGCAGGATCTGGCGCCGAGCGCCAGCGCGCGCATCACGTCCTGGCCGGAGCGGATGCCGCCATCGAACATGATCTCGATCTTGTCGCCCACCGCTTCCGCAATTCCCGGCAGCACATGGATCGATGACGGCGCGCCGTCGAGCTGGCGGCCGCCATGGTTGGAGACCACGAGCGCCTGCGCGCCGGTCTCCACCGCGAGCTTGGCGTCCTCGACGTCGTGGATGCCCTTGATGATCAGCTTGCCCGGCCAGATCGAGCGGATCCAGTCGACGTCCTTCCAGTTGAGCGAGGTGTCGAACTGCGATGCCGTCCAGGCCGACAGCTTGTTAAGGTTATCCGCGTTCTTCACGTGGCCGGCGATGTTGCCGAAGGTGCGGCGCTTGCCCTGCAGCACGCCCTTCACCCAGGACGGCTTGGTGGCGAAGTCGAACAGCTTCGACAGTGACCATTCCGGCGGCACGGTCATGCCGTTCTTGATGTCCTGGTGGCGCTGGCCGATCACCTGTAGGTCGACCGTCAGGCACAGCGCGCTGCACTTCGCAGCCTTGGCACGCTCGATCAGATCCTTGATGAAGCCGCGATCCCGCATCACGTAGAGCTGAAACCAGAACGGCCTGTCGACGGCGCCCGCAATGTCCTCGATAGAGCAAATCGACATCGTGCTCTGCGTGAACGGGATGCCGGCAGCCTGCGCCGCGCGGCAGGCATGGATCTCGCCGTCGCCATGCTGCATGCCGAGCAGACCGACCGGCGCAAGCACGATCGGCAGCGCCGACG
>NZ_JBARGP010000127.1:0-1789 GCF_049798375.1 Bradyrhizobium sp.
ACGTAAGCCCCGGCCGCGCTCGATGGCACGTAAGCGATCGATGGCGCATCGAGCAGCGCTTTCTTCAGCGCATCCGGCGTACCGATATCGGGCTTCGCCGCACCCGCGCGCACGATTACGCCATAGCCGACCCGGGCGATGTCGGTGGTCGAGCTAGGGGCAAAACGAGCATTTGCGGCGGCGTCCTTGAACACATCGACCGGCACCACCGCGAGATCGAGCGGTTCGCCTGACGTCGCCTGCTTGATCAGATTGGGTGTCGAATCGAAATGAATGCTGAGCTTGTGGCCGGTCGCGGCTTCGAACGCGGGCACGATCTGCTTCAGCGGCCCGGTCATCGAGCCGCCGGCGATCATTTTCAGTTCGGCGGCGTGGGTGTTGGGCGTCATGATAAGCACCAAAGCAGCAAGTGAGGCGAGAGTGAGAGGACGCCTCATCGGAAACCGATCCTAATCCGCGATCGTGACGTCGGCGACGAACAGGGGATCGCGCACCGCCTGTCCGGTAAACGGCGAGCCCTGCTCGAACCAGGAGCGCGGCGCGGGCGCCCCCCATAGCGTTTGCCGGCGCGGGTCTTTCAGCGACCAGCGCAGCGGCTCATGGTCGTGATCGCCGGTAAAATAGTCGCTGGTGTAGAGTTCGATGCGGTGGCCGTCGGGATCCCTGATGTAGAGGAAGAACGCGTTGGAGATGCCGTGGCGGCCGGGGCCGCGTTCGATGTTCTTCAAAAAGCCGCTGGAGGCCATCACGTCGCAGAGGTGCAAAATGTTCATCGCGGTCGGCACCCAGTAGGCGAGATGGTGCAGGCGAGGGCCCTTGCCGTTGGTGATGGCAAAATCGTGCACATTGCCCTTGCGGTGCATCCAGGCCGCGGCGATGCGGCCGTTCGGGCCGTCTTCCTCGCCATATTCGGTCAGGCGGAAACCGAGCCGGGCGTAGAAATCGACGGTGTCCTGCACTTCGGCGGCGAACACGTTGAAATGGTCGAGCCGCTGCGGATGGCAGCCCTTGTAGAGGTCGTAACGCCGCAAGAGATGCGGGCGCTTCTCCATCGTGGCGTAGAGTTCGATCTGGAAGCCGAATGGATCGGTGAATTGCAGCGTGCGGCCCTGGAACGGTTGGTAGACGAAGGCATAGGCAATGCCGTTCTCGGAGAAGAACGACGCCGCCTTATCGAGGTCGCCGTCATTGCCGACCTTGAAGCCGAGCCGGTTGCAGGCAGCCTTCGCCGCCTTGCGCAGCACCACCGAGTGATGCTGGTGCTCTTCGCTGCCGCGCAGATACGCCGATTTGTCGTCGCGGTCCTCGAGGTGCAGGCCGATGGTGTTCTCGTAGAACTCGCGGCTGGCATCGAGGTTGGTCACGTCGAGCACGACGTGGCTGCACCTGACGATGTTGAACGGCGGGTCGAAGACGTGTTGCGGAACGGGCATGGTTGTTTCCTGGTCTCTAGTTTCAACCTCATGGTGAGGAGGCGCGTCAGCGCCGTCTCGAACCATGGGCCGCGCGGTCCATCCTTCGAGACGCGGGCAACGGCCCGCTGCTCGGGATGAGGCCGTGCCTGGCTTTATGACGTCGTGCCTAGCTTCTGAATCTTGTGCGTGCCCCGCGCCAGCGAGACGTGCTTGGTTTCCATGTAGAAGTCGAACGAATAGTCGCCGCCGTCGCGGCCGATGCCGGAGGATTTCATACCGCCGAACGGCGTCGGCAGATGGCGGACGTTTTCCGAATTGAGCCAGATCATGCCGGCTTCCAGTGCGTCCGCAACGCGCAGCGCGCGGCCCATGTC
>NZ_JBARGP010000128.1:0-5525 GCF_049798375.1 Bradyrhizobium sp.
AGCCTGAACGCAGGCATCAGCCGTGTGGAGGCGCGCCAGGCGCAGCTGATGCCGGACGCGCTGATCACGCGGCTGCAGGCGGACCATCACGACGGCCGGGTCGCCGCCGTCACGCTATCGAGCGACCGCACGGCCGCGCTCCGCATCCGCTTTGCGCCGGGCGATGGCGGATCGCGGCCCGCCTCTGTCTTTGTCGATCCGTATGATGCGCATGTGCTGGGCACGGCGCGCGGCGAGGAGTTCTTCGCCACCGTCCGCAGGCTGCATCGCTGGCTGCTGATACCAAGCGATGCCAAAGGCTACGGACGGCAGGTCACCGGCATCGCGGCGGTCGGCCTGATCGTGATGCTGATATCAGGGCTGGTGCTGCGTTGGCCTCATCGCTCCACCAGCGTGAAAACGTGGCTGAAGCCCAATCTTGGCCTGCGCAGCCGCGGCCTGCATCGCTTGCTTCACGCGGTGATCGGCACCTGGGTGCTGCCGATCTATCTGGTGATGACGTTGACTGGGCTGTGGTACTCGTTCGATTGGGACAGGAGCGGCGCAGTCTGGCTGCTGTCACGGCCGCCGGGGGCTGATGCGGGGTTGCAGCCGAAAGCACCGCACGGTCCCCTCCGCCGCCAAAGCCAATGTCAAACCCGATGATGCGAGGCCGGACAGCAAGCCGCTCGCACTCGACCGCGTCTGGTCAGCGTTCCAGTGCATGGAAGGCAATCGTTACCAGACCGTGCTGATCAACCTGCCCGCCGGGGCCGGCACTGTCTTACGCGTCAGGTCATGGCCGGACGACTCGACAGAGGGGCCGCGCGACGAATTCCGCTTCGATGCGCTCAGCGGCGAGATCGCGTCGTCGGAGATCTACGCCGACAAAACGACCGGCGAGCGGATGCTGATGCGCATCCTCGACCTGCACCGCGGCAGCATGTTCGGCTGGCCGGGCCAGCTGGTGTTCATGCTGGCGGCGGCGGCGATGCCGCTGTTCGTCGTCACCGGGCTCACGCTTTACCTGTCGCAGCGCCGTCACCGCCGCCTCGCGCGACGGGCCGAGATGCACCTGCTTCCGGGGCGAGTGAGGCTATCGTGCCACACCTTTGGCGTTGATCGCGTTGCAACAGCGCCGAGACGGCAGTTTGTTCCCCTTGTTGGGAACCATGAGGTCCGACGTCTCTTATCGAGGCACAGTCTCGAGGAGGAGGACAATATGGACGGACTGATTTACCTGATCGGCCTGATCGTCATCATCATGGCCATTCTTTCGTTCTTCGGCCTGCGGTGAGGCGCCGCCCATGAGCATCGAAGCGCCTCCGGTGGATGTGACGCCGGCGGTCAGGACGCGCGCGCCTGACGCCTGGACGTTGCAATGGACACCGATCGTCGCGGGAGCCCTCACGGCTGCCGCCGTTTCGTCGATCCTTCTCACCTTTGCCGCCACGGTCGGGCTCGGCGTGAGCTCGGCGGCGCCAACCTGGCGCGACGCCTCGGTGGCGTTATGGCTGCTCTCGGGCATCTACCTGGTGCTGCAGGCGCTGATCAGCTTTGGCTGCGGCGGCTATGTGGCGGGGCGGGTCCGGGCACCTTACGATCTCGTCTCCGACGATACCGAGCGGCGTGATGGCATGCATGGCGTCACGGCCTGGGCACTGGCGATCGTGCTCGGCGTGATCCTCTCAGCCATGATCGCTTCTGCAGCCAACCGTCAGAGTTCGACATCGCCGCCGGCGACGACGACGGAGCCTTCGGTCATCAGCTATGAGATCGACCATCTGTTCCGCTCGCCGCGCCGGGTGCCGACGGCGGACCTCGCGCCCGCGCGCGCCGAGGCCGGACGTATCCTGCTGACCTCGTCGAGCCATAGCGGCGTCAGCACCGACGACCGCGCCTATCTGGTCCAGCTGGTGACGGCCACGACCGGCCTGACCGGCGCGGACGCAGAGCGGCGCGTCGACAACGCGATCACCGACGCTCGGACCGCGATCAAGCACGCCCGTGCCGGCACCATCATCCTGTCGTTCTCGATCGCCACCGCGCTGCTGCTCGGTGCCATCGACGCCTGGCTGGGCGCCGAGAGCGGCGGCCGGCATCGCGATGGCATGCCGCTGTCGGGCTGGATGCTGCGTTCGAATCGCTACCACCGGCGACGCGATATGTGGAGGCGGCCGGCGTCCTTGCCGGAATGAGGACGATGGCGACCCCTGCTCAAGGCAGGGGTCGCCAGCTCCTTGGTTAGCACCATCGATGAACTTGTACCGTGCGGGCTGCCGCTTGCGCGACCGTCACAGGGGATCGAACGATGTGAGAGAAGCGCCCATGCCTGCACCGAAAACGACTTCGAAATCGTCCCGCGATCTTCCTGGTTCGCCCCCCCGAAAGGACAAGGCGCGCGATATGCAGCAGGCCATCATCGAAGATGCCGACAAGAGCGACGGCCGGGATCGCGACCTGGAACATGGCGAGGGCGGCACGCTCGGACTACCAAGCAAGCCCGGCGATATCAGCCAGGACGATTGATCCGCTGCGGGAGGCGCGATCCCTGCGCGGATATGGTCCTCACTGAGGCTCGACGATCATGCCCGGCATCTCGCCGCATGGATTCCGTGGGCGCCTGTTGCTTGGCACGGCGGGGTGGAGCGTGCCCTCGTCCTGCCGCGAGCGTGTTGCTGGTGACGGCAGTCATCTCGCGCGCTACGGACAAGCGCTAAAGGCGGTCGAGATCGATACCTCCTTCCATCGGCCGCACCGCCGAACCACCTACGAGCGCTGGGCAGGCGTCACGCCGGACGATTTCTGCTTCGCGGTCAAGGTTCCCAAAGCGGTCACGCATGCGGCGGCACCGCAGCCGGCAGATATCGATCGGTTTCTGCAGGAAACGGCCGGCCTCGGCGGCAAGCTCGCGGTGTTCCTGGTTCAGTTTCCTCCCGGCAAAGTCTATGACGAGGAAACGGCGCGTCAGCTGTTCGATGCGTTGCAGGCGTCCACGTCGGTTCAATTGGTTTGCGAGCCGCGTCATCGCAGCTGGTTTACCGATGAGGTCGATCAATGGCTTGCCGGACGGCGCATCTCTCGCGTCGCAGCCGATCCCGCGCGTGCGGAGGGAGCCGATCAGCCGGGTGGCTGGCGTGGCCTGCAATATATCCGCCTGCATGGCTCGCCGCGCATTTATTATTCCGCCTATGAGACGAGCTTCCTACAAAGGTTGAACGAGCGACTGGCCGTGATGTCGGCAACGAGTGATGTCTGGTGCATCTTCGACAACACGGCGCTTGGCGCAGCGCTGGAAAACGCGCTCGATTTGCGCGATCAGCTCCAGCTTCACAGCCAGCCCGGCCACCACGGAGAGGCGGTCGAGGGCATTTGCGGCGAAAGAAGATAACGCAGGTGAATGGTCGGAGCGGCAGGATTCGAACCTGCGACCCCTGCGTCCCGAACGTAAGTAACAGCCGAAAAAATCAACAAAAACAACGACTATTGCAGCGCAGCAATTGCCTTTAACGCCGTTTGTTCACGGTATATCGGTGGTCAATCGGTGGCCGAAGGACGATCCCGCACTCTGAAGCTTGCACGCTACGCGGTTAGCAGAATCTACTCACGGGGGTACATGTTCGGGTCGTTCCGGGATCGCGAACACCTGCTGACCACCAACGACAGAAGGCCGCTTGCTTCTGCCGGCGCTTTTGACAACAAGTCCGCCGACTGGTGCGTCGCTGCTGGTCTAAGGCCGGTGCTTTGCCTTGATCGGCGCGTGCGCAGCTTCCGTGCTCACGGCTTGCGCAAGCGCGCTTTGAGCACTCTTGCGCACGCTGGAGCGACTGCACCAGTTGATGGCGGTGAGCGGCCATGTGACGAGCGCACATGCACGACTACATCGATGAAGGTTAGCAGGAGCGCATGGCGGCAGCCGCAATGGACAACCGCGCAGTTCAGATCAGAGCGGAAACAGGTGAATGGCTAATGCTTTCTGTCGCGGTGGCTAACGGTGAGGTAAGTCATGAACGCTTCAGCATGCCATCCCCTCGCTTTTTCGACATAGCGTCCAGCGCAGCTTGCAACTCATGCATGATCTTGACAGACAGCATCTTGCCCGTGGTGCATAGTGTCTTGTGCGAACGCCAGCAGCAACCGCTTGCCGTCCGGGTTGGATGCGGACGTGCTGCTGTCCGATAAGCTGGACGAAAAAGTCGACAGGAATGCCCACTCTCCCTGAACCATTCAGTTGATGCAACCCGATTGCGTTTTCGTCTCCCCCGATCGCGCGGGCTTCGCCATCTGCTAGATCAAGTATAAAGCCTCTTGTAAATGGACCGCGATCGATGATCATAACCGAGACCGACCTGCCATTCTTGGCAGGTGCAGGTTGAGGGGCAAAGGGTCACTTCTCGGCTAAGAGCAGCTTGCGTCCCCGGCAAACGCGAGGACACAAAGCGCAATGGTTGTGATTAGGACCAAGGGGATGAAACCAGCAAACATGGAGCTCTAGTGCCGAAAACACCTGAGGCAGGCAACGACGATCTACCGTTTAGGTTACTGCAGTTGCTTTTCGCGCAGCTTGATCGATGGTGGGGCGCACCTTGATTGCGGTCCTTCACGGATGCCAAGGGTTCTTTCGGATGTACCTGCCATGCAGCACGTCCTGTCGGCGCTCGTAGAAAAAAAAGATTGCTGCGGCTGTCAAGCAGCAGACGGCGGCGAAAACGGCAAAATCAATCACTGCGGAGATTTCCTCATTCACCGACGTGCATCGCTATAGGACGATCGTCAGCATAACGCGTCGACAATCTGTAAGGCTCGGCGGAGACAGTTTCGAGCGATGGGTCACCGGCGCCGGGCAAAAAGTGCCGGCGGCCCGTGCCAGACTTAAACTGCTGCCGTTTTATAGGGGCAACTATCGGCAGGTTCAGCTGACAGCGCGAACAAACCGCAGTCGCTGCCCCGCGACAACCTGATCCCGAGATTAAGGTTATGCCTCAAGGTTAGCGCGCGGCCGGGAGGCTGGATGCCGCAGAGCCCACGCGAGCGATGGAACCTCCGTGCGTTCCATGTGGAAAAAGTCACCAAGTGCCGATCCTTGGACGCTTTCTAAACTGCGTTATTCAGCAGCCTGTTGACCGTCAGAGGGACCGTCCGTCATTAATCGTGCTGCAATGCATGTTGGGATTTCGGAATGTCGTTTTTCTCGGCCCCGTCGAACCTGCTCGGGGTGGCTACCGTCCTGGGCTTCGTTCTCTTGTTGCTCCGCTTCCGCATAGGGATCATCGTTGCGGCTCTTAGTGTTGCGGGATTATTGGCGGCGGGATTTGGCCCGCTTGGGAATGTACTACTGACGCCCCTGGAGGAGCGCTTCCCCGAGTGGCGCTATCCCAAACAACATATTGACGGCATCATTGTCCTGGGCGGCTCGTATGACTTTGTGCGGCACCCGTACCTGAGCACGATTGTGCTCGAAGACGACACCGAGCCGCTGGCGCTGGTAGTGGACCTCGCGCGCCGGTATCCGCAAGCAAAGGTCGTTGTTTCGGGCGGCAGCTCAT
>NZ_JBARGP010000129.1:0-2045 GCF_049798375.1 Bradyrhizobium sp.
GCATCGGCAAGGCGCTGTGCGAGGCATTCGCCCGCGCCGGTGCCGCCAAGGTGGTGGTGGCCGATCTCGATGGTGCGGCGGCCCGCGCCACAGCGGGCGCAATCAATGGCGCCGCGTTCGAATGCGACGTCGCCCAGGAAAAGCATGTCCTTCACGTCATCGAGGAGACCGAGCGGCAGTTTGGGCCGATCGCACTGTTTTGCTCCAATGCCGGCGTCGGCGGGGGCTTCGATCCCCTGTCGGTCAATGCCGGCGGCGCCTCGGACGAGCCATGGATGCGGAGCTGGTCGATCCATGTGATGGCCCATGTCTATGCGGCGCGGCATCTGGTGCCGCGCTACAAGGCCCGCGGCGGCGGCTATTTCCTCAACACCATCTCCGCGGCCGGGCTGCTGTCCCAGGTCGGCAGCGCGCCATATTCCACGACCAAGCATGCCGCGGTTGGCTTCGCCGAAAATCTTGCGATCTCGCACAAGGCGGACAACATCAAGGTTTCGATCCTGTGCCCGCAGGGCGTCGACACCGACATGCTGCGCGCGATCCCGAAGGGGCCGCAATCCGGCGACGGCGACCTCACGCCGGAGCAGGTGGCGCAGGACGTCCTGAAGGGACTGGCTGAGGAGAGCTTTCTCATTCTCCCGCATCCGCAGGTGCTCGGCTACATGCGCAAGAAGACCGAGAACTACGATCGCTGGATCAGCGGCATGGCCAAGATCCAGGCCAGAATGCGGGAAGAGTTCGGGAAGTAGGCGGGTAGTTGCGAGACCCGCATACGCTGATCAAGCCCTCGCTGTCATCGCCCGACTTGATCGGGCGATCCAGTATTCCGGAGATGGTCGAGATGACCCAAGAGGGCACGGCGCACTGGACGGCCCGCCTTCGCGCGCGATGATGAACGGCCGTAGGGTGGGCAAAGCGAAGCGTGCCCACCATTCTTTCCGCATTTGCCGAGCGACGGTGGGCACGGCGCTCCGCGCCTTTGCCCACCCAACGCCCCCTCGTTTCAGTGCTTCTGCGCATAGAGCAGGGGCACCGCGGAATCGACCATGACCTCGATGAGGCTGACGCCAACGTGCGCCAGGCCGCGCGCGAGCGCGGACGGTAACTCCGACGCCTTGGTCACACGCACGGCATCGCAGCCCATGCCCTCGGCTAGCTTGACGAAGTCCAGCCCAGGCAGATCGAGGCCGGGCACGTTGCGCACCTGCATGACCTGGCTGAACGAGCGCATCGCGCCATAGCCTGAATTGTTGATGACGACGACCGTGATCGGCAGCTTGCGCTGGGCTGCGGTCCACAGCGCCTGGATCGAGTACATCGCCGAGCCGTCGCCGATCAGGCAGACGGTGCGGCATTCCGGCCTGCCGAGCGCCAGGCCGACCGCGGCCGGCAGGCTCCAGCCGAGGCCGCCGCTGGCCATGGTGTAGAACGAATCCTGGCCGCGCATCGGCATGAATTTCTGCATCGCCGGGCGATGGGAGGGCGCTTCCTCGACCAGCACCGCATCATTGGGCATCGCTGATGACAAGCAACTCAGCAGGTACTCGACGGCGATCGGATCCGACGCCTTCGGTGCGTCCTGCAGCACGCGGCCTTTGGGCGCTGACCGTTTGCTCTCGGGCAGCAGGTCGCGCAGCAGGGTGAGCGCCGGCCGCATGGTCGCGATGATGCTGGTACCGATTGGCGGCACCGACGCAGCTTCGGTATCGTCGGTGATCTGATAGATCGCGGTCGCGCCATCGAAGATCGCAGCGTGCCCTTCGACATGGAAGGTGAACACCGGCGCGCCGATCACGACCACGAGGTCGTACGGCTTCAGCGCGTCGGAGAGCTGCGCCGGCGAGGCGTGCAGGAAGCCGGCAAATTGCGGATGCCGTTCCGGGAACGAGCAGCGCGCCGAGAACGGGCTGACCCAGATGCTGGCCTTGGCCTTCTCCGCCACCTCGACCATCAGATCGACGCATGCGGCGCGATCGACGCCGGGGCCGACCACCAGCGCCGGATGCTTTGCAGCGCCCAGCGCCACGACAAGCTCATCGATCGCG
>NZ_JBARGP010000130.1:0-16900 GCF_049798375.1 Bradyrhizobium sp.
TGCGCAAGGACTATCAGAGCGCGCCAAACTATTTGCGGCCTGTTCAAGACGCCGACCTTGCGCAACGTCGCCACGCGAAAAGCGTTCTTCCACAATGGTGTATTCCTCCGGATGAGGCTGTGATCGAGGCGGCGATGCCGCGCGCCCATACGGTGTTCGAGGATGCCGCAGCCGGCGCCGACGCGATGCGTAGTTAGAATCAGTCCAACTCCAAAACCGCAAGTATGACTGGCATTACGCCAATGCTCGCTCGCCGCAATTGATCCGTCCATATCTTCTAAGTACCTGCTGATGTGTCGGAGCCGACATCTGCGCTAATCACGCCTCCAGTGATTTCGGATTGGCCGAGGCGTGTGAGGACATTTCAAAGTGCTTCTGACTATGAACAAGAGGACGCTCGGTCTGCTCTGCGCATCGAGCTCTCTCGCGCTCTGCATCTGCGTCGCCGAGCAGGCGTTCGCGCAATCCAGCGCTCCGGCTTCTGGCGGCGCCGTGGAGCTTCCTTCGGTAACGGTCGACAGCCCCGCAAAGCGACGCGCGAAACCGGCCCGCGTAGCGCAGAACGGCCGTGCGCAGAGCGCCGCGCGCGCTTCTGCCAACGCACATCGCGCGGCAGCGGCTGTAGCGGCGGCTTCGTCCGCTGGCGGCAACGCCGAGGGCGAGACGGCCACCGGTCATGTCGACGGCTATGTGGCGTCCCGCAGCGGCAGCGGCACCAAGACCGATTCAGCGCTGATCGAAACGCCGGCGGCCATCTCCGTCGTGACGCAGGACCAGATGCGGGCGCAGGCGGTGCAGAACATTCAAGAAGCCGTGCGCTACACCTCGGGCACACGAGCGGAAACGTCCGGTGCCGACAACCGCTTCGATTACATCTATGTGCGTGGCTTCCAGGCCGATCTCTATCTCGACGGCATGCGCCTGTTCACCTCGGGCTTCTCGACCTCAATCGTCGATCCCTACAGCCTCGAGCGGCTCGAAGTGCTGCATGGGCCGGCGTCGGTGCTTTACGGTCAGGCGTCACCGGGCGGCCTCGTCAACATGGTCAGCAAGCGGCCGACGGAAGAGCCTTATCATGAGATGTTCCTCTCGACCGGCAGCTATGGTCGCATCCAGAGCGGTGTCGACCTCGGTGGCCCGATCGACAAGGACAAGCAGTTCCTCTACCGTTTGACGACTGAGGGCTTCGACGTCGGCAGCCAGGTCGACGATGTCAAATACAAGAGGGTCATGATCGCGCCGTCCTTGACCTGGCGGCCTGACAATCAGACCACGATCACCTTCCTCGGCACCTATCAGAACGATCCAAACGCCGGCTTCTTCAACCAGCTGCCGAAGAACGGCGTCGGGACGCTGTTTCCGCTGCCCAACGGCCAGTACATTCCGACCAGCTTCTACCCGGGCGTCCCCAGCAGCGACCATGAGAGCCGCGAACGCGGCCAGATCGGCTATCTCGCCGAACATCGGTTCGACAATGTGTTCACGGTCCGCCAGAACGTGCGCTACAGCGACATTTCCAATTCGATCACGACCATCTATCCGACCGGCCAGTCCACCAGGGATCCGAACAGCCTGGCGCGGTCGTCCTTCGCCGAGAACGATCACCTGCGGACCTTCGATATCGACAACCAGCTCGAGGCGAAATTCGGGCTTGGCGGGCTGACGCACACCGTCTTGTTCGGTATCGACTACCAGAACGGCAATTATGGCAATAGGTCCGGATTCGGGTCGGCGCCCGACATCAGCGTGAGCAACCCAAACTACAACACGCCGGTTACGATCCCCTTCACATCGACGAACCGCCAGAACTTCGATCAGATCGGGCTTTACGCCCAGGACGAGATCAAGTTCGATCACTGGGTGGCACTGCTCGGGGCGCGCTGGGACCAGGTCGATCAAACTTCCTTGACACGGTCACTGGCGACCGGGGCGACGACGGCATCGTCACAGGTGACGAACAGCGCCACGACCGAGCGGGGCGCCCTGCTCTACAAGTTCGATAACGGCGTGGCGCCTTATATCCAGTACACCGAGTCGTTCCAGCCGCAGTTGACCGGCCTCGTGAATGGCGGCGGTCCGCTCGTGCCGACCACCGGCCAGCAGGAAGAGGTCGGCATCAAATATCAACCCGACGCCAAATCCCTGTACAGCATCGCCGCGTTCAACCTGCTGCAGCAGCACGTGACGACACCGGATCCATCCAACAGCCTGTTTGTCGTCCAGACCGGCGAAATCCGCTCGCGCGGCATCGAGCTGGAGGCCAAGACGGAGATCAATCGCGGCCTGTCGCTGCTCGCATCCTATACTTACCTCGACCAGGTCATCACCAGCAGCAACACCGCAACGCAGGCCGGACGGCACCCCGTCGGCATACCGATGAATTCCGCCTCGCTGTGGGCGGACTACACCTTCCACGGCGGCCAGCTCGACGGCTTCGGTGTCTCCGGCGGCGTGCGCTATCTCGGTGAAACAGCCGGCAACATCACAGGCACGACCGTGCTGCAGGTGCCGGACGTGACGCTGTTCGATGCCGCCGTGCATTACGACTTCTCGACGCTCGGCCCGAAATTCAAGGGCTACTCCCTGCAGGTCAATGCCACCAATTTGTTCGACAAGACCTACGTCTCGCTGTGCCAGGACAATGGCTGCTATTACGGCCTGCGCCGCCAGGTGATCGCGACGCTGCGCTACAAGTGGTGAGAACACGCATGTCCCGCCTTGCCTTTCGCCGCTGGTTTTGGGTGCATAAATGGTCGAGCCTGGTGTGTACCGCCTTCCTGCTGCTGATCTGCGTGAGCGGGCTTCCGCTGGTCTTCCGCGATGAGATCGCCGGCTGGCTGGAGGATGGACCGCCTTACGCATTGGCATCAGAGGGAACGCCGAGCGTCAGTCTCGACAAGGTCGTCAGCACCGCGCGTGGATTGTATCCCGGTCAGATCGTCGGCAATATCCTCATCGAGGATGACGAACCGAAGATCATGGTGGCGATGATGCCGTCATGGGCCGCGTTCACGGCCGATCGCAGCACCGCGCATTGGATCAAGTTCGACGCCCATACCGGGCAGGTCATGCGGGAGTCGAAGAGCTTCAGCGGCGACAGCGCCCGCTTCCTCGATATCATGCTCAATCTGCACCGAGATCTCTTCGTCGATCTGCCCGGCGAATTGTTCATGGGCCTGATGGCACTGCTGTTCGTCGTCGCGATCGTCTCCGGCGTCGTGCTCTATTCCCCTTTCATGCGCCGGCTCGATTTCGGCACCGTGCGCGTGGCGCGGTCACGACGCCTGAAATGGCTCGACCTCCACAATCTCACCGGCATCGCGCTTGTCGCCTGGATGGCGGTGGTCGGCCTGACCGGAATCATCAACGAACTCTCGACGCCGCTGTTCGGCCTCTGGCAGATGACCGACATCAAGGCCCTGCTCGCGCCGTTCCGCGGCAGTACCGTGCCGACGGACGCAGAGCTGAGTTCGCCGCAGGCCGCGCTGGACACGGTCAAGGTAGCGATGCCGGACATGATCGCGAACAGCGTGGTGTTCCCAGGCTCGCCGTTTGGCTCGCCCTATCATTATCTGGTCTGGACCAAGGGTCGCGAGCCGCTGACCGCGCGGCTGTTCCGTCCAGCGCTGGTCGATGCCCGCACCGGCAGGCTCGCCGCGGTCGTTAGCATGCCCTGGTATCTGCGCGCGCTCGAATTGTCGCGACCGCTGCATTTCGGCGACTATGGCGGCCTACCGCTGAAGATCATCTGGGCGCTGCTCGATCTCGTCACCATCATCGTGCTCGGCAGCGGGCTTTATCTATGGCTGTCGCGGCGCATTGCGGCGAATGAAGCTGAGACGAAATTGCTGGACAGCGACACGGCCGCGAGCGCCGCACTCACGCCGGAAACGGCGGAATGATCAAAGTGCGCACGCGTTACGGCTTCAGTCGGATCTGGCGCTGGCCATCCGTGCTCGCGGTCCTGACCACATTCGGCCTGTTGTCGGCGCTGCTCGGTCAAGGCGGGATCTGGTGGGGCCTGTCCTGGATCGCGCTGGCGATCCCGCTGCTGGTGGTCGCGGTCTGCGTTCAACGCGCAGGCCGCGCCAGCTCGTCATCTTGATGCGCTACTCGCTCTTGTCGATGTTCCAGAACACCGGCACAGCCTGTCCTTCGAGCACGCCGGTCAGCGATTTGCGCCAGGCGCTCGGGCTGAAGAACTGCCCGAGCGGAATGTAGATCACCTCGTCGTAGGCCTCCTGCTGGACCTCGATCGCGATCTTCTTCCGATCCTCTGATGTCAAGGCGCGCGCATAGGCGTCGCGCAGCTGCTCGATCTTGGGATCGTCGGGCCAGCCGAACAGGCCCTGCTTGCCCTTGCCGCCGAGGAACGTCGAGGCCAGCGGATTGCCGACATCGGCAATCACCGAATTGGTGAAGAACATATTCCAGCCGCCTTCCTTCGGCGGCTTCTGGCTGGCGCGTCGCGTCACCACCGACTGCCAGTCGGTGGCCTGCAGATCGACCTTGAAGCCGGCATTGCGCAGCTGCTGTGCCACGACGATC
The DNA here is from genome assembly GCF_049798375.1 of Bradyrhizobium sp. Taxonomy (GTDB): domain Bacteria; phylum Pseudomonadota; class Alphaproteobacteria; order Rhizobiales; family Xanthobacteraceae; genus Bradyrhizobium. The sequence goes on from NZ_JBARGP010000130.1 coordinate 4,549, forward strand.
GGCTGGGCCTTGAGCGTCGCCGCGTCACCCGGCGCGAGAATGACGACCGGCGTGCCGTCATACCCGGACTCCGCAAGCAGCTTCTTGGCCTGCTCCAGCCCGTTGCCCTTGACCAGGGTCTCGCTGCCGACATCGGTCTCCAGCGGCGTGCCGCAACCGAAATAAGCGCCGCAGAGCTTGTAGTATTTCGGATTGCCGATCAGCGCGTCGAGCACCTCCTTCTGGTTCATTGCCAGAAACGCCGCGCGCCGGATCTTCGGATTGTCGAACGGCGGATAGAGGAAGTTCATCCGCCCGAGCGTCTGGTAGCCGAACTTGTTCAGCACGCCCATCGTGATGTCGGGATCCGCCGCGAGCACCGGCTCCATTTCCAGCGGCGGGAATTCCATGAAATCGATCTCGCCCGATTGCAGCGCGTTCACCGCGGTCTGCGCATCGGGCATCGTCACCCATTCGACGCGGTCGACCTTCACCACCTTAGCCCCGGCGGTCCAGCTCGGCGGCTCCTTGCGCGGCACATAGTCGGTGTTCTTGACGTAGACGGCTTTCACCCCCGGCTGGAACTCCGACTGCACGAATTTGAACGGCCCCGAGCCGATCTGCTCTTTGATCTGCTGGTCAGGCGGCGTTTCGGCGAGCCGCTTCGGCATCATGAACGGCACGTAGGAGGACGGCTTGCCGATCGAATCGAGCACGAGCCCATAGGGTTCTTTCAGCTTCAGCGTGATGGTCTTGACATCGGTCGCCTCGATATCAGCGGTGAACTCCATCAGCTTCATGCCCATCGGATCGTGGCGAGCCCAGCGCTTCAGCGAGGCGACGCAGTCTTCCGCCGTGACCGGCGCGCCGTCGTGCCATTTCAGGCCGTCGCGCAGGGTGAAGGTGTAAGTGAGCTTGTCATCCGAGATCTTCCAATCCGCCATCTGCGGCTGGATCTTGAAGTTGGCATCGGTAGCCAGCAGCGTGTCATAGACCATGTAGCCATGATCGCGGGTGATGTAGGCCGGCGTGAAGATCGGGTCGATGATACGCAGATCCGAATGCATCACTGCGGTGATGGTCTTGCCCGATGCGAACGCCGGCGATGCCCAGACCGACGACAATGCGAGCGCTGATAAAACGAGGCACGAAGCTAGCGCGGACCGGGTCCGGCGCGGGATGTTGAGCATGCGATCTCTCTCGGCGTGGTGGTGCTGATACGACCCGGTCCTTCAGCTGACACCGTACGCTCGCGCTGCGCTGGGCAGGGCAGGGCAGGGCAGGCAAACATTGGGTCAATCAGCCGTCATCGAGAGTTGCAGCAGATCACGGGGCCGTCAATCGCTTTGCCGCGCGTCCGCGTTGGTCAAGTGCGATCACGGCGCGAACACCGCTTTGTTGCACGCGTCGCGCGCCGCGTGTCTGGAACTGGTTGCACTGCGGAAAGTTATTCTGCCAGATAGGAGCATCTGATCATGCCGACCGAACGCACCGACAATCCGCGCAGCGACCGCCCCCATCAACCGGGACCCGACCTGAAGCTGCAATTGCCTCAGGCGCGGCAGACTGCCCACCCGTTAACCGTCGAGGCCCTGAGGCGGTGCGCGACAGCCACTGCTGAGCGCGACAAACAAAAAAAGCGCGGCGGATGGATCCGCCGCGCTTCTGCTACCTGCTGTCTTGTGCGCCGAACGACGGGCTATTCGCTCTTGTCGATATTCCAGAAGATCGGTGTCGCCGGACCATCGAGCACGCCAGACAGCGACTTCCGCCACGCGCTCGGCACCGTGTACTGGCCGAGCGGGATGTAGAGCACCTGGTCGTAGTTCTCCTTCTGGATCTCGGTCGCAAGTTTCTTCTGCTCGTCTGCAGAGGTCGCGCGCGCGAAGGCGTCGCGCATCTGCTCCATCTTCGGATCATCGGCCCAGCCGAACCAGCCGCCATTCTTGCCGCGTCCGTTGAGCGAAGCATTGGCAATGGGGTTGACGACGTCTGCGCCGGCCCAGTTGGTGAAGAACATGTTCCAGCCGCCCTCCTTCACGGGCTTCTGGCTGGCGCGGCGCGACACCACGGTCTGCCAGTCGGTCGCCTGCAGGTCGACCTTGAAGCCGGCGTCGCGCAGCAGCTGCGCCGACACGATCGGCTGTGCGCGCAACGTGATCACGTCGCCCGGCGCCATGATGGCGATCGGCGTGCCGTCATAGCCTGATGCCGCGAGTTCCTTCTTGGCTTCGGCCATGCCGTTGCCCTTGACCAGGCTTTCGGCCCCGACGTCGCTCGCGAGCGGCGTGCCGCACACGAACACGGCGCCGCACACCTGCTGATACTTCTCGTTGCCGACCAGGGCGTCGAGCACGTCCTTCTGGTTCAGCGCCAGGAAGGCCGCGCGGCGCACCTTGACATTGTCGAATGGCGGCAGCGTGAAGTTCATGCGGCCGAGCGTCTGGAAGCCCAATTTGTTGAGGACCTCGATCTTGAGGTCGGAATTGGCCTCGAGCACCGGCAACATCTCGAACGGAATGTTCTCCATGAAATCGATGTCGCCGGACTGCAGCGCATTCACCGCGGTCTGAGCATCGGCCATCGTGATCCACTCGACGCGGTCGACCTTCACGACCTTGCCGCCGGCGGTCCAGCTCGGCGCCTCCTTGCGCGGCACGTAGTCGGTGTTCTTCTCGAACACAGCCTTCACGCCGGGCTGGAATTCCGCCTTGACGAATTTGAACGGACCGGAGCCGGTCTGGTCGGTGATGGCCTGATCCGCCGGCGTGTCGGCGACGCGCTTTGGCATCATGAACGGCACCACCGAGGACGGCTTGCCGATCGATTCCAGCACCAGGCCGTAGGGCTCCTTCAGCTTCAGCGCAAAGCTCTTGGCGTCGATGACGTCGAGGCTGGCGGTGAAGTCCATTAGCTTCTGCCCCATGCCGTCGCGCTTGGCCCAGCGCTTCAGCGAGGCGACGCAGTCTTCCGCGGTGACCGGCGTACCATCATGCCACTTCAGGCCGTCGCGCAGCGTGAACGTGTAGGTCAGCTTGTCGTCGGAGACTTTCCACTCCGCCATCTGCGGCTGGATCTTGAAATTCGCGTCCGTCGCCAGCAGCGTGTCATAGACCATGTATCCATAGTCGCGCTGGATATAGGCGGTGGTGATGATCGGGTCGAGCATCCGCAGGTCGGAATGCATGACCGCGGTGATGGTCTTGCCCGCGGCCGCCGCAGGCGAGGTCAGCGCGGACGACAGCGCCAGCACCGAAACGGCAAGGCTCGTCGCGAGCGTTAGGCGTTTCCAGCGCGAAGTATGGAACATACAATCTCTCCTGACGTGGTGGTGCTCTGGCGTCAAACTGATCAAAGCCCGGTCAATCATTGTGCGTAGAGTACATTGTGCGTGCAGTTCAATCTTGAAGCGAACTAACACCCTGCAACAGCACGGCTTTCGAGACTTGCACCAGTCGCCCTGCGCGTCAATCGCTTTTGCCGCATGACCGCTGCAGCCGACAACGCCGTTAACGGCCACGGAGCTTTCGCTTTACAAAGCATCCGTCAGATCATCTCGTGCTGCAATGGTTCGCGCGCGACATCCTAACGAGAGCTCTCATGAATCCAGCCAATCTTCCCTTTGATACCGAAACCATGCTGCAGGGTTTGCGCGGCTGGGTGGAATGCGAAAGCCCGACCTGGGACGCCGCCGCGGTCGAGCGCATGCTCGATCTCGCCGCGCGCGACATGGCGATCATGGGTGCGACCATCGAGCGCATCGCTGGGCGTCAGGGCTTTGCCGGCTGCGTGCGCGCCCGCTTTCCGCATCCGAAACAGGGCGAGCCGGGCATCCTGATCGCCGGCCATCTCGATACCGTCCACCCCGTGGGCACGCTGGCGAAGCTGCCGTGGCGGCGCGAGGGCAACAAATGCTTTGGCCCCGGCATCTTCGACATGAAGGGCGGCAATTACCTGACGCTCGAGGCGATCCGGCAGTTGGCGAAGGCGCAGGTCGCAACGCCGCTGCCGATCACCGTGCTTTTCACGCCGGACGAGGAAGTCGGCACGCCCTCGACCCGAGACATCATCGAGGCCGAGGCGGCGCGCAACAAATACGTGCTGGTGCCGGAGCCGGGCCGCATCGACAACGGCGTCGTCACCGGCCGCTATGCGATCGCACGCTTCAATCTCGAAGCAACGGGACGGCCGAGCCACGCCGGCGCCACGCTCTCCTCTGGGCGTTCCGCGATCCGGGAAATGGCGCGGCAGATCCTCGCCATCGACGCGATGACGACGGAAGATTGCACCTTCTCGGTCGGCATCGTGCATGGCGGCCAATGGGTCAATTGCGTCGCGACCACGGCAACCGGCGAAGCGCTCAGCATGGCCAAGCGCCAGGCCGATCTCGATCATGGCGTCGAGCGCATGCTGGCGCTCACCGGAACCAGCAACGATGTCAGCTTCAAGGTCACCCGCGGCGTGACGCGTCCGGTATGGGAGGCGGATGCCGGCACCATGGCGCTCTATGAGAAGGCGCGCAGCCTCGCCGAGCAGATCGGCATGAAGCTGCCGCATCAGTCCGCCGGCGGCGGCTCCGATGGCAACTTCACCGGCGCGATGGGGATTCCGACGCTCGACGGCCTGGGCGTGCGCGGCGCCGATGCGCACACGCTGAGCGAGCACATCGAGGTCGACAGCCTGGTCGAGCGCGGCCGCCTGATGGCCGGCCTGCTCGCGACTTTGGCGTAACCTGCGCTCAGCGCGTCGACGCAGCTTGCCGTGCGCCGCAAACTCTGCTGTCCTCCATGGGATAAGCAGGGTGACGCGGCGCGCATGAGCTCGTTCAAGACCATCCGAACCAGGGCGGAGAAACGGAAAGGTGGGCCAAAGGCGCTCGAGGCGTTGCTGCCGGCCATTCCCGATGCAACATCCCTGACGAAACTCGGGGATGATCGCGCGCTGGCGGAAATGACCAAGCGCGTATTTTGCGCAGGCTTTGCCTGGAGCGTCATCGAAACCAAATGGCCTGACTTCGAAACCGCGTTTCTCGGCTTCCAGCCCACGCAGCTCTTGTTCCAGCCCGATGATTACTGGGACGGCCTGCTGCGCGACGCCCGCATCGTGCGCAATGCGCCGAAGATCATGTCGGTGCGCGCCAACGCCGCGTTCCTTCAGGATATTGCAAAGCAACACGGCAGCTTCGGCAAATTGCTCGCGAGTTGGCCATCATCTGACGAGATCGGCCTGCTCGATCTCCTTGCCAAGCGCGGCAATCGCCTCGGCGGCAACACGGGACAAATGCTGCTGCGCGTCCTCGGCTTCGACGGCTTCGTTACATCAAGGGATGTCGTCGCGTGCCTGCGCGATGCCGGCCTCGATATCGCCGAGGAGGTGAAGTCGAAAGGCGATCTCGCCAAGGTTCAGGCGCAGTTCAACGCCTGGGCCAGCGAAACCGACCTTCCTTATACGCACCTGTCCCGCATCTGCGCGCTCTCGACCGGTGAGAGTCGCGCCTCATGATTCCGGACATCAAAAAATCCGCCCGTACGATGGCACGCGCCTTGCACCCATCAACCGGCGCCGTTCCGGGAGAGCTTGTATCCGATGAGTATCAGTGACATGCAGGCATACTCACGGCGCTGTGTAACATCCTCGAGCCCACGCTGAAGGCAACGACCTCCCGATGATCGGATATCTGCTCCGCCGTCTGCTTGCCACGATCCCCGTCATGGGCGTGGTCGCGCTGTTCGTCTTCCTGCTGCTGCGCCTGACACCCGGTGATCCCGCCGCGATTCTGGCCGGCGACAATGCGACGACCGAGCAGCTCGAACGCATCCGCACCTCGCTCGGCCTCAACGAGCCGATCTATTTGCAGTTCTTGAACTGGATCAACCAGCTTCTGCATGGCGATCTCGGCGTGTCGCTGATCTCGCATGTGCCGGTCTTGAAGTTGATCGGCCAGCGCGTCGAACCGACCTTGTCGGTCGCGATCGCCACCATCATCCTGTCGATCGTCGTCGCCGTGCCGCTCGGTGTCCTCGCGGCCTGGAAGCACGGCACCTGGATCGATCGCTTCGTGATGGGCCTGTCGGTGCTCGGCTTCTCCGTGCCGGTGTTCGTGATCGGCTACTTGCTGATCAAGGTGTTTGCGCTCGATTTGCGCTGGCTGCCGGTGCAGGGCTTCAAGAGCCTATCCTCAGGACTCGGTCAGTTCCTGGAGCGCCTCGTCCTGCCGACCTGCGCGCTCTCCTTCATCTACGTCGCGCTGATTGCGCGCATGACGCGTGCGGCGATGCTGGACGTGCTCGGCGAGGATTTCGTCCGCACCGCGCGCGCCAAGGGCGTCAACGAGGTCGCCGTGCTGCTGCGCCATGCGCTGCGCAACGCCGCCGTGCCTGTGATTACCGTGATCGGCTCCGGCTTCGCGCTCCTGATCTCCGGCGTCGTCGTCACCGAAAGCGTGTTCAACCTGCCCGGCATTGGACGCCTGACCGTGGATGCGGTGCTGGCGCGCGACTATCCGGTGATCCAGGGCATGATCCTTTTGACCTCCTTCATCTATCTCGCGGTCAATCTGGTGATCGACCTCGCTTATTCCCTGCTCGACCCGCGCATCCGCTACTAGAGGCCTGTCATCGATGGCGATCGTCACCCATCCCGAGCCGTCCATCCCGGTCACCTCGCGGCTGCGGGTCCGGTTCGGCTTCCTCACCTCGACCCCAATCATCGCGACCGCGACCATCTGCCTTACGCTGATCGTGCTCATCTCGGTGGCGGCACCGCTGCTCGCGCCGCATGATCCGCTGCTGCTGGCGCCGGCGCAGCGGCTGAAGCCGTCGAGCGCGCAGTTCCTGCTCGGCACCGACGCCTATGGCCGCGACCTGCTGTCGCGTGTCATCTATGGTGGCCGCATCTCGCTGCTGGTCGGGGTCGGCGCGGCCTTGTTCTCGGTCGTGCTCGGCCTCCTCATCGGGCTCGTCTCCGGCTTCTTCAAATGGATCGATGCCGTGATGATGCGCGTGATGGACGGCCTGATGGCGATCCCGGCCATCCTGCTCGCCATCGCCGTGGTCTCGCTGTCCGGAGCCAGCATCACCACCGTGATGATCGCGATCACCATTCCGGAGATCCCGCGCGTGGCGCGCCTGGTGCGCTCGGTCGTGCTGACCGCGCGCGAGGAGCCCTATGTCGAGGCCGCGATCTCGCTCGGCTCCTCGCTGCCCAAGATCATGTGGCGGCATCTGATGCCGAACACGATCGCGCCGCTGATCGTCCAGGGCACCTATGTCTGCGCCTCCGCCATCCTCACCGAGGCGATCCTGTCCTTCCTCGGCGCCGGCATCAGCCCGGAGACCCCGACCTGGGGCAACATCATGGCCGAGGGCCGCTCCTTCTTCCAGGTCAAGCCGTCGCTGATCTTCTGGCCGGGCCTGCTGCTCTCGATCGCGATCCTCAGCATCAACCTGATCGGCGACGCAGCCCGCGACGCGCTCGATCCGCGCATGAAGCAGCGGGAGGGCGGCAAGTGAGACTGCCTCCGTACACCGTCATTGCGAGCGAAGCGAAGCAATCCAGCATCGTTCCACGAAACCAGACTGGATTGCTTCGTCGCTTACGCTCCTCGCAATGACGGCAGAGAGTTGCTGATATGACCGACACCATCCTCGACATCGACAACCTCGTCGTCGCGCTCGGCAAGACCAGGGCCACCGCCGGGCTACGCATCATCGACGGCGTCTCGATCAAGGTCGCCAAGGGCGAGACGCTCTGCGTGGTCGGTGAAAGCGGCTCCGGCAAGTCGGTCACCTCGCTGACCACCATGGGCCTGCTGCCGAAGAACGCGCTGCAACCCGTGAGTGGCAGCATCAAGCTGGTCGGCGAAGAGCTTCTCACCGCGACCGATCGCCGCCTGCGGCAATTGCGCGCCACCACCATGGCGATGATCTTCCAGGAGCCGATGACCGCGCTCAATCCGGTGGTGCCGGTCGGCAAGCAGATCGACGAGGTTTTACGCGCGCATACGTCGCTGGATGGCCGCGCCCGCCGCAAGCGCATCCTCGACATGATGGAGCAGGTGCACCTGCCCGATGTCGAGCGTATCTTCCGCTCCTATCCTCATCGCCTCTCGGGCGGCCAGCGTCAGCGCATCATGATCGCAATGGCGCTGGTGCTGGAACCGAAACTGCTAATCGCGGATGAGCCGACCACCGCACTCGATGTCACCACGCAGAAGCAGATCTTGTCGCTGATCCGCGAGCTGCAGCGCGATCACGGCACCGCGGTGCTGTTCATCACCCACGACATGGGCGTTGTCGCCGAGATCGCCGACCGTGTCGCCGTGATGCGGCAGGGCCGCCTGGTCGAGACCGGCGCGCTCGACACCATCCTGCGCCAACCCACCATGGACTACACGCGCAACCTGCTCTCCGCCGTGCCGAGCCTGATTCCGCGCCCGCCGCGACCCGACACCACGGAACCGGTGGTGCTCGAGGCCAATGAGCTCGGCAAGGTCTATCGCGAGCGATCCTTCCTCGGCAAAGCGCGCGAGGTCGTCGCCGCAGAGAACGTCACCCTCACCTTGCGCAAGGGCCGCACGCTCGGCATCGTCGGCGAAAGCGGCTCGGGCAAATCGACCGTGGCGCGCTGCATCGTGCGCCTGATCGATCCGACCTCCGGTGGCGTGCGCCTTGCGGGTCACGAGATCTCGATCCTGCCGCGGCGCCTGCTGCAGCCGCACCGCAAGCGCATCCAGATCGTGTTCCAGGATCCCTATCGCTCACTCAATCCGCGCCTCTCGGTCGGCGAGAGCATCGCGGAAGGTCCGGTCAATTACGGCACGCCGCGGAGCCAGGCGCTGGCGCGCGCCCGCGAGTTGCTGGAGCTGGTCGGCCTGCCCCCGGATTCGATTTCGCGCTTCCCGCATCAGTTCTCCGGCGGCCAGCGCCAGCGCATCGCCATTGCGCGTGCGCTCGCGCTCGATCCGGATGTGCTGGTCGCAGACGAAGCGGTCTCGGCGCTCGACGTCTCCGTGCAGGCGCAGGTGCTGGACCTGCTGGATGAGATCCAGCGCCGGCTTGGCATCGCGATCCTGTTCATCACCCACGATTTGCGCGTTGCGGCACAGATCTGCGACGACGTGGTGGTGATGCAGAAAGGCCGCATCGTCGAACAAGGCCCCGCCGGCGACGTGCTGACTGCTCCGAAGCAGGACTACACCCGCGCGCTCTTGGATGCGGCGCCTGGCCGCAACTGGGACTTTGCCAACTTCCGCCCCGTGGCAGAAGCGGTGGCGTAGTTTTTTCGGTCATTGCGAGCACTCCTCGCAAAGACGGGAAACCCATGCAAATCGGCATCGCTCGATTGCTTGCACAGCCCGCGAGGCACGGTCTAACGTCCGTTGGCGCACCCACGGCACGAGGCCCGACTGAATGACCCGCATCGCCACCGGCGGCTTCCTGCACGAGACCAATACCTTCGCGCCGACCAAGGCGGACTACGACGCCTTCATGCATGGCAGCGGCAGGCCGACCATCGCCGACGCGGCCAACGTGCTGACCACGATGCGCAACATCAATGCCGGTCAGGCCGGCTTCATCGACATTGCCGAAGCCAAGGGTTGGGAGGTGGTGCCGACCATCGCCTGCTATGCGAGCCCGTCGGCCCACGTCACCGAGGACGCGTTCGAGCGGATCGTCGGTGTCATGGTCGATCGCATCAAGGCGGCCGGCAAACTCGACGGCGTCTATCTCGATCTGCACGGCGCCATGGTATCAGAGCATTATGATGATGGCGAAGGCGAAATTCTGGCGCGCGTGCGTAAGGTGATCGGCCCCAGCGTCCCCTTGGTTGCGAGCCTCGATCTCCACGCCAACGTCACGCCGCAGATGATGGACAATGCGGATGCGCTGATCGCCTACCGCAAATATCCCCACACCGACATGGCCGACACCGGCCGCGCGGCAGCAGAGCATATGGCATTGTTGTTGGATGGCCAGTGCTTCGCGAAGGCGTTCCGCCAGCTCCCGTTCCTGATTCCGATCAGCTGGCAATGCACCAACGACCAGCCGGCCAAAGGTATCTACGAGACGCTTGCGACCTATCAGAGCGACGCGGTGCCGACCTTGTCCTTCGCGCCGGGCTTTCCGGCCGCCGACTTCGTCCATTGCGGCCCGAGCGTGTTTGCTTACGGCAAGACCCAAGCCGATGCGGACGCGGCGGCGGATGCAATCGCGGCACTCGTCACAGGCCATGAGAACGATTTCGCGGGCCAGATCTATTCGCCCGACGACGGCGTGCGCAAAGCCATGGAGCTGGCGAAGAACGCCGCGAAGCCGATCGTGATCGCCGACACCCAGGACAATCCCGGCGCCGGCGGCGATTCCGACACCACCGGCATGCTGCGCGCGCTGGTGCGCAACCGCGCGCAACGCGCCGCGATCGGCATGATCTACGATCCGGGCGCGGCACTGGCGGCGCACGCAGCAGGCACAGGGGCAACTGTCACCCTGTCACTCGGCGGCAAATCCGGCATTCCCGGCGACGCGCCGTTCGAAGAAAGCTTTCTCGTCGAGCAGTTGTCGGATGGCCGCTTCGTCGCGCCTGGACCGTTCTATGGCGGCCGCAAGATGGAAATGGGTCCCTCTGCCGCGCTTCGGATCGGCGATATCAGCGTCGTTGTCGTGTCTCACAAGGCGCAGCTCGCAGATCAGGAGATGTTCCGGTTCGTCGGCATCGAGCCGACCGAGCAGGCGATCCTAGTCAACAAGAGCTCGGTGCATTTCCGCGCCGATTTCGAGCCGATCGCCGAGCAGCTTTTGATCTGCGCCGCGCCCGGCGCGATGCCGGCCGATCCCGCCACCCTGCCCTGGACACGGCTGCGTCCGGGCATTCGCCTCAAGCCGAACGGTCCGGCCTTCGCTCTGTAACGTTGATATCACCTGCCAAGGGAAACGAGATCCATGCCCACCATCGACCGCATCCAAGGCTACGCTGACGAGCTCACCGCCATCCGTCGCGACCTGCACGCCCATCCCGAGATCGGCTTCGAGGAGGTACGCACGTCGGGCATCGTCGCCGAGAAGCTCGCGCAATGGGGCATCGAGGTGCATCGTGGCCTTGGCGGCACCGGCGTTGTCGGTGTGCTCAAGGGCAAGGGCGGCAACGGCGCCAAGAAGATCGGCTTGCGTGCCGACATGGACGCGCTGCCGATGGAGGAGAATACGAACCTGTCGTGGCGGTCGACCGTTCCGGGCCGCTTCCACGGCTGCGGCCATGACGGCCACACCACCATGCTGCTCGGCACCGCGCGCTATCTCGCCGAGACCCGCAATTTCAACGGCACCGTGCATTTCATCTTCCAGCCGGCCGAGGAAGGCCTCGGCGGCGCCCGCGCCATGATCAAGGACGGCCTGTTCGAGCAGTTCCCCTGCGACGAGCTCTATGGCCTGCACAACGCGCCCGACCTCAAGCATGGCGAGATCGCGATCCTGCCAGGACCGGCGATGGCCGGCGCCGACTTCTTCGACATCCGTATTTCCGGATACGGCGCGCATGGCGCGATGCCGGAGCGGTCCAAGGACGCCGTGGTGATCGCGACCGCGCTGGCGCAGTCGATCCAGAGCATCGTCAGCCGCAACGTCGATCCGCTGCATCCGGCGGTGGTGTCGATCACCCAGATCCATGCCGGCTCCGCCTACAATGTGATTCCCGGCGACGCCTGGCTGTGCGGCACCGTCCGCGCCTTCGACGACGGCACCCGCGCTTTGATCCGCGAGCGCATGCGCGCGATCTGCGCCGGCATGGCGGTCGCCTATAATTGCGAGATCGATGCCGACATCCGTGACACCTTCAGCGTGCTGGTGAACCAGGAAGCGCAGAGCAAGGTGGTCGAGGACGTCGCGCGCACGGTGGTAGATCCGTCCAAGGTGATCACCCGCACGACGCCGAAGATGGGCAGCGAGGACTTCGCCGATATGCTGCAATCGATTCCTGGCGCGTATTTCTGGGTCGGACATGACGGTGAGGTGCCGGTGCACAATCCCGGCTACGTGCTCGACGACAAGATCCTGCCGATCGGCGCCAGCATGTTTGCCCGCATCATCGAAACCCGGCTTCCCGAAGGCTCCCATGCATAAAGCGATCTCACAGGAGATTACCTCGCTGCATGATCTGGCGGCGGTCGATCTGATCGCCGGCTATCGCGCGCGCCAGTTCTCGCCATCCGAAGTGATGGAGGAGGTGCTGGCGCATGTCGCGGCCTGGGAGCCGCACATCAAGGCGCTCTATCTGCTCGACCCCGACGCGGCGCGCGCCGCCGCCAAGGCGTCCACCGACCGCTGGAGCCAGGACGAGCCGGTCGGCTCGCTCGATGGCGTCCCGGCGACGGTGAAGG
>NZ_JBARGP010000131.1:0-1953 GCF_049798375.1 Bradyrhizobium sp.
GCGCGCGAAAGGCCGCTGCTAAGGCTGGAAAAAAGCTCGGAAAACGGCGAGCGAGGGGTTAATCGCGGTGAATTGAAGCGCCGGCCGGGGGTGGATAGCTCCTCCAGGCGCGGTGCCTTAGGCTAAAAATGAAGTGAAATCAGAAGGTTGAAGGTGGTTCTTTGATTCCTTGGTTGGGCAGCATGGTCGTTCTTGACAGGCTGCAAAACTTCGGAATCGAAGCGCTCCGAGCGGTTGACGACAGCCGTATGAATCCACTAATAAGCCCACATCCAAGTCGGTAGATTCTAGAAGATGCCGGGCCCTGCGAATCGAGGGGTGGGCGTCTTGTTCGCGTTTGCGGACACCTGCCCGAGATAGCTAGAACGAAGACCGGTCCGCCTCTGGATCGGCACAGGAGAGAAGTCCGTGGCCCGTATTGCCGGCGTCAACATCCCGACCAACAAGCGCGTCCTGATCGCGCTTCAGTACATTCATGGTATCGGCCCGAAGATCGCGTCGGATATCATCGAGAAGGTCAAGATCCCCGAGGATCGCCGGGTTGCCCAGCTCAGCGACCAGGAAGTGCTGCAGATCCGCGAAGTGATCGACCGCGACTACGTCGTCGAGGGCGATCTGCGTCGCGAGACCGGCATCAACATCAAGCGGCTGATGGACCTTGGCTGCTATCGCGGCCTGCGGCATCGCCGCGGCCTGCCGGTGCGCGGCCAGCGCACCCACACCAATGCGCGCACGCGCAAGGGTCCGGCCAAGGCGATCGCTGGCAAGAAGAAGTAATTATTGCGAATAGCGAGTGGCGGATGGCGAGTAGGGACAGAATCCTATTCGCTATTTGCCACTACCATTCGCTTTTTTCGGTGTAGCCGCTGGCATTACGGCGGCGTTGAGATCTCAAGAAGGGTACTTATATGGCTAAGGAAGCCGGTCGCGTCCGTCGTCGTGAGCGCAAGAACATCGCCTCGGGCGTCGCCCACGTCAATTCGTCCTTCAACAACACCACCATCACCATCACCGACGCGCAGGGCAACACCATTGCCTGGTCCTCGGCCGGCACGATGGGTTTCAAGGGATCGCGCAAGTCGACCCCGTATGCCGCCCAGGTCGCGGCGGAGGACGTGTCCAAGAAGGCCCAGGAGCACGGCATGCGCACCCTCGAGGTCGAGGTTGCGGGTCCGGGTTCGGGCCGTGAATCGGCGCTCCGTGCGCTGCAGGCTGCGGGTTTCACCGTCACCTCGATTCGCGACGTGACGACGATCCCGCACAATGGCTGCCGTCCGCGCAAGCGCCGGCGGGTCTGATGTGAAGGAGGCGGGCCGCGGGTCCGCCTCATTGTGCTTTAGAGCATTTTGATTGCCGCGTTCTGATGCGCGGGTCTCCAACGCCAGCCGTTCAGACCGAGAAGGTTGGCCCGTATGGGTGAAACAGTGACAATCCAGAAAAATTGGCAAGAATTGATTCGGCCGAACAAGCTGCAGGTCACGCCCGGGTCGGACGCTGCCCGTTTCGCGACCGTGGTGGCCGAACCCCTCGAGCGCGGCTTCGGCCAGACGCTCGGCAATGCGCTGCGCCGCATCCTGCTGTCGTCCCTGCAGGGCGCGGCCGTGCAGTCCGTGCACATCGACGGCGTGCTGCATGAGTTCTCCTCGATCGCCGGCGTCCGCGAGGACGTCACCGACATCGTGCTGAACGTCAAGGACATCGCGATCAAGATGCAGGGCGAAGGCCCGAAGCGCATGGTCGTGAAGAAGCAGGGGCCTGGCTCCGTGACCGCCGGCGACATCCAGACCGTCGGCGACGTCGTGGTGCTCAATCCGGACCTGCAGCTCTGCACGCTGGACGAGGGCGCCGAGATCCGCATGGAGTTCACGGTCGCGACCGGCAAGGGCTATGTGCCGGCCGATCGCAACCGGCCCGAGGATGCGCCGATCGGGCTGATCCCGGTCGACAGCCTGT
>NZ_JBARGP010000132.1:0-9996 GCF_049798375.1 Bradyrhizobium sp.
AGGCCACCTTGCGCACCGCCATCGCCAATTCAGGCGTGCGTGCATTCTGCACATTGATGTCCTGCCGCTTGACGTTCGCCTTGTGCCGCAGGGTCAGCACGATGGCGCCGATCATCGCGACCAGCAGCACCATGCCGGCGAGCTGGAAGTAGTGGATGTACTGCGTATAGAGCACGAGCCCGAGCGCTTCGGTGTTGCTGACATTGATCGGGATCGGCGCGGTGATCTGCTTGGTGACGGTCGGGTTGATCACCCAGGCACCGACGGTGAGCAGCAGCTCGAACATGAAGATGCCGCCGATCACGATGCCGACCGGCAGATACTGGATGAAGCCTTCGCGCAGCTCCGCGAAGTCGACGTCGAGCATCATGATCACGAACAGGAACAGCACCGCGACCGCGCCGACATAGACCACGATCAAGATCATCGCCAGGAATTCGGCGCCCATCAGCACGAACAGGCCGGAGGCGTTGACGAAGGCGAGGATCAGATAGAGCACCGAGTGAACGGGATTCTTCGAGACGATCACCATCACCGCTGAGGCGACGCAGACCGCGGCGAAGAGATAGAAGAAGAGCGCTGGCAAGATCATCATCAGCCCTCAGCGGTACGGCGCGTCGAGCGCGATGGCCTTGGCGATCTCGCGCTCCCAGCGGTCGCCATTGGCGAGCAGCTTGGCCTTGTCATAGTAGAGCTCCTCGCGGGTCTCGGTCGCGAATTCGAAATTCGGCCCCTCGACGATGGCGTCGACCGGGCATGCCTCCTGGCACAGCCCGCAATAGATGCACTTCACCATGTCGATGTCGTAGCGCACGGTACGGCGGGTGCCGTCGTTGCGACGCGGCCCGGCCTCGATCGTGATCGCCTGCGCCGGGCAGACCGCCTCGCACAGCTTGCAGGCGATGCAGCGCTCTTCCCCGTTGGGATAGCGGCGCAACGCATGCTCGCCGCGAAAGCGCGGCGAGAGCGGGTTCTTCTCGAACGGATAATTGATGGTCGGCTTCGGCTGGAAGAAATAGCGCATCGTGAGGAAGAACGCCGATACGAATTCCGACAGCAGCAGCGAACGGGCGGTGGCGTTGACATTCATTGACGGCCTCATTTCGGCGCGATGTCGGCGAAGTGCAGCACGCCGGCAACGATGACCACCATGGCCAGCGAGAGCGGCAGGAACACTTTCCAACCGAGTCGCATCAACTGGTCGTAGCGGTAGCGCGGCACGATCGCTTTCGACATCGCAATCATGAAGAAGATGAAAAAGGCTTTCAGGAAGAACCAGATCACGCCCGGGACCCAATTGAAGGGCGCGACATCGATTGGCGGCAGCCAGCCGCCCAGAAACAGAATCGCGCCCAGCGCGCACATCGTGCAGATCGCGACATATTCGCCGAGCATGAACAGCAGGTACGGCGTCGAGCCGTATTCGACCATGAAGCCGGCGACGAGCTCGGACTCCGCCTCGACGAGATCGAACGGCGGACGGTTGGTTTCCGCCATCGCCGAGACGTAGAACACCACGAACATCGGGAACAGCGGCCAGACGTACCAGTTCAGGATGGTCAGCTTCGGCAGCCCAATCAGGCTGGCCAGCCCGCGCACGTGCTGCGCCTCGACCACGGCCGACAGGTTCAGCGTGCCGGCGCAGAGTAGTACCGTGATGATGACGAAACCGATCGAGACCTCGTAGGACACCATCTGCGCTGCCGAGCGCAGCGCCGCAAGGAATGGGTATTTCGAGTTTGACGACCAGCCGGCCATGATAATGCCGTAGATCGACAGTGACGAGATCGCGAAGATGTAGAGGATGCCGACATTGATGTCGGCGATCGCCCAGCCGAGATTGGTCGGAATCACCGCCCAGGACGCCAGCGCCAACACGCAGGACACCAGCGGTGCCAGCAGGAACACGCCCTTGTTGGCGCCGGCGGGAATGATCGGCTCCTTCAGCACGAACTTCAAAAGGTCGGCAAAGGACTGGAACAGGCCGAACGGCCCGACCACGTTGGGGCCGCGCCTGATCTGCACGGCTGCCCAGATCTTGCGGTCAGCCAACAGGATGTAGGCCACCGATATCAGGAGCACCACGAGCAGCAGCACGCTTTCCGCGACCATGATGATCAGCGGCCAGAGGAAGCCGGTCCAGAACGAGCTTGCGAAGAAATCAGCCATCAGATCACGCTCACTCCGCTGCCGTCAGCACGGCCTGCCCGGCGGCGAGGCGGGAGCATTCCGCCATCACCGCCGATGCGCGTGCGATCGGGTTGGTGAGATAGAAGTCTTCGACGAGGGTCTTGAACGGCGCCTTCTCCGGGCTGCCGCCCTTCCCTGCCAATGCCCTGAGATCGGCGAGCTTGCCCGGCTCGATCTGGTCGAGGCGCTGAAGATGCGGCGCGACCTTGAAGATCGCGGCACGCAGCGCGGCCTGGGAGTCGTAGGGCAGCTTCTTGCCGAGCACGTCCGACAGCGCACGAATGATCGCCCAGTCCTCGCGTGCCTCGCCCGGCGGGAACGATGCGCGGCCGGTCGCCTGTGCCCGCCCTTCGGTGTTGACGTAGATGCCGGATTTCTCGGTGTAGGCCGCGCCCGGCAGGATGACGTCAGCGCGATGCGCGCCACGGTCACCGTGGGTGCCGATATAGACCGTGAACACGCCCTCGGGCACGTTGATCTCATCGGCGCCGAGCAGGAACAGCACGTCCATGGTGCCGAAGGTCGTCATCTGCGCCGCGGTGAGACCGGTACCGGTAAAGCCGATGTCGAGCGCGCCGACCCGCGAAGCAGTGTCGTGCAGCACGGCAAAGCCGTTCCAGTCGTCGCGCAGCGCGTTGACGTCGAGCGCGATCTTGGCTGCAAGCGACAGCAGCGCCGCGCCGTCATGACGTGCGGCAGCACCGGCTCCCACGATGATAATCGGGTTCTTGGCATTGCGGAACGTGGTCGCGAACGAATGCTTGCCGGCGGCGACATCGTTCAAGGAATCGGTGCCGGCGCCGATGTGCTCATAGTCATAGGTGAGATCGACCTTCTGGCCGACCACGCCGACCTTGAGCTGACCCGAGCGCCAACGCTTGCGGATGCGTGCGTTCAGCACGGCCGCTTCCTTGCGCGGATTGGCGCCGACGATCAGGATCGCATCGGCCTGCTCGATGCCGGCAATGGTCGGGTTGAAGATGTAGGAGCCGCGGCCGGCCTTCGGATCGAAGCTGTCGCCGCCCTGCACCGTCACGTTGGTCGAGCCGATGCGCCCGAGCAGGTCCTTCAGCGCGAACATCTCCTCGACCGCAGCGAGATCGCCCGCGATAGCGCCGATGCGCTTGCCGTCGATCCGCTTCACCTTGGCGGCGATCGCATTGAAGGCTTCCTGCCAGGACGCCGCGCGCAACCTGCCGTTCTCGCGGATGTAGGGCCGGTCGAGCCGCTGCGTACGCAGGCCGTCGACGACGTGGCGGGTCTTGTCGGAGATCCACTCCTCGTTCACGGCATCATTGACGCGCGGCAGGATCCGCATCACCTCGCGGCCGCGGGTATCGACGCGGATCGCGGAGCCGAGCCCGTCCATCACGTCGATCGACTGGGTCTTGCCGAGTTCCCACGGGCGCGCGGCAAACGCATAAGGCTTCGACGTCAGCGCGCCGACCGGGCAAATATCAACCAGATTGCCCTGCAGCTCGGAGCTCAGCGCATGCTCCAGATAGGTCGTGATCTCCATATCCTCGCCGCGGCCGGTCGCACCCATCTCCGGCACGCCGCAGACTTCCGCCGAGAAGCGGACGCAGCGGGTGCACTGGATGCAGCGGTTCATCGAGGTCTTGACCAGCGCGCCGAGATATTTGTCCTCGACCGCGCGCTTGTTCTCGGCGAAGCGGCTGGTGTCGACACCATAGCCCATCGCCTGGTCCTGCAGGTCGCACTCGCCGCCCTGGTCGCAGATCGGGCAATCCAGCGGATGGTTGATGAGCAGGAATTCCATCACGCCTTCGCGCGCCTTCTTCACCATCGGCGAGCGGGTCGAGATCTCCGGCGGTTCGCCCTTCGGCCCCGGCCGGCAATCGCGCACGCCCCAGGCGCAGCTCGCGACCGGCTTCGGGCCGCCCTTCACCTCGACCAGGCACATCCGGCAATTGCCGGCGATCGACAACCGCTCGTGGTAGCAGAAGCGCGGAATCTCGGCGCCAGCCGCCTCGCACGCCTGCAACAGCGTGTACTCCGGCGGGACATCGATCTCTTTGCCGTCGACGATGATCTTGGTCATGCGATTATCTGCCACTGGCGTGAGCGAGCGCCATTCCGGCGCCCCTCACGATGAGACTGCGGTAGCTGAGTCGGCACGTGAGCGTAGTCAGCTCCCGCGCCGTGCTCGAGAAAAGGAAGCGGTCGGCCATCACCTACTCCGCGGCCACCATCACGGGATCGCGCACGCCGACATCATCAATATCGGCCTTATGCGAATATTCATCGATTCGCTCCTCGATCTCGTGCCGGAAATGCGCGATCAGGCCCTGGATCGGCCAGGCTGCGGCATCGCCGAGCGCACAGATGGTGTGGCCCTCGACCTGCTTGGTTACTTCCAGCAGCATATCAATCTCGCGCTTGTGGGCGCGGCCCTCGGCCATGCGGCTCAACACGCGCCACATCCAGCCGGTGCCTTCCCGACATGGCGTGCACTGGCCGCAGCTCTCGTGCTTGTAGAAATAGGAGATGCGCGCGATCGCCCGGATCAGGTCGGTCGACTTGTCCATTACGATCACGGCCGCCGTGCCGAGGCCGGAGCGCAGCTTGCTCAGGCTGTCGAACTCCATCGGCGTATCGATGATCTGCGCGGCCGGCACCATGCGCACCGACGAACCGCCGGGGATCACCGCCTTGAGATTGTCCCAGCCGCCGCGGATGCCGCCGCAATGCCGTTCGATCAGCTCGCGGAATGGAATCCCCATCGCCTCTTCGACGTTGCAGGGGCGTTCGACATGTCCGGAGATGCAGAACAGCTTGGTGCCGACATTGTTCGGATTGCCGATGCCGGCGAACCAGGCCGCGCCACGGCGCAGGATGGTGGGCGCCACCGCGATCGACTCGACGTTATTGACCGTGGTCGGGCACCCATAGAGGCCGACATTGGCAGGGAATGGCGGCTTCAGCCGCGGCTGGCCCTTCTTCCCTTCCAGGCTTTCGAGCAGCGCGGTCTCCTCGCCGCAGATATAGGCCCCGGCACCGTGCGCGACATAGATGTCGAACGGCCAGCCGTGGATGTTGTTCTTGCCGACCAGATTGGCCTCATAGGCCTGGTCGATCGCCGCCTGCAGGTGCTCGCGCTCGCGGATGAACTCTCCGCGGACATAGATGTAGCAGACGTGCGCGCCCATCGCGAAGCTCGCGAGCAGGCAGCCTTCGACCAGCGTATGCGGGTCGTGCCGCATGATCTCGCGGTCCTTGCAGGTGCCCGGCTCGGACTCGTCGGCATTGACCACGAGATAGCTCGGCCGGCCGTCGGTCGATTCCTTCGGCATGAACGACCATTTCAGCCCGGTCGGGAAGCCGGCGCCGCCGCGGCCGCGCAGCCCCGAGGCCTTCATCTCGCTGATGATCCAGTCGCGGCCCTTCTCGATCAGGCCTTTGGTGCCGTCCCAGCCGCCGCGGCGGCGCGCGCCCTCGAGGCCCCAATCATGGAGGCCATAGAGGTTGGTGAAGATACGGTCCTTGTCTGCGAGCATGATCAGAAAGCTTCCTTGACCAGCGGTTGGATGCTGAGGCGGCTCATGTGTTTTCCTTCAGCGTGGTCGGCCCGCCCATTGGCGCGGAGAACTGCCGCCCGTTCTGCGGACCTGGCTTCGGCGGCTGACCGGTCGCAAAGCCGTCCAGCACCTTGCCGAAGCTGTCCGGCGTCAGGTCCTCATAGGTGTCCTTCCAGACCTGCACCATCGGCGCGTTCACGCAGGCCCCGAGGCACTCGACCTCCTCCCAGGAAAAATCGCCGTCCTTGGAGAGGTGGAAAGGATCGTGATGGATGCGATGCCGGCAGATCTCGATCAGGTCTTCGGCGCCGCGGAGCCGGCACGGCGTGGTGCCGCAGACCTGGACATGAGCCTTCTTGCCGACCGGCTGCAGTTGGAACATCGTGTAGAAGGTCGCGACCTCCAGCACGCGGATATAGGGCATGTCGAGCATGTCGGCGACGACGCGCAGTGCGGCTTCCGACACCCAACCCTCGTGCTGCTCCTGCGCCCGCCACAGGATCGCAATAACAGCCGAAGCCTGCCGGCCTTCCGGATATTTCGCGATCTGCGCCTTCGCAAACGCCAGATTCTCGTCCGTGAACGTGAAGCTCGCGGGCTGCATTTCCTTCGGTGCAAGACGGCGGACGGACATGGGCTCTCAGTCTTTCATTGAATGCGGCGCGCGCTCTTGGCGTTGAGCGCATCGATGCGGTTCAGCCAGAACGCACTCGCCGTGCCGAATACGTTGTAGCCGACGTGGGCGGACACCTTGATCCGGTCGAGGATGGACAATTCGGTGACGGTTTCGAGCCGACCACTCTGCGGGTCGTAAACCAGAAGCTTCAATGGTGTTTGGTCGAGGATATAGCGTGACACCGTATGGTTGCGGTCCTGGCCATGCTCTTCGCACAGGATCACGCTGTCGGTGGCAAGCAGGCGCTGACCGCCCTTGATCGCCTCGATCTCGACGCCCTCGACATCCAGCTTGATGAGATATTTTCCCGATGCCGTGACCTTGCCGTCATCGATCAAATCATCGAGCGCCATGACCGGGACCCGCTCGCCGCCGGCGATATCACCCGCGATGCTGAAGGCCTCGTGCTTGGTGCCGGTGAGTTGCGCGGTGCCACGCGCCGCGCCGATCGCGCACTTCATCACATCGAAGCGGCCGTGGTTGACACGCGAATTGTTGGCCAGCTTGAAGAAATTCGCCGAGGACGGTTCGATCGCGATCGCCTGGTGCGAGCCATAGGGCGCGCTCGACACCAACACCGACCAGTAGCCGTAATTGGCGCCGCAATCGATGAAGGTGTAGTCGACGTCGACGGAGTCCAGAAACAGCAGCTCCAGCTCATCTTCGTAACGATAGGCACGGTTGAGCAGCTTGCTCCAATAGCCGTCGCCATAGGGAAACTCGAACACGGCGTCCGCGTTGAGCTTGATCGCGATGTTGCGTTCCGGCAGCGCCTTGCGCAGCAGATTGGCGCAATGATTGTAGCCGCGATGCGAGAAGTGCGAGGAGATCTTCGAGCCGGTCGCCAACGCCAGCGCAGCCGTACGCTCCCAGAGATTCGCTCCTTCGAGCGCCCCTGAAGCCCGGTCGAACTGGATCGGCGCCTGCCCCATCAGCGGTCGACCTCTCCGAACACGATGTCGAGCGAACCGAGAATCGCGGAGACGTCGGCGAGCAAATGGCCGCGGCAGATGAAGTCCATCGCCTGCAAATGCGCGAAGCCCGGCGCGCGGATCTTGCACTTGTAGGGCTTGTTGCTGCCGTCGGCGACCAGATAGACGCCGAACTCGCCCTTGGGCGCTTCGACTGCCGTATAGACCTCGCCGGCAGGCACGTGCACCCCTTCGGTGTAGAGCTTGAAGTGGTGGATCAGCGCTTCCATCGACCGCTTCATCTCGCCACGGCGCGGCGGCGCGATCTTGTTGTCGGCAACGACCACAGGTCCCTGCGCGTCCGGCGCGCGCAGCTTGGCGATGCACTGCTTCATGATACGCACCGACTGCCGCATCTCTTCCATGCGGATCAGGTAGCGGTCGTAGCAGTCACCGTTCTTGCCGATCGGAATGTCGAAATCCATCTCGGCGTAGCATTCATAGGGCTGCGACTTGCGCAGGTCCCAGGCGGCGCCGGAGCCGCGCACCATCACGCCGGAGAAGCCCCATTCCCAGGCCTGCTGCAGCGTCACCACGCCGATATCGACGTTGCGCTGCTTGAAGATCCGGTTGCCGGTGAGCAGCCGGTCGAGATCGTCGACCACCTTCAGGAACGGATCGCACCAGGCGTCGATGTCGTCGATCAGCTTCGGCGGCAGATCCTGATGCACGCCGCCGATGCGGAAGAACGCCGCATGCATGCGCGAACCCGAGGCGCGCTCGTAGAACACCATCAGCTTCTCGCGTTCCTCGAAGCCCCACAGCGGCGGCGTCAGCGCGCCGACATCCATCGCCTGTGTGGTGACGTTGAGGAGATGCGACAAGATCCGGCCGATCTCGCAATAGAGCACGCGGATCAGTTGCCCGCGGCGCGGCACGTCGATACCGAGCAGCTTCTCGGCCGCGAGGCAGAAGGCATGCTCCTGGTTCATCGGCGCGACATAGTCGAGCCGATCGAAATAGGGAATCGCCTGCAAATAGGTCTTGGTTTCGATCAGCTTCTCGGTGCCGCGATGCAAGAGGCCGATATGCGGATCGACGCGCTCGACCACCTCGCCGTCAAGCTCCAGCACCAGGCGCAGAACGCCGTGCGCCGCCGGATGCTGCGGGCCGAAATTGATGGTGAAATTGCGGAGGCCTGGGCTTTGCTCGTTCATGGCTTCGCCTTTTCATCGCCCGGCAGCGGATAGTCCGCGCCTTCCCAGGGCGAGAGAAAATCGAATTTGCGGAATTCCTGGTTGAGGCGCACCGGCTCGTAGAGCACCCGTTTCTCCTGGTCGTCGTAGCGCACCTCGACGAAGCCGGTGGTCGGAAAGTCCTTGCGCAGCGGATGGCCGTCGAAGCCGTAATCGGTGAGGATGCGGCGCATGTCCGGGTGGCCGGTGAAGATCACGCCATAGAGGTCGTAGGTCTCGCGCTCGAACCAGTCGGCGCCCGGAAACACCTCGATCAGCGACGGCACCGGCTCCATCTCGCCCACTTCGGCGCGCAGCCGGATGCGGGCGTTCAGGGTCGGCGACAGCAGATGATAGACCAGGTCGAAGCGCTTCTCGCGCTCGGGATAGTCGACCGCGGTGACGTCGGTGAAGTTGACGAAACGGCAGGCCGGATCGTCACGCAGATAGGTCATGACCTCGACGATCTTGGCCGGCTCGACGGTCACCGTTAGCTGGTTGAAAGCGACCGAATGCCCGGTCGCGCCGCCCGGGAGCGCGCTAACGATCGTCTGCCCCAAAGCGTCGAGCTTGCCGTCGTCCATTCGAAAAACCTTCAGCGTTCGATCGTGCCGGTGCGACGAATCTTCTTCTGCAGGAGCAGAATTCCGTAGAGCAGCGCCTCGGCGGTCGGCGGACAGCCGGGCACGTAAATGTCGATCGGCACGATGCGGTCGCAACCGCGCACCACCGAGTAGGAGTAGTGGTAATAGCCGCCGCCATTGGCGCAGGAGCCCATGGAGATGACGTAGCGCGGCTCCGGCATCTGGTCGTAGACCTTGCGCAGCGCGGGCGCCATCTTGTTGGTCAGGGTGCCCGCAACGATCATCACGTCGGACTGCCGCGGCGAAGCACGCGGCGCAAAGCCGAAGCGCTCGACGTCGTAGCGCGGCATCGAGACCTGCATCATCTCGACCGCGCAGCAGGCGAGACCGAAGGTCATCCACATCAGGGAGCCGGTACGCGCCCAGGTGATGAGGTCATCGGCCGCGGCGACGAAGAAGCCCTTGTCGGACAGCTCGTGATTGACCTCGAGGAAAAACGGATCATTGGCGCCGACCGGCTTGCCGGTCGACGGATCGAGAATGCCTCTCGGAGCTTGCGCTATCGCCGGCTGCGAGGTTGCGGCGGTGGGGCTCAATCCCATTCGAGCGCGCCTTTCTTCCATTCATACGCGAACCCGACCGTCAGCACGGCCAGGAACACCATCATCGACCAGAAACCGGTCGCGCCCAGCTTTCCGAACGCCACGGCCCAGGGGAACAGGAACGCCACTTCGAGATCGAAGATGATGAAGAGGATGGCGACCAGATAGAAGCGGACGTCGAACTTCATGCGGGCGTCGTCGAACGCATTGAAGCCGCATTCGTAGGCTGAAAGTTTCTCCGGATCAGGCTGCTGGAAAG
>NZ_JBARGP010000133.1:0-4361 GCF_049798375.1 Bradyrhizobium sp.
CGGCTGTCGGTCGGCATCGAGGCCGCGGCCGATATCATCGACGATCTCGGACAGGCGCTGCGCGCCTCGCAAAAGGTGTGAGCCATGCAGCTGTCAGTGAATGGCAAGGAGACCTTCGTTGCGACCGGCGGACGGGATTTCGATCCCACTCTTCCAACGGTGGTGTTCCTGCATGGCGCCGGCTTCGACCATTCGACCTGGGCGCTGCACAGCCGCTGGTTCGCGCATCACGGCCATGCCGTGCTGGTGCCGGACCTGCCCGGCCATGGCCGCTCGGTGGGACCGGCGTTGACCAGCATTGCTGCGATGGCGAACTGGACCATCGCCCTGCTCGACGCGGCTGGCGCCAAGCCGGCGCATCTGATCGGCCACTCCATGGGTTCGCTGATCGCGGTCGACGCGGCCGCGCGACATCCTGACCGGGTCACGGCGCTGAGCCTGATCGGTACCGCGGCGACCATGACGGTTGGTCCCGATCTTCTGAAGGCCGCCGAGAGCAACGACCAGGCGGCGATCGACATGGTCTCGATCTGGGGCCTCGGCTACGCTGCCGAACTCGGCGGCAGCCGCGCCCCAGGTCTGTGGATGCATGGCGGCGCGCAGGCGACCCTGAGGCGCTGCGCACCCGGCGTGCTGTTTACCGATCTCTCCGCCTGCAATGCGTATCAGGATGCGCTGGCCGCGGCTTCGCGCATCAAGGTGCCGGTGACGTTCGTTCTCGGCGAAAGGGACATGATGACGCCGGCCAAGGCCGGCAAGGCGCTGGCAGCCGCCGTCCCGCAGGCGCGGACCATCGTGCTGCCGGGCGCCGGCCACATGATGATGGCCGAGCGCCCGGACACTCTGCTCGCGGCGTTGAAGGGCTAGGGCATGAGCGCACCTGCTGCCGCTCGCCTGGAGCGACAAAGACCAGCAGACGGTCCCGATCGTCAGCGCCGGAGCGGCTCGGTCGTGCGATCGCAGAGCCGCTCCTGCCAGCCATGGCGTTCCAACTCGGGATCGTCATGCTCCTCTTCCGGCCAGCCGATGCAGAGATAGGCGATAAGGCTCCAATCGGCCGGAAGCTCCAGCGCCCGGCACGCGGCTTGCGGATCGAGGATCGAGATCCAGCCAACGCCGAGGCCTTCGGCGCGCGCGGCCAGCCACAATGTCTGCACCGCCGTCACCACCGAATAGCGCAGCGTCTCCGGCATGGTGTGCCGTCCAAGCCCGTGACCAACATCGGTCGCCTCATCAGCGCAGACGGCAAGATGCACCGGCGCTTGGGCGAGGCCCGCGAGCTTGAGCTGCGCATAGGCCGCGCGGCGCTCGCCGTCATAGCCGTCGAGCGCTGCGCGATTGGCGCGCTCGAAATTGGCTGATATCGCGACGCGGCGCTCCGCCGTTTCCACCAGCACGAAACGCCAGGGCTGGCTGAAGCCGACCGAGGGCGCGTAAGCAGCGAGCGCGAGCAGCCGCTTGATGAGTTCGGCCGGAACTGGATCGGTACGAAACCGCCGCACATCGCGCCGCCAGCGCACCAGCTCGGCAAAGCGCTCTCTGAAAGCTGCGTCGAAGCGCGGCGGCCTGTTCGCGTCACTCATAGCGCGTCTCCGGCAATGACATGCAGGAAGCTGCCGCTGACCGTACCACGCCGCGCCCCTCGCGCCGCGATCGACACACCCAACGCGTCGTGGCAATCAATCAACGGTTCGTCGCCTTCGCTGACAATACTGGCGTAATGGAATTCATGGCCATGAACCACGGCGCCGCGCAGCCCAAGGCCGCAATCGGCGAGCAGCCGCGCCCGCCGATAGCCGAGATGCAGGCGCCGTTTTGCAAATGACGTTTCCAGGGAGAACAGCCCTGCCATTTCGTGGCGATGGCCGCCGGCATCCTCAATCCCCTGCCCCAGTACCATGTAGCCACCGCATTCGCCGTGGATGCGCACGCCGCGCGTCGCGGCGTTTCGCAGGCCACCGATGAACCGGCGCGCCGCGCTCAAGCGCGCACCATGCAACTCCGGATAGCCGCCCGGCAACCAGATCGCATCGGCCAACGCATCCGGCGCTTCGTCCGCCAATGGCGAGAACGGCACGATCTCGGCGCCACGCGCACGCCAGTGCTGCACGAGATGCGGATAGGTGAACGAAAACGCAGCGTCCGACGCGATCGCGATGCGCTGCCCCGGAGGCTGGATGCCGATGTCATCGGCATCGTCGGCGTGTCGCCCGCTTGCGATCGGCTGCGCCAATGCCGCGATCGCACCAAGATCGGTTGTTGAAGCGATCTTATCGGCCAGCCGCTCCAGCCGCGCCTCGATATCAGCGGTTTCCTGCGCCTGCACCAGGCCGAGATGCCGCTCCGGCAGCACCAGACTGTCGTCGCGCGGCAGCGCGCCGAGAACCTTGATCCCGATCCTGTCGAACGCAGGTTCGATCATTGAACGATGCCGCTCCCTCGCGACGCGATTAAGGATGACACCAGCCAGGCGGACATCGTCGCGATATCTGGCGCAGCCGAGCGCGACTGCAGCCGCCGTCTCGGTCTGGCCGCTGACGTCGATCACCAGAATGACGGGCCAGCTTAGCAATGCAGCGAGATCGGCTGCCGAGCCGCGTCCGGAGCGCCCCGGCGCCGCCGCACCGTCGAACAGGCCCATCACGCCCTCGACGATTGCAAGATCTGTCTCGGCCGTCGTTTCATGCACCAGCCGCAGAAGCTGCGGCGCCGACATCGCCCAGCCGTCGAGATTGGTGCTCGCCCGCTTGGCCGCGGCCGCGTGAAACGCGAGATCGATGTAATCAGGGCCGCATTTGAAGGGCGCGACCCGCGTTCCGCGCCGCACCAGTGCCCGCATCACGCCGAGCGTCACGGTGGTCTTGCCGGCGCCCGAGCGTGGCGCCGCGATGATGAGTCCCTTGGGTGCGGCTGCGATCGTCATTCGCCCCGCCCGCGGAAGCGCCGTTGATAGTCGACATCGTAGAGCGCACTCTCACGAAAATCAGATGCACGGAGCGCAGGGCCGACGAGGATCAGCGCCGTGCGTTCCACCGTCTCGGCCTGCATGGCCGCAACGATGGTGGCGAGCGTGCCGGCGACGATGCGCTGGTCCGGCCAGCTGGCGCGATAGACGATCGCAACCGGACAATCCGCGCCATAATGCGGCGTCAACTCGTCGACCACCTTGTCGAGCACATGAATCGAAAGATGAATGGCAAGCGTGGCACGCGACTGCGCGAACAGCGACAGCTTTTCGCTGTCAGGCATCGCCGAGGCCCGACCCGAGGTGCGGGTCAGCACCACCGATTGCGCGAGCCCGGGCAAGGTCAGTTCACGTCCCAGCGCTGCAGCGGCAGCCGCAAAGGCTGGCACGCCCGGTGTGACCGTGTATGAAATCTGCAGCGCCTCGAGCCTGCGCACCTGCTCGCCGAGCGCGCTCCAGATCGAGAGGTCGCCGGAATGCAGCCGCGCGACGTCCTCGCCGGCCGAGGTCGCGCGCTCCATTTCGTTAACGATCTCGTCGAGCGACAGCGGCGCCGTGTCGATGATGCGCGCGCCTGGCGGACAATGATCCAGCAGCGCCTTCGGCACCAGCGATCCGGCGTAAAGGCAGACCGGACAGCGCGCGATCAGGTCGCGTCCGCGCAAGGTGATCAGGTCAGGCGCGCCGGGACCGGCCCCAATGAAATGTACCGTCATGTGGCCTGCTCCGGCTCATCGCTTGCCAGCGCGCACGTCACGGTCGCGTTGGCGATGCGCGGCAAGATCAAGCGCCCGCCTCGTCCGACGGCCGCAAGCGCCGCGGTCTCGGCCACGGACGGCACGCCCTTCAACTGCTGCACGCGCTCACTTCGCGTCACCGCGAGACCGGACATGTTTGCCAACTTGCCTACGGCAATGCCGCACAATGGACGGCCGATACGGCGCGCCGCTTCGACGAGACCGGGTTCGGCCGCCTTGTCGTCTGCCGTTGCAATCACACTGATCGACACTGCCGACAGCGACGCCGCGTCGAGCGCCTGCGCGATCACCGCTTCGATATCTTCAACCGAGGCGTTGCGGCGGCAGCCGATGCCGAGCGCGATCATGGTTTCGTCACCCGCCACTGCGTAACCGGCATCGCGGGCCTGAAGCCGTGCATGGTGCCGACCGGCTTCACATGCGACACCGCAAGGCGGATCAGCTCGCCGCCGTGGTTAGCAAACAACGCCGCAAGCCGCGCTTCACCCTCCAGCGAGACGGCGTTGGCGACCAATCGTCCGCCCGGCTTCAACCGCGCCCAGACCGCATCGAACACGCCGTTCTCCGAGATGCCGCCCCCGATGAAGACAGCATCCGGTGCGTCGAGGCCAACGAGAGGCGCGGGCGCCGCGCCGACC
>NZ_JBARGP010000134.1:0-4762 GCF_049798375.1 Bradyrhizobium sp.
CTCTCTCCACGCGCGCGCTGGCCGAGAGGGACCCCTCCCCCGTCTCGCCGCTGCGCGGCGAGCCACCCTCTCCCGCAAGGGGAGAGGGTACACCGAGTGCTCGGCCTGATTTTGTTCGATGGAGACCGTGCCTTAGGGGATCATGATCCCCTGCAAGACCCGCTCGATCGCGCCCGCGTCGATCTGCCCTTCCCGGCCGATCAGCACGAGCTGCGCGGTGAGCCCAGCCGGCGGGGCGAGCTGCGAGGCTGACATCGTCGCGCGGGTGCCGACGCATTGGAACAGCATCGGCTGTCCTGGATGCTCGGTGAAGACGAAAACCCCCTTCATGCGCAGCGTCTGCGCGGCCAGCGGACCCACGATCTGCTGAAAGCGCGCCAGCGACAGCGGCGCCTGCGAGCGCCAGCTGACCGAGGCGAACGGCTCCGAGGCCGCAAGTGTCAGCTTCGGTACCGGCCGAACAACGGTCGCACTGCGACTGAATAATAAGTCAGGCGGAACCGCGCCCTGCACGATGTCGAACACGACACTCGCCGGCTTGTGGCGACCGATGATCTCGGTGATCCGCTCGCGCTCGCCACCGTCAAGCAGATCAGTCTTGGTCAACAGCACGAAATCCGCCGCGCGCAATTGCGAGCGCCACAGCACGTCCTCGGCCTGCTCGGGCTCATCCAGCACGCGCCGGGCGTCGACCAAGGTCACCACCGTCTCCAGCGGCGCCACCTTGAAGACGACGGGGTCCATCAAATTGCGAATGATCTCGGCAGGATCGGAGACGCCCGACGTCTCGATCGCGATCGCATCCGGCGGCGAGGGTCGCTTGATCACCGACGCCAGCGTGCGCAACAAATCGCCCTGCAGCGAGCAGCAGATGCAGCCGTTCTTCAAGGACACCACGCCGTCCGACACCGTGCCGAGCAGCCCGGCATCGATATCGATGGCGCCGAAATCGTTGACAACGGCGGCAATCCGGCGTCCGCCGGGATTAGCGAGCAGGTGATTGAGCAGCGTGGTCTTGCCCGCCCCGAGATAACCGGCGACCAGCAGGACCGGGACGATCATGACGTCACGGATCGACGAACGGGTCGTCCCGGACGCGCATCGCGCAGCAAGGTGCAATCCGCAATCACGGCCGCGCCGTTGACGAGCAGATGCTTCACGCCATCGGACGGCCGGTTCATGTTGAGGAAGTCGGCGCGGTCCTTCAGCGTCGCGAGATCGAGCACGGCGATGTCCGCATCACAGCCTGTCTGCAGCCGCCCCTTCCTGTGCATCGAAGGTGTCGAAGCACCGAGGATCTGCGCCGGAATCAGCGTGCACTTGGCGATGCCTTCCATCAGCGGCACCGCTTTGCGTTCGATCACCCAATCATGCAGGAATTTGGTGAAGGTTGCCGACGAGCGCGGGTGCGACACGGCATCGTCCGGCAGCGGCCAGGCGTCGCCGGTGTAGAGCGTGCCGTTGCCGAGAATCCAGGGCATTGCGTCGGAGGCGATCGCGCCGCCCGGATACATCACGGAGACGTCCAGCAGCTCGCGATGGCGCTGGTTGACGGCGACATCGAGGAAATGGATCAGCACCAGCGCGCCGGGCTCGCGCTGCTGCCGCGCCAACAGCTCCTCGCGATCCGCCAGGCGCCGGCGCTCGGCCACCATCTCGATCGCCTCATAGCCGGTGCCCATGCGCTGGCAGAAGGCGGGATCGGCAAAGAACTCGGCCCCGACCACGGTCGAGCCGGTGCCGTACGGATAAGCCTCGACGGTCACCTTCAGGCCCTGCGCCTGCGCCGTCCGCACCAGCTCGGCGCATCGCTCGATGTCCTGCAGGCTGGTCGAGTTGAAATGGCAGATGTGCATGTGCGCGCCGGTCGAGCCGGCAAGCCCGATCAGGCGCGTATAGGCGTCGACCGAGCTGCGTGGATCGACATTCGACATGTAGGCAATGTGGGTATAGGTCGGCACGTTGTGGCGCGCGGCGAGGCTGCACAGCTCCGACAATTCCTTGACGCCGGTGCCCGGCGCATATGCGTTCGGGAAAGCGACGCCGAGTCCGCCCTGCTCCAGCCCTGCGCGCACGCGCTCGACGATCTCCGCGGTCTCCGCCGGCGTCGCGACCTCCTCGACCCAGCGCTTGTCGCGCATCGCCTCGCCCATGCCGGCGACGCTGGAGGCGGTCTGCTGCGTGGTCATGGTGGCGATGCGACCGAACACCCAGCCGGCTGCGGCGCCGTAGTTCAACGTGCGCCCCTGCGCTGCCTGTTCGTCATACCAGCGCGCTACCGGCAGCACCCCGACCTCGAGCTCGAGCGTGGTGGTGACACCGTCGAACGCCTGCATGCGATCGGCCGGCAACGACTGGCCGTGAGCATGAAGATCGATAAATCCGGGAGTGACCACCAGCCCCTTGGCGTCGATGATCGCCTCAGCCGATCCCGCGATGTCGCCGACGGCGGCGATCACGCCGTCCTTGACCGCGACATCGGCGATCGCATCGAAAGCGGTTTCGGGATCGAGGACGCGGCCTCCGCGAATGATCAAATCGTAGCGGTTCATTGCAACGGGATTCCAAATGACAGCCGAAGGTGGTCTCGCAGAGACGAAGCACAGCAGAGGCCAAACCGTCGCATGAAGGTGCGTGCGGCTCAACAGCGCTGAAATGGAAGGATTGCGAACATTCAGCTCAGACGTGCGCTGCGCCTACACGGCCTCGCTCGCCTGGAATTGAGACGAGGGCTGAGCGAATTGAGACGCTGTCGCACCGCGCGCTCGCTGCGACCTCGCGCCGTATGGACGGGGAGAGGGAGCGCACCGAGCCCGCCGTCCTCAATCCCCGCGTTCTGCCGCGATGTCGAGATCGAGCAGGCGCGAGCTCAGCGATTTGCCGTGCGCATCCAGCGCCAGCGAACGGGTGACACCACCACCGAGCGCATCCTTCAGAACAAAATTCAGCGCCGCGATGCCGGGCAGCTCGTAGCGGACGACCTCGCCATGCACGATGCCGGCGAAATGCGCCTTGACGCGCTCGGCGGTGACTGTCTCGCGCAGCAGCGCGTAGTCATCGGCGTGATAGGCGATGACCGAGATGTTGGAGATGTTGCCCTTGTCGCCGGTGCGGGAGTGAGCGATCTCGCGCAGCTTCATCTTCAGGACTCCACCAGCGAGACGCTGAGCTGCGCCGCTTGCTCCGGCACGAGGCAGGAGGCGACGGCGATGACCTCGCGCGCCGATTTCCAGGCGCCGCCGCCGCCCGCGGGTCCATTGGTGTAGAGCGTCTCGACCTCGTTGCCGATCTTGACCGCCTCCGTCAGCGTCTCGGTGCGGCCGGTGACGCGCACACGCACCTCGTACGGCTCCGCAGTGCCGGACGCGTCACCATGCAGCGCGTTGACACCGATCAGGTCGAAACGCAGCTCGCTGGTGGTGACGCCGGTGAGTGCCAGCCGCTCGCGCACGATGTCGAGTGCAAGCCGGCCACGCGCCACCGCGCCCGGGCCGGCGTAGGAAATCTGTCCTTCGCCGACATAGCTGTCGACATAACCGACCGAGGTCTTGAGCAAGCCCGTTTTCGGCTTGCCGCGACCGCCCGTGACATGGACCCGGTCAGGGCCGACCTCCTCGATCCGCACCTCAGAGAAATCAGCAACCACATCGGGCTGGAAATATTGCGCGGGATCGTGGATCTCGTAGAGCAACTGCTCCTTCACGGTCGCCGGCGTGACCTGGCCGCCGGAGCCAGCGACCTTGGTTACGACGAGATCGCCGTCCTCGCGGACCTCGCCGATCGGGAAACCGAGGCGGGCGAGACCCTGGACATCCTTAGGCCCGGGATCGGCGAAATATCCGCCGGTGATCTGGCCGGCGCATTCCAGGAGATGACCGACCACGATGCCCTTGCCGAGCAGGTCCCAATCATCCATCGCCCAGCCGAACTCATGCACCAGTGCGCCTAAGAACAGCGCCGGATCGGCGGCGCGGCCGGTGATCACGATTTCGGCGCCCGCAGCGAGCGCGTCGGCGATCGAGCGCGCGCCGACATAGGCATTGGCGGAGACGATGCGATTGCCGAGCGCCTTGACGCTGTCGCCATTGTCGAGCGCGAGATCGGCGTCCTTGGCCTCCGTCAGCACGTCGTCGCCGGTAATGGCGGCAATCTTCAGGCCCGGGAGGCCGAGCTTGCGCGCAATCGCGCGCGTCGCTTCGGCGGCGCCGAGCGGGTTGGCCGCGCCCATGTTGGTGATGATGCGAACCTTGTTGGCGTGGCAGATCGGCAGCACGGCCTGCATGCGCGCCGCCAGCAGCGGATCGTAGCCGCCGGCTGGATCCTTCAACCGCGCCTGCTGCGCCAGCGCAATGGTGCGCTCGGCGAGGCATTCGAACACCAGGTAATCGAGCGCCCCCTTCGCGGCGAGCTCGACCGCCGGCTCGATGCGGTCGCCGGAATAGCCGGCGCCGGCGCCGATCCTGATGGTTCGCATGGACGTTCTCCGATCACAGTCGTTGCAGATCGGATAGCACACAAGAGATGGTCATGACGACAGATCGCCGAGCAGGAACCATCGCGATGTGGCGCGAAGGCGCAAGGCGCTGCTACAGCGATCGACGCCAGTCTGCCTGATGAAGGCTGGCGGCTAATCCGACTCGGCCCAGAACTGGCGCACTGGCAACAGGCGCCGCTCGCGATGGCCGTCAGGATATTCGATCGTCCGCAGCGTCATCATCACGTATCGCGATCGCGAGGCTTCGCGGACGCTATGCTGCTTGGC
>NZ_JBARGP010000135.1:0-9923 GCF_049798375.1 Bradyrhizobium sp.
GCCGATGTCGCAGGCGGACAATCCAATCCTGACGAAGGCGGCGTTGAATCGGGCCGAGGCCGCGGCGATGCGGCGCGCGGGCGAGGCGGCACGCGGTGCCACGCTCTATGTCACCCTGGAGCCGTGCTCGCATGTCGGCCGGTCGCCGCCCTGCGCGGATGCCGTCATTGCGGCCGGGATCTCCCGCGTCGTCTCGGCAATCGAGGATCCCAATCCGCTGGTGGCAGGGCAGGGGCATGCCAGGCTGCGCGCAGCCGGCATCACGGTCGATGTCGGGCTTTGCTCCGCCGAAGCCGTGCATGACCATGCCGGCCATTTCCGCAGGGTCCGCAACCAGCGCCCGCATGTCATCCTCAAGCTCGCGGTCTCTCCGGACGGCAAGATCGGAGCTGCCGGCCACAAGCCGGTGGCGATCACAGGCGAGGCGACGCGGATGCGCGTGCACCTGTTGCGCGCGCAATGCGACGCCATTCTGGTCGGCATCGGCACCGTGCTGGCGGACGATCCGCTGCTGACCTGCCGGCTACCAGGTATGGAGAAACGCTCGCCGGTACGCGTGGTACTCGACACCGCGCTGCGCATCTCCGGCAGCAGCCAACTGGTGCATTCGGCCCGGACCACGCCGCTGTGGGTCATGGCCGCGGAGACGGCCGAAGCGGCCGCCGCGACCAGGCTCGGTGCTGCCGGCGCGCAAGTCGTTCGCCTGTCGCCGCGTACCGTCCCAGGGCTCGATCTCGCTGCCGTGCTGCATGCGCTGTCCGAGCGCAACATCACGCGGCTGTTGGTCGAGGGCGGCAGCCGCATTGCTTCGGCCCTCGTCACGGCCGAGCTGGCCGACGAGATCTGGCTGTTCCGCGGCTCCAAGTCGATCGGCGAGGGCGGTATCGCTGCGCTGGATGCATTGCCGCTCGACGCAATCACGCAGTCGCCGGCCTATCGCGTCCGTGCTAGCGAAACCTTCGACCACGACACCCTCACGATCTACGAGCGCGCGTAAAATGTTCACCGGCATTGTCACCGATATCGGCGAGATCGAAAGCTTCACACCGACCGCGCAGGGCCAGCTGCATCGCCTGCGTATCGCCTGTCATTACGACCGCGCCGGTATCGCGGATGGCGCCTCGATCGCCAACAACGGCGTCTGCCTGACAGTGGTGCAGTCGGGCGTCACTGATGGCAGGACCTGGTTCGATGTCGATGCCGCCGCCGAGACCCTGGCGCTGACCACCGCCAAGCATTGGACCGTCGGCACCAGGCTTAATCTGGAGCGCGCGCTGAAGATCGGCGACGAGCTCGGCGGTCATGTCGTCGCGGGCCATGTCGACGGTATCGCCACGATTGAGAGCCGCGAGGAGCTGCCGGATATGGCGCGCTTCGTGCTGAAGACGACGCGCGAGCTGGCGCGCTTCATCGCATCGAAGGGTTCGGTGACCTTGGATGGCGTGTCGCTGACCGTCAACACCGTCGATGATGTCAAATTCTCGGTGCTGATCATTCCGCACACGCTGGCCGTGACAACTTTGTCGTCCTGGCAGGCGGGCAGCGAGGTTAACCTCGAGGTCGATTTGATGGCGCGCTATGCCGCACGCCTGACGGAGATGAAATAGCTTTTGCTGAGCCTTTCCTTAGCTTTTCCTTGGCATTGCGGGCGCGCGCGCCTACAAGGCCAACCCACTTCCCGATAGCACGGACCATCAAATGGCAGACGCCCGGCGCGCGCCGCTGAAAGATCAGACCGATATTTCCGGCGCGAAGGCGCTGATTGTCGAGGCGCGATTCTATGACGACATCCAGGACGCGATGCTGGAAGGCGCGGTGGCCGAGCTGAAGGCGGCGGGCGTTTCGCACGACATCCTCACCGTGCCCGGCGCGCTGGAGATTCCGGCCGCTATTGCGATCGCACTCGATGCTGCCGAGAAAGACGGCAAGCCCTATGATGCGGCAATCGCGCTCGGCTGCGTGATCCGCGGCGATACCATTCATTTCGAGATCGTGTCGAACGAATCCTCGCGCGCGCTGATGGACCTCGCGGTCGACAAGCGCTTCCCGCTCGGCAACGGCATTCTCACCGTCAATACCGAGGACCAGGCGTGGGCACGGGCGCGCGCCTCCGAGCTCAACAAGGGCGGCGATGCCGCGCGTGCGGCGCTCGCCATGCTGCGTATCAAGCGCCGCCTGGCGCGGGGCTAGAGCGATGGCGGAGAGCAAGGGCAAACCGGGCGCCAAAGGCTTGGGTACCAAGGGCCCTGATCGCAAGGCCAACCGCCGCGGCGCCGCGCGGCTCGCTGCGGTGCAGGCGCTCTATCAGATGGATATGGCTGGCACAGGCGTCAACGATATCTTTGCCGAGTATGAGAGCCACTGGATCGGCAGCGAGGTCGAGGGCGAGCAATACCTCCCCGCAGAGGCTGCGTTCTTCCGCGACGTCGTCTCCGGCGTGGTGCGCGACCAGACCAAGATCGATCCCGTGCTCGACGAGGCGCTGGAGCGCGGCTGGCCGCTGAAGCGGATCGATGCGATTCTCCGCGCGGTTCTGCGTGCCGGAGCTTACGAGCTCGAGCATCGCAAGGACGTGCCGGCCCGCGTCGTGGTGTCGGAATATGTCGACGTTGCGCATGCGTTCGTCGAGCGCGAGGAGACCGGAATGGTCAATGCCGTGCTCGACCAGCTCGCGCGCAAATATCGCGGCGACGAGTTCGAGCAGAGATAGGTCAATGCATCGGGGCGGGCCACAGCACAGCTGTCATGCCCCACGCCGGCGGGGCCTGCATTACGCCGCAGCCCATCGGTTCAACCGAACCGCCTCTGGAATACTGGATTCCCGCCTGCGCGGCGATCACAGTGGAAGGTGGGGATCAAGCCAATGACCCTCGACACTCCCTCCGGCGAAGACTCCCTGATCGCCCGTTATTTCAAGCCGCTGGCGACCGATCCCGGTGCCTTTGGCCTCATGGACGACGCTGCGGTCATCAAGGCCGACGGCCACGACCTCGTCGTCAACACCGACGCCATTGTCGAGGGCGTGCACTACCTGCCCGATGATCCGCCCGACACCATCGCGCGCAAGGCGCTGCGGGTGAACTTGTCTGACCTCGCCGCCAAGGGGGCTGAGCCGGCCGGCTTCGTGCTGACCTTGGCACTGCGCCAGAGCGACGAATCCTGGCTCTCGGCCTTCGGACGGGGGCTCGGCGAGGACGCAAGGACGTTCGGCTGCCCGCTGCTCGGTGGCGACACCGTCTCGACGCCCGGGCCGGTCATGATCTCGATCACGGCCTGGGGCAGGGTGCCGTTGGGGCGCATGGTGCATCGCTTCGGCGCCAGGCCCGGCGATCGCGTGATGGTGACGGGCACGATCGGCGACGCCTCGCTGGGGCTGGCCGTCCTGCAGGGCAAGCCCGCTGCGGCGGCATTAGCCGCTGATCCTGCCGCACGGGAGATGCTGGTCGGCCGTTACCGGGTGCCGCAGCCGCGCAACGCGCTGGCCAAAGCGGTGCGCGACTTTGCCACCGCGTCGATGGACGTCTCCGATGGCCTGGCCGGCGATCTGGCCAAGCTCTGCGCGGCCTCGCGCGTCACCGCCGATGTCAACCTGCCGAAGATCCCGATCTCGCCGGCGGCTGCGACCCTGCTGGCCGTTGGGGCGGCCGACCTCGAAGCGATGATCTCCGGCGGCGACGATTTCGAGATCCTGTGCACGGTTCCAGCCGACCGCTGCGAGGCCTTTGGCACTGAAGCGCGGCGCGCCGGTGTCGCGGTGGCCGAGATCGGCGTCATCACGGCAGGCGATGGACACCCGCGCCTTCTGAACGCGGAAGGGCAAGCAATCCCCCTCAAGCGCCTGTCCTTCAGCCACTTCTAACATCTGTTCGCAATCGCACATTGCGCCTCGCGGGAAGTGACCGAATTTAAAGCCGTTTGGCCTTTCGCGGCGTTGCGTCATGAAGGCGATTTTGGCAAGCTTGCAGCGGTTTGAGGCACTTCCCATTCGCGGAAGACCTCTTACGGGGACGTGCGCTGCAACAACCGCGGCGAGCGTGGGCATAAAAATCAGAAAGCCGAGGAAACTACATGTCAGCATTATGGGTAATCGTGCTCTGCGGGTTGCTTTCGATCGTGTACGCGATCTGGGCCACCTCGTCGGTCCTGAAGGCCGACGCAGGCAATGCGCGAATGCAGGAAATCGCGGCAGCCGTGCGTGAGGGCGCGCAGGCCTATCTGCGCCGCCAATACACGACCATCGGGATCGTCGGCATCGTGATCTTCGTGCTTCTGGCGATCTTCCTCGGTATTCCCGTCGCGATCGGCTTTGCCATCGGCGCGATCCTGTCCGGCGCGGCCGGCTTCATCGGCATGAACGTCTCGGTACGCGCCAACGTCCGCACCGCGCAGGCCGCCACCACCTCGCTCGCCGGCGGTCTCGAAATCGCCTTCAAATCCGGCGCCATCACCGGCATGCTGGTCGCGGGTCTCGCGCTGCTCGGCGTCACGATTTATTTCGCGGTGCTGACTCAGTTCGCGAAATATGCGCCTGACAGCCGCGTCGTGATCGACGCCATGGTCGCGCTCGGCTTCGGCGCTTCGCTGATCTCGATCTTCGCCCGTCTCGGAGGCGGCATCTTCACCAAGGGCGCCGATGTCGGCGGCGACCTCGTCGGCAAGGTCGAGGCGGGCATTCCGGAGGATGATCCACGCAACCCCGCCACCATTGCCGACAATGTCGGCGACAATGTCGGTGACTGCGCCGGCATGGCCGCCGATTTGTTCGAAACCTATGCGGTGACCGCGGTCGCCACCATGGTGCTGGCGGCGATCTTCTTTGCCAAAACCCCGCATCTCGAAAACATGATGATCCTGCCGCTCGCAATCGGCGGCGTCTGCATCATCACCTCGATCATCGGCACCTTCTTCGTCAAGCTCGGCCCCAGCCAGTCGATCATGGGCGCGCTCTACAAGGGCCTGATCGCAACCGGCATCCTGTCGCTGGGCGGCGTTGCGCTGGCGATCTCCTGGATGGTCGGCTTCGGCAAGCTCGACGGCGTCGATTACACCGGCGCGGCCCTGTTCGGCTGCGGCGTGGTCGGCCTCGCCGTCACCGGCCTGATCATCTGGATCACCGAGTACTACACCGGCACCGATTATCGTCCGGTGAAGTCGATCGCCCAGGCCTCCGTCACAGGCCACGGCACCAATGTGATCCAGGGCCTCGCGATCTCGATGGAGTCGACCGCGCTGCCGGCGCTCGTCATCATCGCCGGCATCCTGATCACCTACAGCCTGGCCGGCCTATTCGGCATTGCGATCGCCACCGCGACCATGCTGTCGCTGGCCGGCATGATCGTCGCGCTGGACGCCTTCGGTCCGGTCACCGACAACGCGGGCGGCATCGCTGAGATGGCCGGCCTGCCGAAGGAGGTCCGCAAATCCACCGACGCGCTGGACGCGGTCGGCAACACCACCAAGGCCGTCACCAAGGGCTACGCGATCGGCTCCGCCGGCCTCGGCGCGCTTGTGCTGTTCGCAGCTTATAACCAGGACCTGCAGTACTTCATTGCCGATCCGGCGAACCACAGCTATTTCGCCGGCGTCAAGCCCGACTTCGCGCTGACCAATCCTTACGTAGTGGTTGGCCTCTTGTTCGGCGGCCTGCTGCCTTATCTGTTCGGCGCGATGGGCATGACCGCGGTGGGCCGTGCGGCGAGCGCCATCGTCGAGGAGGTGCGGCGCCAATTCCGCGAGAAGCCCGGCATCATGCAGGGCACCGACAAGCCTGACTACGGCAAGGCCGTCGACCTGCTCACGAAGGCTGCGATCAAGGAGATGATCATCCCGTCGCTGCTGCCAGTGCTGTCCCCGATCGTGGTCTACTTCGTGATCTACGCGATCGCGGGCGGCGGACCGCTCGGCAAGTCGGCGGCATTCTCGGCGGTGGGCGCGATGCTGCTCGGCGTCATCGTCACCGGCCTGTTCGTGGCGATCTCGATGACCTCGGGCGGCGGCGCCTGGGACAATGCCAAGAAGTACATTGAGGACGGCCATTTCGGTGGCAAAGGCTCTGACGCGCACAAGGCGGCGGTGACCGGCGACACTGTCGGCGATCCCTACAAGGACACGGCGGGACCGGCCGTCAATCCGATGATCAAGATCACCAACATCGTGGCGCTCCTGCTGCTCGCGGTGCTCGCGCACTAACATTCTGGTCTCATGGACGACCAGCATGTCATCCCGGGGCGATGCGTAGCATCGAACCCGGGATCTCGAGATGCCAGGCTCCCCGCTGACGCGGCGCCCCGGAATGACGATGAGAATCTCAAAATTGAAAACCCCGCGGTGCGAGCCGCGGGGCTTTTGTTTTTTCTTGCCGTCAATGCGAGAGGTGCAAGAGACCGGATCTGAAATTTCGAGATCCCGGGTTCGCCGCTGACGGGCGCCCCGGGATGACGGCGCGTGCGCGCCGTCAGTTGAAGCTGAGCAGCTTGAACAGCGGCGTCAGGTAGCTGAGTTCCTGGCCTGAGGTCGGCGTGGTGCGGCTGATGAAGTCGAAGATCTTGCCGTCCTTCAAGCCGTAATTGGCGAGCCGGCGCACCTGGCGGTTCTTGTCGAAATAGATCGCGACCACGCGCTGGTCGACCACCCGCTGGTTCATGAAGGCGACCGGCCGGTCGGCGCGCTGGGAGATGTAATAGAACACCTCGCCGTCCAGGGTGGCGACGGTCGAGGGCGTGCCCATGACGATCAGCACCTGGTCCTGGCTCGCTCCGATCGGGATCTGCTCGAGCGCGCCGGGGGGCATGATGTAGCCCTTCTGGAACTGCTCGCCGGTACAAGCGGCGAGCAGGAAGCAGGTCAGCGCGACCACGCCGGCGGTGCGCAGGCGCGCACCAAGGCCGCGGGACAACGTACGGGCAGAAATTCGCATTGGCTCAGTCATCTCACGAACGGGGCCCCGTCCCTTGCATCGGGCAGGGCGTTGACGTACCGGGCAGCGGCACGGATTGCAACACGCGACCCCACCGGGGTGCATGCGCGGGACCTCGGATGCTCTGGCCGTTCAACCATTTCAGGAAATCCCCGAAGTCCCCGCGTGGGACCATTCAGGCCATCTATGGCATGATCGTGGCGCATGCGCGAGAACCGTTGTTTTATAAACACTTGGACGTGCCCGATACGGTGGACGGCCGGCTCGATCTGTTGATTCTACAGCTCTGGCTGGTGCTGCGGCGGTTGCGCACCGTGCCGGGTGGCGCCAAGCTCTCGCAGGCCCTGTTCGACCATTTCTGCAGCGACATGGACGCCAATCTGCGCGAAATGGGGGTGGGGGACCTCGCCGTGCCCAAGCGGATGCAAAAGTTCGGCGAGGCATTTTACGGCCGGACCGCGGCTTACGACCTCGCTTGGTCGGAGAGTGAGACACGGCTGGCGCAAGCGCTGCAGAAGAATATCTTGAATGGGACGCATCCGGAGAGCGCGCGGCTTCTGGCGGCCCATGCGGCGCGAGTCGCGGCCACCCTGGAGGCATGCGACGATGCGACGCTGTTGCGCGCCGCTTGGCGCTTCCCGGTGCCGCTCGAGCAGGATTTGACGACATGAGCAGCAGACACAAGGATACGCCCGGTCATCGGACTGAAACAGTCAGGGAGCCGGCGAGGGATGCCTTTCAAAAGAGCCCTCATCAAAAAGAACCTCATCAAAAAGAACCTTGGCGCACGGCGCCGGTCATCGTGGCCCAGATCCCGGAAGCCGG
Source organism: Bradyrhizobium sp. (assembly GCF_049798375.1). Classification (GTDB taxonomy): domain Bacteria; phylum Pseudomonadota; class Alphaproteobacteria; order Rhizobiales; family Xanthobacteraceae; genus Bradyrhizobium. Next base: position 7,742 of record NZ_JBARGP010000135.1, read on the forward strand.
GTTGCACCGGGAGATCGAGGCCGATTTGGCAGCCCGAACGGCGATCGCAGAGCTCGCGCGCCTGCGCGAGGTCATCTCGGCGCGGGCGGCGTTTGATCTGACGCCGAAGTCGGACGGCAAGGTTCATGTCACCGGCCGGGTCACCGCCCGGATCGGGCAGGATTGCGTGGTTACGCTCGATCCGATCGAGAACGAGATCGACGAGGCGATCGACCTCATTTTTGCTCCGCCGGAACAGATTCCGCAGTTGGCGGATCTGGTCGACGACGATGCGGACGATGCTGCCGAGGTGCCCGATCCGCCGGAGCCCATCATGAACGGTCAGGTCGACCTGGGACGGATCGCGACCGACGCGCTGCTTCTCGGCGTCGATCCGTATCCGCGCAAGGAAGGTGCGGTGTTCGAGACTGAGGCCGAGGCCGACGACCCCGAGGGTAACCCGTTTGCGGCGCTGAAGGCGCTGCAGCCGCGTGGATCGAAGAAGGGCGATAATGGTTGAGTCGATTGCCGAACAGGCTCGAAAAGGCGTCATAAGGCCTTGATCGATTTCGGCTAACTGACTATTTCGGCTTGGCGGTGCAGCCCTGCAAGCCGGCAAATGGCCTGTGGTCAAGAGGTTGTTTCGGCCCGGCGAGGCGCTATTGTCGCGGCCCGGCCGGAGCAGCGTGTGGTGCCTGGCCGGCTGTGTGCGCGTTAATCCCTGTCGTGAAGCGCCTCACGCGACCGCATGAAGAAAGATCGGGTTTCCGGGACGTCATGCCTCAAAAGGTTCGAATCGCGCTGGACGCCATGGGCGGGGACGTCGGCGCGTCGGTCGTCATTCCCGGTGCGGCGGTGGCGCTTGCGCGGCACCCGGACTGCGAATTCCTGTTGTTTGGTGACCAGGCGCGGATCGCGCCCGAGCTCGAGCAGCACGCGGCACTGAAGGCGGCCGCGCGCGTGATCCACACCGACGTCGCCGTCGGCAACCATGAAAAGCCGAGCCAGGCGCTGCGGCGGGGGCGCAAGACGTCCTCGATGTGGCTCGCCATCGAGGCCGTGAAGAAGGGCGAGGCCGACGTCGCGATCTCGGCCGGCAACACTGGCGCGCTGGTGGCGATGGCGCGGTTCTGCCTACACATGCTGGAGGGAATCGATCGCCCGGCCTTGGCTGCGATCTGGCCGACCTTGCACGGCGAATGCGTGGTGCTGGATCTCGGCGCCACCATCGGCGCCGATGCGCGCCATCTGGTGGCGCTGGCGGCGATGGGCAGTGCGATGGCCAGTGCACGCCTCCATATTGCCAGGCCCAAGGTCGGACTGCTTAACATCGGCACCGAACAGATGAAGGGCCACGAAGAGATTCGCGAGGCCGGCGACATGCTGCGCGCGATGAACCTTCCGCAGCTCGATTATATCGGTTTTGTCGAGGGCGATGGCATCGGCAAGGGCGCTGCCGATGTGGTCGTGACGGAAGGCTTTTGCGGCAATGTCGCGCTGAAGGCGGCGGAGGGAACCGCCCGGCAGGTCGTCGAAGTCCTGCGCGGCGCGATCCAGAACAGCCTGATGGCCCGCATCGGCTATCTCCTGGCGCGCGGCGCATTCCAGACGCTTCGGAACAAGATGGACCCACGCAAGGGCAACGGCAGCGTGCTGCTCGGCCTCAATGGCATCGTGGTCAAAAGCCATGGCGGAACCGATGCCGAAGGCTTTGCCTCAGCGGTCGGGGTTGGCTATGAGATGGCGCGCTACGATCTCCTGACCAAGATCAATCAAACATTCAATCGCGAAGGCGGTGCCCTGGCTTCCGTGCCGGCCGCCCAGGAGGCTGTCTCGTGACGATACGTTCGGTGGTGCTCGGCTGTGGTTCCTACTTGCCACAGCGGGTGGTGACCAATGCCGAACTGGCGGGCCGAATCGATACCTCGGACGAGTGGATCGTTCAGCGTACCGGTATCCGTGAGCGGCATGTCGCGGCTGACGGCGAGTTCACCTCGCATCTGGCCCTCAATGCGGCCCGGGCGGCGCTTAGCTCCGCCGATGTCGATCCGCAGTCGATCGAGTTGATCGTGCTCGCGACCTCGACGCCGGACAACACGTTCCCTGCGACCGCGGTTGCCGTGCATAATGCGCTCGGCATCAACCACGGTGCGGCGTTCGACCTGCAGGCGGTCTGCTCCGGCTTCGTGTTTGCGCTCGCCAC
>NZ_JBARGP010000136.1:0-12970 GCF_049798375.1 Bradyrhizobium sp.
AACCAGTCCTGCGCGCTGGCACGGGTGATCGCGCGCCACAGCGGCGTGAGGCGGAGCGACGCGTTGAAAAGGGTCCGCGTGACGGAACAGCAGGTCGGGCTGTCGCTCAGCCAGCGCGCAAGCAATGTGCAGGGCGCGTTCCAGGTATCTGCCGACCGCTTATCAGACGTGCAGGGGCGCCGGATTGTGCTGGTGGATGACGTGCTGACCACTGGCGCGACACTTGATGCCTGCGCAAGGGCACTGTTGCGTGCGAAGGCGGCGCAGGTCGACGTGCTGGTCTTCGCCCGGGTTGTGGATGCACCCCGCCCTCCCATATAATCGGCTGACTCCACGAACAATTGAGCGCCAGATGACTGCCGCCATCGAGATCTACACCCGCCCCGGCTGTGGCTATTGCACCGCCGCCCGATCCCTGCTGACCCGCAAAAAGGCCGCCTTTACCGAATACGACGCGGGCAAGGACTCGTCGGTCCGGCAGCAGATGTATGATCGCGTCGGCCCGGGCTCGACATTTCCGCAGATCTTCATCGGCGGTAGCCACATTGGCGGCTGCGATGATCTTTATGCACTCGACCGCGCAGGCAAGCTCGATGCCATGCTCGCAGGCGAAGGGGTGGCCTCATGAGCACGGACCGCAGCTTCACCGCTGCCCTGGTGCAGATGCGCACCGGCCTGATGCCCGAACCCAGCCTCGAGCAGGCGACCCGGCTGATCCGCGAGGCGGCGGCCCAGGGCGCCGATTATGTGCAGACGCCCGAAGTCAGCAACATGATGCAGCTCAACCGGGCGGCGCTGTTCGAGCACCTGAAGAGCCAGGACGAGGACGCCTCGCTCAAGGCTTATCAGGCGCTCGCTGCCGAACTGAAAATCCATCTGCATGTCGGCTCGCTGGCGCTGCGCTTCTCCGAGGACAAAGCGGTCAACCGCTCGTTCCTGATCGGGCCCGAGGGCGGCATCCTCGCGAGCTACGACAAGATCCACATGTTCGACATCGATCTGCCGGGCGGCGAAAGCTACCGCGAATCCGCTAACTACCAGCCTGGCGAGACCGCCGTGATCTCCGACCTGCCATGGGGCCGCATCGGGCTGACCATCTGCTACGATGTGCGCTTCCCCGCGCTCTATCGCGCGCTCGCCGAGGCCGGCGCCTGCTTCATCACCGTGCCGTCCGCCTTCACCCGTAAGACCGGCGAGGCGCATTGGCACACGCTGCTGCGCGCGCGCGCCATCGAGACCGGCTGCTTCGTGTTCGCGGCGGCGCAAAGCGGCCTACACGAGAACAAGCGCGAGACCTTCGGCCATTCGCTGATCGTCGATCCCTGGGGCGAGGTGCTGGCCGATGGCGGCACCGAGCCGGGCGTGGTGCTGGCCCGCATCGATCCTGGCCGGGTCGAGACCGCGCACAAGGCGATCCCCTCGCTGCAGCACGGCCGGCGCTTCGGCATGGCCGATCCGAAGGCGGGGCCCGACTATCTGCACCTGGTGCGGGGATCGGCATGATCCGCTACGCACTGCGCTGCGAACGCGATCATGCGTTCGAAAGCTGGTTCCAGAGCTCCGCGGCCTACGAATCTCAGATCAAGCGCAAGCTGGTGGAATGCCCGTCCTGCGGCTCGACCAAGGTCGAGAAGGCGATCATGGCGCCAAGGATCGTGAAGAGCATCGTCAGCAAGAAAAGCCGCGAGTCTGCGCCGCCGGTGCCTGCCACCGTTTCCGAACCTGTGTTGCCTGAGCCGGCAGTACCGGCCGGACCGCAGTCGCTGATGATGGCGCAGGAGCGCGAGCTGCGCGCCAAGCTGAAGGAGCTGCGCGACCATATCGTGAAGAACGCCGACAATGTCGGCGAGCAGTTCCCGACCGAGGCGCGCAAGATGCATTACGGCGACATCGAGCACCGGCCGATCTATGGCGAGGCCTCGCCGCAGGAAGCACGCGAGCTGGTTGAGGAAGGCATCGAGGTGGCGCCGCTGCCGGTGCTGCCGGACGACAGGAACTGACGGGCAAACCTCTCGTTCCGGGACGATGATTGCCGTCATTGCGAGCGAAGCGACGTGTCCCGCCATAGCCCGCAGGGCGACGGCGGAAGCAATCCAGAATTACGCACGCCTCTCTGGATTGCTCCGTCGCTACGCTCCTCGCAATGACGGTGGAGAAGCCATAGGCGACCAAGCAGAACCAGGCTCCCGGAATGTCCCCCCTCTCCTCCTCATGGCAGCTCTGGGCGCTGCTCTCTGCATTCTTCGCGGCACTGACTGCGATCTTCGCCAAGGTCGGCGTCGAGGGCATCAATTCCGATCTCGCTACCCTGATCCGCACTGCCGTCGTGCTGCTGACGCTGGCAGCGATCTTGTTTGCCACCGGCCAGCTTACCAATCCCGGCCCCATCTCGGCGAAGAGCTGGCTATTCCTGGTGTTGTCGGCGCTCGGCACCGGCGCGTCCTGGCTGTGCTACTTCCGCGCGCTCAAGCTAGGTCCTGCGACGCTGGTCGCGCCGATCGACAAGCTCAGCGTGGTGCTGGTCGCGCTGTTCGGCGTCGTATTCCTCGGCGAGCGCCCCTCGCAGCAAGGCTGGATCGGAATCGCATTGATCGCGGCCGGCGCGATACTGATCGCGCTCAAAGCCTGACTACACGGCAATCAGCAGCGCCACCCCGGCGACGATCAGCACGATGCCGCAGATCTCGCGCAGCGCGACCTTCTGCTTGAACGAGTAATACGACACGGCTTGCGCGAACAGCACCTCGAGCAGCGCAAGCGTGCGGACATTGCCCGCCGCCGCGAGCGCAAAGGCCAGGAACCAGAACTGCGACGAGAACGCGCCGACAAAACCCGCCAGCATCGACGGCCGCCACAATGCCAGGATCGCCTTGAGAATGCCGGGGGCGCGCACCAGCAGATAGATCGTCAGCAGCAGCGTCTGCAGCATCAGGCCCAGGACCAGCGTCGTGGTGGCAGCCGTCACGAAGGAGACGCCCTCGACCGTGATGATGGCGCCGCGGTAGCCGACCGCAGACAGCGCGAACGCGGCGGCCGCGCCAAGCCCGATCACCGTCGGCTTCCATTCGGCAAAGCGCTTCTCTCCGCCGGGCCGTAATGCCGTGACGATGACGCCGATGGTCGCGACCAGGATCGCGACCACCTTCATCACCGAGAGCGGGTCGCCGAGAAACACGAAGCCGAAGACCGCGGTCTGGATCGCTTCGGTCTTGAGGTAAGCGGTCGTCACCACAAAGGAGCGGTCGGTCATCGCCAGCAGCATCAGCCCGGTGCCGATGATCTGGCTGAACGCGCCGAGCAAGAGCCACGGCCAGAACACCGACGGCGGCCATGGCAGCCTATCGCCCGTGGCGAGCAGCACCAGGCCAAGAAACAGCAGCGAGAACGGGAAGCCGAACAGGAAGCGGATATTGGTCGCCCCCCAGGTGCCGAGCTTCGCCGTCAGCGAGCGCTGCATCGCGTTGCGCGCGACTTGGCCGACTGAGGCGGTCAGCGTGAAGGGAATCCAGAGCGTGGTGATCGAGAACATGAGACAGGATTAGACGGGAGGAATTCGGCGCCACCGTGCCGGGCGTATGCCGCGCGGTCAACAGGGGCGGGGCATGCCGGGATGCGGGCGGCCAGGCAATTGCGGCCGGGGCGACGGCGGTGGTGTGGCGAATGCCCGCGCGATGGAGCGCGGATGGCCTCAGCCGAGCTCCGCGACCCAGTTCGATGACGCGGCGTCCGATTGCGCCAGGGCGTTGCGGATCTGCCGCAACATCGCGCTGGCGCGGTGCGCGCTGTAATCGAGTAGCCAGCGCCCGAAGGCGGTCGCCGGCAGCGGGCGCGCGTAGAAGAAGCCCTGGATCGCATCGCAGCCGAGCTCGACCAGAAGCGCGCGCTGCGCGTCGGTCTCGACGCCCTCGGCGACGACGGCGAGGTTGAGGCTCTGGCCGACCCGCACCACCGCGGTCACGATCGCGCGCGTGCCGGTGTCGGTCACGAGATCGCGCATGAAGCTGCGATCGATCTTCAGCTCGTCGATCGGCAGTTGCGCCAGACGGCTGAGGCTGGAGTAGCCGGTGCCGAAATCGTCCAGCGACAGGCCGACGCCGAGCCGGCGCAACTCGCCCATGGTCGCGATCACGGTGGAGCGCTCGCTCAGGAATACGCCTTCGGTGATCTCGAGAATGAGGTGATTGGGCTGCAGCTCATGCTTGGCAAGGATGAGCGCCACCTGCGCCGCAAGGTTCACGTTCTGGAAGTTGATCGGCGACAGATTGACCGACACGGCCGGAATGTCGAGCCCGGCGCGGCGCCAGACCGCCATCTGGCGGCAGGCCTCTCTGATCGACCAGATGCCGATCTGCTCGATCAGCCCGCATTCCTCGGCCAGCGGAATGAACTTCGCCGGCGAGACCTCGCCCAGCACTGGATCATGCCAGCGCGCCAGCGCCTCGACGCCGTGAATGGTGCCGTCGCTGGAGCGGATCTGCGGCTGGTAATGCAAGGTCAAGGCTTCTTCGGCGATCGCCTGCCGCAGCGCCGTCGACGTCATCAGCCGCTGTTCGGCGATCTTGTTCATGTCGGCGCTGAAGAAGCGATACGTCGCACGCCCGGCGTGCTTGGCCTTGTACATCGCCGCATCGGCCTGCTTGATCAGCGTGTCGATATTGGTGGCGTTGTCCGGATAGAGACTGAGCCCCATGCTTGCCGACATCACCACCTGGCGCTTGCCGATCGTGAGCGGCGTGGCCAACGCCGCCGTGATTTGCGCAGCCATCAGCGAGGCCTCGACCGCATCGCGGTTCGGCAGCACGATGACGAACTCGTCGCCGCCGAGACGGCCGAGCATGTCTCCTGGCTTGATCTGGCCGCGCAGCCGCCTGGCGAATGCGACCAGGAACTCGTCGCCGGCCGCGTGGCCGAGCGTATCGTTGACATCCTTGAAATTGTCGGCGTCTAGAAACGCCACCGCGACGTGGCTGCCCTCGGCGCAGGCGCCGATGGCCTCGGCGATCAGGCCCGGAATCCGTGCCCGGTTGGGCAGCCCGGTGAGCATGTCATGAAACGCGATCCGGGCCATTGCCGCGCGCGCCTCGTAGCGCTCGATCGCCAGCGCGCTGAGCACCGTGCAGGCATCGACGATCTGCTGGTGCCAGCGGCTCGGACCGCGGGACTCTCGGAAATAGAATGCGAAGGTACCGATCGCCCGCCCGTCCCTGGCCTTGATCGGCGTCGACCAGCAGGCCCGCAAGCCCATCTCCAACGGCCGGGTCTTGAACTGTTCCCAGCGCGGATCGGTGTCGATATCGAGCGCGAGCACCGGCTCGCCGAGATAGGCCGCGGTTCCGCAGCAGCCGATCTCCGGTCCGATCGCAAGGCCATCCAGCGCCGCACAATAATCTGCTGCCAGGCTCGGTCCGCCGAGCGGATGCAGCAGCCCATCCTTGTCGACATGCAAGATCGAGCAGACGATGCCGGGCGCGAGTTCCTCGACCCGGCGGCAAAGCTGATCGGCGACGTCTTCGAGCGGACGCTCCTCGGCGAGCCCGGCAGTCGTCAATTGCTGCAGCGAGCGCAGCTGCTTGGTCTCGCTGATATCGCTCAGCAGGCCGAACATCTGCCTGATCTCGCCGCGCGCATTGCGATGCGCTTCGACGAACGCGGCGACCCAGATTTCCTGACCGTGCTTGTCCTGCAGCAGGAGTTCCTCCTCGGCGCCGCAGGCCGCGTTGAGCCCCTGCTCGAGCCGCGCGATGGCCCCTCGATCGAGATGCGGACTGGCCAGCAGGTCACGAACCAGACGCCCCTTCGCCTCCTCCGCGGAGTAGCCGAACATGGCGACGAAGGAGGCGTTGACGTAGATGACCCGCCGCTCGTGATCCGTGACGATGATGGCGCGATTGCTGCGATCGGAGACCGTGCTCAAGAGCGCGACGCGCTCGCGCTGCTCGACATCATCGGTGATGTTTCGTGCCAACAGGACAAAGCGGCCACCGTCCTCGCTCGTCACCCAGGACAGCGAGACGCTGATGCGACTGTGGCTGCCATCAGCATGCTGCAAGATCAGCTCCGATGGAGCGGCCTCGGACGTGCCGCTCGGACTGCCGGACATCAACTGCTTGAACGGCAGCCGCCTGAGCGCCCTGTCGAGGCGGCGGACCTTACAGCCGATCAGCTCGGCCCGGCGGCAGCGAAACAGATGCTCAGCCGCTGCATTCAGCCGACGGATCCGCAAGTCCGCTCCGATGACGGCCATCGCGTCGCTACAGCGCTCGAGCGCGGTCAGCAGAAAATCAGCGCTATCAGCCACGTTGCGTCCCTGGTGCTACTTTCGTTCGTTGACGGCATCCGCGGGGTGCGCTGAAGCAAGCCTGCTGTTGGCTGGGCAATGCAGATCCCAAGTACCTCTCCCAAGTACCTCGCCACGGTCGCCATCCCTCAGTTGTGGCGACCCCGTCGTTTCAACCGGGTTAATGACGCCTGCGTTCTCTGACGTTTTCCGCCCCCCGGCGGCAATTCTGCTCATTTCCTGAAGCAGATAACTGCACCTCGAGCACGCTTGCGCACACAAAAGCATGGCCCGGATCGAATGATCCGGGCCATGCTTTTCGATCTGGTTCCAAATGGACGTGATGCGGACGCGAGCCGATCAGTCGTCGATGCCGTACCGGTGCAAATCGTTGCCGCAGGTGTCGAGCCACTTCTTGGCACGTTCGACCGATGAGCAGACCCGCGCGCACACCTTCCAGAAGCGCGGCGAGTGGTTCATCTCGACCAGATGCGCGACCTCATGCGCGGCGAGATAGTCCAGCACGAACGGCGGCGCGAGGATCAGGCGCCACGAGAACGACAACGATCCGGCCGAGGTGCACGAGCCCCAGCGGCTCGACTGATCGCGGATCGAGAGCCGCTTGACCTTGACCCCAAGCTCGCCGGCGTAGTTTTCGGCCGCCCGCTGCAGGTCGCGGCGCGCCTCGCGCTTGAGAAAGTCGAGCACGCGGCGTTCGATATGGGTCACGTCGCCCGCGACGCACATGATCTTTTCGCCGCTGTCACGCGTCTCGGTCCACACCGTGCCGCGCTCACCGGCGCGATGCACGATCCGGTGCGGGATGCCGCGCATCGGCACCACGGTTCCCGGCAGAAACGGTGCAGCCTTCGGCAGACGACCGAGACGCGCGGCGATCCACGCGCCGTGACGTTGCGCGAAGTCCTTGGCCTCGATGATGGTGCCGCGCGGCGGCATCGTCAGGATGGCTTCACGGTCTGAGGGATGAATTCTCAGTGTATAACGTCGCGCTCGGCGGTGACGGCGCAATCTGATCGAGTAGATTTGCGACCCGTGCTTGACGAGAAGACGCGAAGGTTCGGCGGGCCGCCGATAGAGTAGCGCGCGAGTGGCCATATCTTTCAGTCCGGGGGGTAAGAGTTCTCCCGGATGTTGCCATATCCATCGCCAGGGAAAGTGCTTGGCGCAAAAACAAATCATTTGCCCAATATAATGGGGTATCGCGGCCTGCGCCCCCTACAAATTGGGGGTCTCGGCCGCAAACTTCAGTGAATCCGGAATCAAAAGCAACGCTCAAGGGATGACGCTATACTCATCCCTTCAAACGGGGCTGGAACCGGGTTTTGCGGGTCAAATCAACGCGTTACCGCAGGCCCGGATTCGACCCGCAGCAACGCGCTATTTCCCGTTATTCTGCGGCGAGCGAGAGCAACGACTTTGGATCCTGCGCCGACATCATGAAATCGTTGATGCGCGGCACGATTTCCGATTTGAAGCGCGAGCCGTTGAACACGCCGTAGTGTCCGACACCCGGCTGGACGTAATGAACGCGTCGATGCGCGGGAATCGACGAGCAGAGTTCGTGCGTCGCCTCGGTCTGGCCGAGACCTGAGATATCATCCTTCTCCCCTTCCACCGTCATCAACGCGACGCGCGTCACCTTCGACGGGTCCACCAGATTACCGCGATGGGTCATCTCGCCTTTCGGCAAAGCGTGCTTGATGAACACCGTCTCGACCGTCTGCAGATAATATTCGGCGGCGAGATCCATCACCGCGAGGTATTCGTCATAGAAGACGCGGTGCTTGTCGACCTGGTCGCCGTCGCCCTTCACCAGATTGGCGAACAGCGCCTTGTGCGCGTCCACATGCCGGTCGAGGTTCATGCTGATGAAGCCGTTGAGCTGCAGGAAGCCCGGATAGACGTCGCGCATGACGCCGGCATGCGGGAACGGCACCTTGGTGATGACGTGATTGCGGAACCAATCGATGCCACGCTCTTGCGCGAGATTGTTGACCGCGGTCGGATTGCGGCGGGTGTCGATCGGGCCACCCATCAGGGTCATCGAGATCGGCGTGAACGGATCGCGCTCGGCCTCCATGACCGAGACCGCCGCCAGCACCGGCACCGCCGGCTGGCACACCGCCACCACATGCATGTTGGTGCCGAGATCGCGCAGCATCTCCATGACGTAATCGATGTAGTCGTCGAGATCGAAGCGACCTTCGGCCAGCGGCACCATGCGCGCATCGGCCCAGTCGGTAATGTAGACCTCATGCGTCGGCAGGAAGGCTTCCACCGTGCCACGCAGCAGCGTCGCGTAATGGCCGGACATCGGCGCTACGATCAAAACCCGTGGCGCCGGGCTGCGCAGCGGACGGGTCAGCTTGCGATCGAAATAGAGCAGCCGGCAGAACGGCTTTTCCCAGACCACGCGAACCTCGACCGGCACGCGGATGCCGTTCACCTCGGTGAAATCGAGTCCCCATTCCGGCTTGCCGTAACGGCGCGTGGTGCGCTCGAACACCTCGCACGCCGCCGCGATCGACTTGCCGACCTGCGTATGTGACCACGGATTCAACGGGTTCTGGAACAGGATCTTGGCGGCGTCGCCCACCGCGCGCGCGGGATTGAGCGAGGCATGCGCCATCTCGTACATCCAGTACATCGGCGTCGTCAGGGCCGGACTGCCTTCTGACGCCAGTGGCGGTGCGCCGCCAAACTCACCTATCGGCATTCTCGTTTGATCCTCTCTGCAACGCAGCATAGTGACGAACACATAAATAAGCGTCAATGCGCAGTTCCACGGGTCAACGCGCCGAACCGGAGATTCTTCCAAATTTTCACGGGACAACGCGAATTATTCACCACCCGAGAGCAGTGACCCGGCGTGGCGGGCGCTGCGCAAAAGCGCAAGGAAGGCCGCGAACGACGCCAGCAGCAGCACGGCGTTGAGCGCAAGTGCCGACAGCATCAGGTCGGGGCGGAAGACGTGCTCGGTCAGGACCGCGCGCATTCCCTCGAAGACATAGGTCGGCGGCAGCGTCCATGCCACATGTTGCAGCCACATCGGCATGACGCTGACCGGATAGTAGACGCAGGTCAGCGGCATCAGCGCGAACATCAGCGTCCAGACGATGCCTTCCGCGCCGAGCCCGTTGCGCAGCACCAGGCCCGAGACGAAGATGCCGACCGCCCACGAGGTGAAGATCAGGTTACAGAAGAAGGCGATCAGCGGCAGGCCAAGGCTGTAGACGTTGAAATGAAAGAAAGCGATCGCCATCAAGGTCATCGGGATCACGCCGATCGCCAGCCGGACCAGGCTCATCGTCATCAGCGACAGCAGGAACTCGAGCGGCGTCAGCGGGCTCATCATGAGGTTGCCGAGATTGCGTGCCCACATCTCCTCCAGAAACGAGATCGAAAAGCCGAGCTGGCCGCGAAACAGGATGTCCCACAGGATCACGGCGCCGACCAAGGTGCCGCCGGCGCGGGCGAAGAAGCCGGCATTGCTGGCGATGTAGGTCTGCAGGAAGCCCCAGGTGATGATCTGCAGCATCGGCCAGTAGACCAGCTCCAGCATGCGCGGCCAGGACGACACCAGGATGTACCAGTAGCGCAGGATCATCGCCCCGATCCGGTGCGGGGCGATCTGCAAAGTCAGATTGTTCATTGCGCGGCCTCCCGGTTGCGGCCGCGGGCGACATCGAGGAATACCTCTTCGAGAGTCGCGCGGTTGTAGCGCGCCATGATTTGCGCCGGCGTATCGTCGTCCTCGATGCGGCCGCGCTTCATGATGATGACGCGGTCGCAGAGACGCTCGACCTCGAGCATGTTGTGCGAGGCGAGCAGGATGGTGGCGTTGCGGCGCTTGCGATAGCGCTCGAGATGGCTGCGTACCCAGTCGGCCGTGTCAGGATCGAGCGAGGCGGTCGGCTCGTCCAGCAGCAGCAGATCCGGGTCGTTGATCAGCGCCTTTGCCAGCGCCACCCGCGTCTTCTGCCCGGCGGAGAGCTTGCCGGAGGCACGGTCGAGGAAGTCGGTGAGGTCGAGGTCGGCGGCGAGCTCGGCGATGCGGGCCTTCAAGTTCTGCACGGCATAGAGCCGGCCGAAGATGGTGAGGTTCTGCCGGACCGTGAGCCGCATCGGCATGTCGACATAGGGGCTTTCGAAGTTCATCCGCCCCAGCACCTTGGCGCTCTCGGCCGGCATGCTGTGGCCGAGCACCTCGACGCGGCCCGAGGTGGGCAGCACCAGACCCATGATCATAGCGATGGTCGTTGTCTTGCCGGCGCCGTTGCCGCCGAGCAGGCCGGTGATGCTGCCCCGGCCGATGCGGAAGGAGATGTCGTCGACCGCTCGCGCGGTCTTGTACTGCTTGGTCAGATGCGAGACCGCGATCGCCGGCGCCAGCACGGAGGCATCGGACACGCCGGCATCAGATGCGCCCACCGGGACTGTATCATCGTCCGTCATGACCAGTTCATTGCGGCATTGCGCCGCCGAGCGCAACCGCCGGCCGCTGGTATCTTGGGTTTGTCGTCCTCGCGCGCCGACATTAAGTTCCTTGCCATGACCGACACGCTGATCACAGACCTGCCCGATACGGACTTCCGGCACCCGCAGCGCCGCGTCCGGCTCGACACCATCCTGCGGCTGCGCTGGCTCGCTGCGCTCGGTCAGCTGGCCGCGATCTTCATCGTGGTGCAGGGGCTGGAATTCGATCTTCCGGTGGTGCCCTGCCTTGTCATCGTCAGCGCCTCGGCGCTGCTCAATCTGGCGCTGCAGATCGTCTTCAACCCGATGCAGCTCTTGGAGCCGGTGCACGCCAGTGTCCTGCTCGCGCTCAACGTCATCGAGCTCTCCGCCCTGCTCTATCTCACCGGCGGCCTGGAGAACCCGTTCTCCTTCATGTTTCTGGTGCCGGTGCTGATCGGAGCGACCGCGCTGCCGGTGCGGCTCACGATCGCTCTCGGCCTGCTGGCGCTGGCCTGCACCACCGCGCTGTTCTTCTTCCATCTGCCGCTGCCCTGGGACAGCGACGAGCCGTTGATGCTGCCGCCAGTCTATCTGCTCGGCGTTTGGCTCTCGATAGCGCTCGCGATCGGCGTCACCGGCCTCTATGCGTTCCAGGTCACCGAGGAGGCGCGCAAGCTCTCCGACGCGCTGGCCGCGACCGAGCTGGTGCTGGCACGCGAGCAGCATCTGACCCAGCTCGACGGACTTGCGGCCGCCGCCGCGCATGAGCTCGGCACCCCGCTCGCGACCATCGTGCTGATTTCGCGCGAATTGGAGCAGGCGCTGCGCAGCGACGATGCGATCGGAAGCGACATCAAGACGCTGCGCGAGCAGGCGCAGCGCTGCCGCGAGATCCTCGGCAAGATCACCCAGCTCTCGTCGACCGGATCGATGTTCGACCGCATGAAGCTGTCGACCTTGATCGAGGAGACGGTGGCGCCGCACCGCGATTTCGGCGTCGACATCAAGGTCCGCATCGCGGTCGCGGCCAGCACCGAGCCGATCGGCACCCGCAATCCCGCCATCCTCTACGGCGTCGGCAACATCCTGGAGAATGCGGTCGACTTCGCCCGCGACACGGTCGAGGTCAATGCGTGGTGGAACACCGATACCGTCGAGATCGTCGTCTCCGACGACGGCCCCGGCTTTGCGCCCGAGATCCTGAAGCGGATCGGCCAGCCTTATCTGTCACGCCGGCGCGGCGGCGACGATGCCCAGCAGAGCGGCGGCCTCGGGCTCGGCGTCTTCATCGCCCGCACCCTGCTGGAGCGCACCGGCGCCAAGGTCTCGTTTACCAATCGCACCTTCCCCGATCACGGCGCGGTGGTCCAGATCGTCTGGCCGCGGCGACGTTTCGAGGCTGCGGAGGACAATGCCGAGCAAAACTAACGGTTATTTCGGCTCAAAGCGCGGCGTAGGGCCGCACCGAACGGTATTTGCCGGCCTTGGCAGGACCTTTTCGCGGCGCCATATATCTCGTTGGACTGGGAATGTTATCATTTCGAGCCTGTTTGAGGATTGACCCGTGACCGCCATCGCCGAACTCGCCAACCAGCCCGATCGCTCGCTGCTGATCGTGGAGGATGATAAGCCGTTTTTGGAGCGGCTGTCGCGCGCGATGGAAACGCGCGGCTTCGACGTCACCTCATGCGAGAGCGTCGCCGACGGCATCACGCAGATCGGCAAGGCCGCACCGGCCTTCGCGGTGGTCGACCTGCGGCTCGGTGACGGCAACGGGCTCGATGTCGTCTCGGCGTTGAAGACCAAGCGCCCGGATGCGCGCGCCATCGTGCTGACCGGCTATGGCAATATCGCCACCGCCGTCACCGCGGTGAAGCTGGGTGCAGTCGACTATCTGGCCAAGCCGGCGGATGCCGATGACGTGGTCGCCGCGCTGCTCTCGACCAAGACCGAGAAGTCCGAGCTGCCGCAGAACCCGATGTCGGCCGACCGCGTGCGCTGGGAGCACATCCAGCGCATCTACGAGATGTGCAACCGCAACGTCTCCGAAACCGCGCGCCGCCTCAACATGCACCGCCGCACCCTGCAGCGGATTCTGGCCAAGCGGGCGCCGAAGTAATCAGTCCAGCCACAACACGCGGTGCCGTAGCCCGGGTGAGCGAAGCGATCCCGGGGTTTGCTCGATAGCTGCGTCTCGGGATCGCTTCGCTCACC
>NZ_JBARGP010000137.1:0-1600 GCF_049798375.1 Bradyrhizobium sp.
GCCCCCCTACTCCGCCGCCTCTGCCAGCGCCGGCATCGGCTCGCGCGCCAACCACCCGTCGACAAAATGCGCCAGCCAGGCGCGCTCGGCGGGATCGTGCACCGCGCGGCCTTCGAAATGGTGATGCCGCGGCCGCGCACCGGGCGTATCGAGCCTTGCATGGCCGCGCGTGGTCCAGCGGCACATCATCGCGGTGGTCACGTCTGGATGGAATTGCAGCCCGGTGGCGTTGCCGTATTGATAGGCCTGGTTCGGAAAGTCGCCGCCTGCGGCCAGCAACTCGGCGCCGGCCGGAAGCTCAAAGCCTTCGCGATGCCAGTGATAGACCTGCTCCGGCCACAGCGGGCACAGCTTGCGACCGGCAGCGGTGGGGCGGACCGGATAATAGCCGATCTCGGCGCGACCTTCCGGATGCGGCGCGACCTTGGCGCCGAGCTGGATCGCCAGCATCTGCGCGCCAAGGCAGATGCCGAGAAAGGGCCGCTGCTCGCGCAGGGGCACCTCGATCCAGTCGATCTCGCGCCGGACATACTCGTCCGGGTCATTCGCGCTCATCGGACCGCCGAAAATCACGGCACCGGCATGCGCATCGAGTGTGTCGGGAAGCGGATCGCCGAACCGCGGCCGGCGAATGTCGAGGATGTGGCCGAGCGCGCGCAGCGCGTTGCCGACGCGGCCGGGGCTCGATGTTTCCTGGTGCAGGATGACGAGGACGGGACGCAGCGGCGCAGAGGCCCCGCCTGTCACCGGGATTGACTGCCGAAAACCCGCTTTGGCGGCCTCGATCGGCACGAGCGATGGATATTGGCTGATCATCAAGCGTCAATCATAGCTAAGCGAAAGTTAACAGTGCGTGAGCGATGTCACCTTCACAAAGCAAGGGACGGGCCAGCCCGTAGTCTTTCGGATAACGATCGAGCGCTGCTCAGCTGCGGCGCAGCTGCAGCCGTCCCACCGCTTCCAGGACGAAGCTGCGCGGAAACCAGCGCAGCATGAACGGCACGATCTTGATGCCCAGCCCCGGCAGCACCACGCGCTTGCCGCTCATCAGCCCGCGATAGCCGGCCTCGGCCACGGCCTGTGGCGAGACCTGAAGCAGCGCCGGATCGGCACCGGGCCTGACGCCGGCCCGCGCCTGGAATTCAGACGGCACCGGCCCGGGGCACAGCACGGTGACGCGCACGCCGTGCGGCGCGAGCTCCTTGTGCAGCGCCTCGGTGAACGAGATCACATAGGCCTTCGAGGCGTAATAGACCGCCATGCCCGGGCCTGGCAGGAAGCCTGCAACGGAGCCGAGATTGAGGATGCCGCCGCGATTCCTGATCAGCTGATCGGTGAAGCGCAGCGACAGGTCGGTCAGGCTGCGGACGTTGACCGCGATCATGTCGAGCTGCTCGGCGCGATCGAGCTTCACCGCCGGGCCGAACAGGCCGAAGCCGGCGTTGTTGACGAGATATTCGACCTCGACGCCGGCCGCGTTGAGCGCCGACGCGATACTGTCAGCCGCATCGGGCGCTCTGAGATCGCAGGGAATGACGAGCGGAGCCGGCGCGCCCTTGGCGACAAGTTCTTGCGCCAGCGCATGCAGACGATCTTCGCG
>NZ_JBARGP010000138.1:0-10331 GCF_049798375.1 Bradyrhizobium sp.
CGACTTTCAATCCTGCGCCGTTGCACCGTCAGACCGCAATGGCCTTTGTAGATTGTCTGCTCATGACTGCCCAGATCGTCGACATCAAGTCGCTGCAACCATCCGCGCGCCGCGTTGCGATCCTCAATGGGTTCGGACGCACGCTGGGCGACGGCATCATCGGGCTGCAGGCGCTGCATCTCGCGATACGGCTCGGCTTCATGCCTCCGCGCCCGACATTGTTCAGGCTGGCAGGCTTCGGACCGATGGCCGCGGCCATCCATGCCGCGGCTGATTTCGCTGATATCAGGATTTTGCCGGAGGCGCATGCGACGCCGAAAACCCGGTTCGGCGGCGCCGATGAGTTCGACCACGTCATCGATATCCGCGACTTCGCACTGACCGCGGATTTCCAGCGCACCTCGATGATCGACTTCTTCCTCCGCCGGCTCGGCATCGAGCCGCGGTTCGTTCCATCTGGTCTCAAGCGCAATGCCTGGCTGGCGCCGCGGGTGGCGATGCAGCCTGCGAGCCGGCCCTGGGGCTACGTCCTCGTCTGCCCGCACGCGTCGACGCCGCTTCGCGACATGCCGGACGAGATCCACGACGGCATCCTGCGCCAGCTTGCCGGCAGCTGCGCCGTGGTCACGCAAGGCCACGTACCATCAGATCTCGCAGCCGAGGTCGCGCATGCGCCCGAATGCGCGACGCTTGCGGAGCTGTGCACGCTGGTGCGCAACGCGCGCTGGGTGATCTCGACGGATACCGCCATGGTGCATCTGGCTGACGCATTCGGCGTGCCGTGCTTGGCGTTCTTCCCGACCCATCGGCCGGACTGGCGCGTCCGCGACTATCCGCGCTGTGTCGCCGTGGCGCTGCGCCCGGCCCTGCCGCCCGGCCTCGAATTCGCGCGCGGTATTGACGACCATGCGCAGGCGCGACGCGCCTGGTTTCCCGACGGCGCGGATCTCAGCTGGTTGAGACGCGTCATCAGGAACTGCGCGGCGTGGCAACGGCCGCGCGCTGTTCCATCACAGACGATCGCTTGAGGAAACCAAGCGCCCCCTCACGCCACGTCATATTGCTTGCTTAAGCGGTCGCCGATCTGCACCAGCATCGCGACGCATTCAGGATAGCCCGGCTTGGTCGCCGTGCCCGGATCGGATTTGGCGCGGAATTCCCATCGCGTGCCCCAGCGTAGCACCGAGATCGACATCCCCTCCGGACGATCGAGATGTGCCTTCAGCTCGGCCATCGCCATTTCGATCAATTCCGCTTCGCTCTTGGTCGGCTTGCTCATGAGTCCTCCGGCACGTTGCGATCAGGCGCATCGTTCGACACGATCGCGGCCTGCTGGCGAGACCAAATTGCCGTGTTCCGGCACAACTGTCGAGAGCGGGCCCGCCGCTCGACATTCAACGACGGAGATAGCGCCAGCCGATCACGACGCCGCTCACCGAGACGACGGTGCCGAGCACCGAGAGCAGCACTACGACGATGTCCCAGGCCGGGCGATGCATCAGCAATAGCCGGAAATCCAGGCTGTGCAGCGCGTTGAACAGCCAACGATAGGTGCGCCCGCTCTCGTCGATGCGTCCCACGATGTCGCCGGTGACGGGACTGAAGTGAAACCAGGTCCGCACCTCATCGTCGAACATGGCCCGGAGCACCGGCAGTTCGCGCTCCTGGTGGTGCGCGTACCAATACGCGTCATAGCGCTGAAGAGTCAGCCGATCGGTAAGACGCGCATCCGGCAGCAGCTTCGCAGCGGCGGTCCATAGCCGGTCCGGTGTCAGGTGGATGGGCGCACCCGATGCCGGATCGACCGGCTGCTCGGTGCCATCGCGCGTCTCCAGAATCATCATCGGGCTTCCGTCGAGCCAGACGAAGCGTGCCTCGACCATGCCGACCGGCAGTGACGTCGGCAGCCGCGTCGCAATGTCAGGCGCATCGTGGCCGGCATAAGGCTGCATCACCTCGCCGGCGGTGTTACGGCCGGCGAAATAGTCGCCGGGATTGAGCGACAGCCAGCCCGAGAACATCCAGGTCAGCACGAATAGGCCGGCAATCAGACCGGTGACATGGTGCCACGCCGTCCAGCCGCGATACGGCGTGATCCTGCCGCCGCTATAACGTCGCCTCACGCGTAAGCGCAAAATTCCGATCCAGATGCCGGTGACGCCGACGATCAGGCAGATGCCGGAAATCCAGAGCACCACCAGCCGCCACAGCGACCCATGTTTGCGCAGCACGGTCGGATAGATCCAATGCGGGATCGAGCCGAGCCAATTCCAGACACGCTCGGTGTGGTTGGTGTCGAGTGCGATCTCGCCGGAGCGCGAGGAGACATAGAGCTCGGTGCCGGCATCGTCGCCGAGCTTGATCAGATAGAGCGGCCGCAACGGATCGTAGCGCGCCGTGACACACCATTGGTCACGATTGACGACATCAGTGAGGTGCGGTGCACGGATGGCCGGATGATGCGATGCGACCGCGAGCGCCTGCGATGCCGAGATGTGCGTGATGGCGTGGCCATCGACAGCAGAGATAGCCTGTCGCTTGCCGTCCCAATTGGTCAGCCGGTACACCGGCTCGTCGGCCAGCGTCGAGAGCCTGAGATCACGCGGGAAGCGCGTGACTCCCGCCGCCTTCATCGCATCATCTGGAGACAGCGCGACCGTCTCCCACTTGATATCAGGCAGTGCCGCCAGCCTCTCCTTGTTGGAGAGGCCGGGAAAGGCGACGTACATCATCACCACGCCCGACATGAACCACATCGCGAACAGCAGGCAGGTGACGATGCCGACCCAACGGTGGCCGATATACAGCCACTGCCGTGCCGTTCGGGTCAGTCCGCGCCGCACGCTCAGAACTTCATGTTCATGGCGAGCTGCGCAGTGCGCGGCATGCCCAGGAGCCATTGAGTAGGCCCATTGGATGATGTTGCGTAGATCGTGTCGAACAGATTGTAGACGCGGAACGAGACGGTCGTGTTCGGATCGGGCTTCCACTGCACGCCTGCATTGACGACGTTGTAGGCCGGCATCGCCACAGTGTTGGCGTTGTCCGCAAAGGTCTTGCCGACAATCTGGATGCCGGCATTTGCCGACCAGTTCGGCGCAAACGCCCAGGTCGCCCAGATGTTGGAAACGGTCTGTGGAACATTGATCGGCATGTTGCCGGCGTAGTTCACGGTGCCGGTGCCGAGCGGCTGCACGAAGTCGTCATACTTCGCGCGCAGCAACGCGGTGTTGGCGTCGATGCGCCAGCCATGATCGAGCGCGAAGCCCACCGACGCCTCGACGCCGCGCGACGATTGCTGGCCGACCTGTACAGTAACGTTCGGACCGGTCGGATCGCGCTGCAGCAGGTTATTCTTGACGATCTGATAGCCGGCGAGCGTCCACTCGCCGCGACCGCTCCAAAATGACTGCTTGACGCCCACCTCGACCTCCTTGCCGGTGGACAATTCGAAATTGCGGTTCACCGCCGACATGGTGATCAGATTGGCGACCGGGTCGACTGCGACGGAATACTGGCCGTAGAACGCGAGATCCTTGATCGGCGTATAGACCGCGCCGGCACGCCAGCTCGTGGCGTGATACGATCTCTCGAAGCTGTCAATAGCAGGCGCGCGATAGTCGGTGCGTTCGATCGTCGGCTCATCCTGTCTGATGCCGCCGATCAACGAGAGCTGGTCGGTGACCGACAGGCGGTTCTCGGCAAACACGCCATATTGATTGGTCGTGCTGCTGAATCCGGGCGCCGTCGGACTCGGATTCCCGCCGCTGAAGAGGCCGGGATCGAAGGCGTAGAGATTCACCGACGAAGAGCCGTCAAAAGGCGAGTTGTTGGTGTGGGTGAAACTGATGTTGTTGACGTCGAAGCCGGCGACGAACTCGTTGGCCATGCCGAGGACATGGCCGCGAAAGGTCGTGTCCATGCGGTCGCCGATCTGCCGCTGGTCATGGAAGATCTCGATATAGTCGCTGCGCTCGATTTTCTTGGTATCGTTATTGTAGGAATAGCTCTCGGCATCCCTCCAGTGCCGCTGGCTGTCAAGATAATACAGCGTGTTGTGGACCGAGATCGCGTCAGTGACCTGCCACTCGGTCTTCACCTGGCTCTGGCTGTCCTGATAGCGGATGTTGCTGTCGCCGACATTGTAGTTGTTGAAGCGCAGTGCCTCCAGAAGCTGCCCGTTCACCAGCGGCGTACCAAAATAGCGCTGGGGGCTGCGGTCGCCGTAGTCGGTGGAAATCGTCCAGGTCATATCCTCGTTCCGCTTCACCTGGACCGCGGCATGCAGCTCGACATTGGAGTTCTTGCCGCGATCGACCCAGCCGTCGGACGCATTGGCGGTGGCGGTGATGCGATAGGCAACGTCCTTGTTGACCGGTCCGCCGCTGTCCACGGCAATGCGCCGCGTCATGTTGCTGTCGACCGACATCTCGGCCTGGTTGCTCTGGACCCACAACGGCATCTTCGAGATCACGTTGACAGCGCCGCCGACCGCGCCTTCGCCATACAGCACCGACGCGGGACCGCGCAGCACCTCGATACGCTCAGACGACCAGGTGTCGTAGGGGAAGGTCAGTGTCCCCGAGCCGACATAGAGGCGCGTGCCGTCATACAACGTCATCACCGTGCCATTGCCGGTAAAGCCGCGGGTGTTGAAGGACAGGCTGCCGTTACCCGGCTCCGGGCTTGCGGTGAAGCCAACGGCGTTCTGGGTCACCGCGTCGATGACATTCTGCTGGCCGCGCTCGGCCATGGTTTCCGCCGAGATCACATCGACACTGGCCGGCGTCTGCAGCCGCGTCAAGCCGAGCCGGCTTCCCGTCGAGGTCGTGCCGGTGAGATTGAGCGTGGGCGCGGCGAACACAGGGCCGGCCGGCGCGGCGGTCACGGCAGCAGTCGTGCGAGCAGCATTCCGCTGCCGGCGCGCGCGCGAGGTCAACGAGGCCGTATTTTGCGTGGCGCGGCGCACCGGCGGCTTGGCCGACGGCGTCACCACGACGGGTTCGAGCTGATAGCTTGGCCGGGTCGTCTGCGACCAAGCCTCAGCAGGCAGGAGCAGGAACGACGATGCAGCGGAGGACAGCAGGACGAAGTGCCGCTTGGATGCGGCAGAGACCAGGGCCATCGATAGGACTCGCGATAACGTGGCACGTCACCGCAAGCCAAGTCCTCCTCCCGCAGAACGCGGCAGTCTGACTTCCACCAGGACACCCCGCCCGATGTGCATGCGTGTGACCACGACTGACGGCAGGTCTCCTGGCTCGCGGGTCGTGGCCTTCTCGCCGCCTTCCCGGGTTGGCACCCAGTGGCATCTGGCAAAGGCTCGCCGCTTACAGTTGCGGGGGCAGCCGCGGAATTGGGTCACCCCACACCGCGTTCCCGTTTAATCCTCGATGAGGAACCGTCGCGCTCACGTTAAAGTTAAAGTTCTGGAGGAGTCAACGGCGGCCCGCCGATCGCTCCACGGCGTTGCGCAGCGGCATCTCGCCTCACACTTCACCTTAAGCGAGCCGTCCTTATTGCGATGGCTCGCGGCGCTCACGCTGCATCGTCAACCACAACCGTCGTCCCGGACAAGCGAAGCGCAGATTCGGGATCCATAACCCCAGGGAGACGTTATGAGGCAGGCTGGTCGAGGATCGCCGCCAAACGATCGCTAACGGTGGTTATGGGTCCTGGCGCAAGGCCGAGACGACGGTGGAGTTCGTAGTTGGCGCTGGCGCGTAACGATGCGCCGATACGGAGAGCAGGCGAACGACGTTATACTACCGCGCAGCGTCGGCCTGCTTCACGCCGTTGATCTGCGGCAGCGCGCCGGTGGTGTCGGTCTCCGCCTTCGCAGAATTCTTGGCGTGATCCTTCATTGTGTCACGCGCTGCTTCCGGCGAGCGTGCGGTCTGGTCGGGGAAACGCACCTTCATGTCGCGCAGGAAGCCGTCGAGCGTATCCACGCTCCCCGCCATCTTGGCGATCTGGGTGAATTCATCGCTGGTGCCGGTAGCCGGCTTGCTGGCGACGTCGAAGGCGAGCTTGTCGGCCTCGCCGGTCATCAGCGGCGCGTATTTCTCCCGGAACCGCGCCAGCCCGATCGCGTCCTCGGCGAGCGCGTAGCCGACCACGGCGCGGATGACGTCGCCACGTTCGGCCGGATTGAGCGGCCGGAAATCGTGCCAGCGTTCGCCATAATACAGCTCGATCTGCTCCGAAGCCTCGCGCCAGCGCCGCGACGCCCAGTAGATGTCGGAGCGCAGCCGGATCGCCTCGCGGCCGCTGATGTTGCTGATGATGTCGAGCGCCAGGTCGTGGCGGCCGATGTCGCTCTGCGCCCGCGCTTCCAGCAGCAGGCGCTGCGTGCGCAGCTCGCCGGAGAGATCGGCGATGCGGGTGGTGTTCAATGCGGTGATCGCGCGGTCCGGCTTGCGCGCGGTCAGATAGACCATCGCGAGCCTCGCCGCGACCTGGGCCCGCGCCGCGCCTTCCAGACGCTTGTCGATCTGGTATTGCAGCAGCTCGGCAGCCTGATCCAGCAGGTCAATCCCGACCAGCCGGTCCGCGAGGCGTCGGATCATCTCGTCGCCGCGCCGGCCGATCGGCGTCAGCTCGCGGAATTCGTAGAAGATGCTGAGCGCATCGACCGGCGGCAGCTCATCCGCCTTGCCGTCCAGGAACAGTTGCGAGAACAGCGCCGAGGCCGCATCCTGGGTCTGGCGCGCCGCCTCCGCGTTCGGCATCAGGCGGGTCGCGGTGCGCGCCGCGGCCAGCGAATCCAGATAGCGGCCGGTCTCGTTATAGAGCTGCGACAGCATTTGCAGGGTTTCCACCTCGATCGCGTCGCCGCGCCAGGTCGCCTGCAAGGTCTCCAGCTCGCGCAGCGCGTCCTCCGGCTTGATCTCGCCCCGCTTCTGCAGGAGCTTGATCTCGAGCAGCTTGCCTTCGGCCGCGGCCATCCGGTCGTTCGATCCCGCGGCGAAATGATAATCGTCGAGCGCGTCCTTCTCCTGCGCCATCGCCTCGGCGAGCCGGCCGCGCAGCACCGCGATCGCAGGTTTCATGTCGGGGGAGATGCCGATCACCTCGAGCTCGGCGCGCCGCTTGGCGGCGCCGGCGAAGTCGCGGACCTCGAGCGAGGCTTTCATCGCATCCGCCGTCACCACGCGCTGCAGCTCGATCGGCAGCGAGGCAATGGCGAATTCGACGTTCTTGAACTTCTCGCGCGCGTCGGCCCATTTGCCCTGGCGGGCGTAGGCCAAGCCCTTCCACATCTGCGAGTCGAAATTGTTGCCGATCGAGGAGCTGGCGAGATCCTTCAGGCCCAGGTCCGGCCGTCCCATCAGGATGCTCGCCACCGCATGGATGGTCAGCATCCCGATCTCGTCGGTGCGGGGATCGCCGTCGGAGATCATCAGGTTGGTGACGCCCCTGGCCTCCGGATACATCGCGTGGCTCATGTAGAAGCGGGCGAGCGCGAGCCGCGCCTGCGCGCGCTTCTCCGGCTCCGCATTGGCGGCAGCCTTGATCAGCGCATCGTCGCGCTCGAAGAATGGCTCCTTCTTGTTCTTGTTCCACTCGCCGATGTCGAACATCGGCCGCACCGCGCTCGGTGCGCGCTCGGGCGAATAGCCGATCGAGGACAGCGTCAGCCCGCCCGGCTTGCCGAGAATGACCTTGTCGGGCGCGACCTCGACGGCGATCTCGTCGGTGTTCGGACGCACCGCGATGCCGTGAAAGGAGTCGAGCAGCGACAGCTCGACGAAATCCTGCCGCTTGATGAAGCCGCGGATCGGCGGCAGCGCGGTGACCACGAGCAGCGTGTCGCCGGCGTCCGGATCGGTCAGCCGGTGCAACAGCCCGGGTCCGGGATTGGCGAGCGGCACCGCGACATTGGCAAGGGCGGGATCGGTGACGTTGCGCATCACCATCAACGGCTGCTGCGCGCCAGCGGCCTTGTCGGCGAAGGCGAGCGTCCAGCTCCGGCCCTTGCCGTCGTCGCTCGACAGCGAATGCATCTGCGGCCGGTTGAGGCGAATGCGGATGGCCTGCCCCTTGTCCAGAGGCAGCCGCGTCACCTCGCCGACGATCGCGCCGCCCTTGGCCCTGACAGGATCGACGTCGATCGGCTTGGTGGAGTCGAACACCATCCATACCGTATCGCCGCGGCGGAACAGCGCGGCCGGCGTCGGCCGGTCGAAGCCGAAGGTCAGGCGCAGCCCCTCGGAGTCCCTGATCGCCTCGACCGAAGCGGCCGCATCGGCATGATCGGACGTTGGCGGAGCGGACGCGGCCCTTGCCGGCTCCTTCGCCATCTCGTGCTTGGGTGCTTCAGGCTTCGCCACGTCAGCCTTTGCAGCTTCGGGCCTGGCAATTTCGGGCTTGGCAATTTCGGGCTTGGGGGCTTCAGGTTTGGCCGTCGCGGCGTGCTGGGCCTCGGCCTGCGCCATCTCGCCCTTCGGCGCAGCCGCCGGCTGGATCTTCGGCAGTTCGGACTGAGACTGGGCTGGCGCCGCGTCGGCACTTGCCGCTGGCGCAGCCGTCTCCGGCTTGCCCTCCGCCTTCATCTCGCGCGCGATCGTCTCCGAGGTCGGCGGCGTGATCTCGCTGGCATGCGTTGCCGGTTTCGGTTTCTCGCCTGATTTCGCTGCAACCGCCGGCTTCGCTTTCGGCAGATTATCCGGCGTGACCGAGTTCTTCGGCACATCGGCCTGCTGGAAGGCGACGTCGATGTTGTAGTTCTTGTCCTCGCGGAAAGTGTGGACGTCGACGTCACCGATCACGTTCAGCTCGACTGTGCTCGCGGCGACATCCATCTTCTGGGTGATCGAGGCGACGTTCGGCGGCGCGGCGATCTTGGCGTCCGCGAGATCGAAGGTCAGCGGCGCGTTGAACTGCAGCGTCATCTTCTGGTCGTTCAACACCGAGGAGACGTTGACGCCGTCGGGCATCTCGAACACGAAGCGGACGAAGGTCGGCTGCACCAGCGCGCGGACGCGGACCGGCGGCCGCCGCTTGGCCGCGTTCTCGGCGCGCTGCAGCCGGAGCGCACGCTCGGCGGCACGGGCGCGTTCAGCCAGCTCCTTCACCACCTCCGCCGGCAGGCTCGGCGGCGGGCCGGTCCAGCTGTCCGGCAACAGGTCGATGAACACGCGCTCGCCGGCGGACATGGTGTTGACGCGCACCTTGCGCGACAATGACAGCCGCAGCGCCGAGCCGTCGGGATCGCCGCGGGCGCCGGAGACGTAGTCGGGAGCCGCCTCGACCCAGCGATCGACCGGAACGTCGGCGGGACGTTCGAATTTGATCAGGAGGATCGAGCCTGCCGTCGTCACCTCGGTGCCGACGTCCTCGCTGAATTTCAGCACCAGCCGCGCATAGCCGTTGGCGGCCTGCAGGCTCGCCTCGCCTTGCACCGGCTCGGCGCGGGCAACCCCCGGCCCGGCAAGGCCGATGACAGCGGCGGCGAGAAGGCCAAGACCTGCGTGAAGAAGACCGGCGCGAAGGCTCGAGCAAAGGCGCGCGCGCGCGCAAGCGCGAGCCCGCGACCACAATCCGACGTCAGCCGTGCGCACCATGCCACCACTTCCAGTTCGACATCCGTAACGTCACGGACATGCCCTGCCCGCCCGCGGTCAGGCTAGCCGCGGCCGTTTAAGGGCTCATTAAATATGCGGTTCAATTCGTCTTCGGCGGCATCATCTTGCCCTCGATCTTGGGCAGTTCGGCGCTCGCCTCCGACGATTTGTCACCCCCGGCGCGGCGCGCCAATTCGACTGTCAGGCGCTCGGCGGATTCGGGCTGCATCAGCCCGAGGATGTCCGACATCTTGCGCGGCGCGATCTGCGAGGCGATCTCGATCAGCACGGACATCTCCAGCCGGTCGAACACCTTGGCGGCATCCTTCGGCTTCATGCCCTCATACATCGTGACGATGCTCTTGAAGCGCGCGTTGTCCGCCTCGCTCTTCTGGCCGTTCACCGCGGAGATGCGCTGCTCGACGGCCTTCATCTCGTCGCTCTTGGCCTGGATGCGCTGCTCGGCGGCTCTCAGCAGGCTCTCGCGGATATCGATCTCGCGGGCGCGCGCTTCCAGTTCCTGACGACGGCTCTGCAGCCGTTCCAGGATGGCCTTCTCCGAGGGCGACACCGACTGCGGGTTATCCTCCGGATGCAGCACCATGCCATCGGGCTTGGTCTCGGGAGCCGCCGGCTTCGGCGCCTCCTCCTTCTTGGCCTCCTTCGCCTCGCCATGCGTGGCGCCGGTGATGTCAGCCTCCTCGCCGCCCGGATAGTTCAGGTTCTCCTGCGCCCACGAGCGCTTGGGCGCTTGCGGGGCGTAGT
>NZ_JBARGP010000139.1:0-5261 GCF_049798375.1 Bradyrhizobium sp.
CGGCGCTGGACAGCTACAACCCGCCGCAGAAGCTCTACAAGGAGCTGAAGGCCAAGCTGGCCGAGCTGCGCGGCGCGACCGGCACTGCCGCCATCAAGATCGATAACGGCGTGGCGCTGAAATACACCCCGGCCCGGGCTAAGAACGCGCCCGAGGCCGAAGCCCAGATGTCGGATCCGCGCGTGCCGCAGCTGCGCGCCAAGCTCGGCGTCGAGAATCCGAGTGACGACCGTTACGATGCCAAGGTTGCCGCCGCGGTGCGTAAATTCCAGGACAGCGTCGACCTGAAGCCGACCGGCGTGCTCGACGAGCGCACCGTCAACGCGCTCAACACGCCCAAGCGCGACAAGCAGATCGACACCGTCATCGTCAACATGGAGCGCTGGCGCTGGCTGCCGCGCGATCTCGGCGCGCCTGCGCTCGGCGACGCCTATGTGATCCTCAATATCCCGGATTACACGCTGAAGGTCATGCACCATGGCACGCAGGCCTGGACCACGCGCGTCGTCGTCGGCAAGCCCGGCATCCATGCGACGCCGCTGCTGACCGAGACCATGAAGTACATCACGGTCAACCCGACCTGGAACGTGCCGCCCTCGATCGTGTACGGCGAGTACCTGCCGGCGCTGCAGCAGGATCCGGACGTGCTCGCGCGTATCGGCCTGAAGGTCGAGCGCAACCGGGACGGTTCGGTGCACATTTCGCAGCCGCCGGGCGAACGCAATGCGCTCGGCCGCATTCGCTTCAATTTCCCGAACAAGTTCCTGGTCTATCAGCACGACACACCGGACAAATACCTGTTCGCCAAATCCGAGCGTGCCTACAGCCACGGCTGCATGCGCGTGCAAAATCCGGATCAATATGCTTCGGTGCTGCTCGGCATCCAGGGTGAGAATTACAGCCCGGAGAAGATCCGCAGCATGTATGGTTCGAACGAAATCGACCTGAAATTCCCGACCCCGATCCCGGTCAACATCACCTATCAGACCGCCTTCGTGGACGACGCCGGCAAGCTGGAATTCCGTAAGGACATCTATGGCCGCGATGCCGAGATGATCGGCATGCTCAAGAACAGCCACGGCAAGGACATGGAGGGCTACGTCGCCCATGCCCAGCCGAGCTATTCGCACCCCACCGGTCCGCTGCCGAGATCGGTCGTCGCCAGCGACACCAGCGCGCCATCGGGAATGAACTTCTTCGAACGGCTGTTCGGCGGCGGCAGTCCGACGCCCCCGCCGGCCCCGATCGGCCGCCGGTCGCAGCGCCGCATTTTCACCCGTTAATAAGGGCGGCTCGGCTGC
Source organism: Bradyrhizobium sp. (assembly GCF_049798375.1). Lineage (GTDB taxonomy): Bacteria > Pseudomonadota > Alphaproteobacteria > Rhizobiales > Xanthobacteraceae > Bradyrhizobium. The sequence continues at coordinate 1,302 of NZ_JBARGP010000139.1, forward strand.
CGGACCGGCAGCCTCGCGGCCGACCGAAATAACCCTTTGATATCAAAGAACCCCGCTCCGGCCTGAAGCGGGGTTCATTGTTTTGTTAGCCGCCTCGGCCCATGAAGATTCGTTGGCACTTTTTCGCCACACTCAAGAGATCATATTAAGAGTAATCTGGGGGGCGGGTCGGTCAATCTCCTTTAACCATCCCGCCTTAAAACGCGTTTGCTCTCTCTTTCGCCGGGACGGGTCGCTAGAGGGTATTGAGTAAACGCTCGTCGACGGGTGGGCTGCATCTTGCTGTCTGTTTTCGTACGCCAATGGCGTTCGCTGCCGAAGATCTCTGACCCAAAGATCTTTCTCTCCAAGATCTTTGGCAAAACGGTCGTGAGCAGTCAGACCTCGAGCCACGGGCTGTCGGGTCGGACCGGCTGGTTGGCCGGCTGCCATCTCGGCTTGGCCTCGCTGCTGCTCTTGATGGGCGCGGGATCGGTCCATGATGCCACCGCCTCCAACGAGACCCGCACCCTCTCCTTCCACCACACCCATTCCAGCGAAGATCTCACCATCACCTTCAAGCGCGACGGCCGCTACGATGAAGACGCGCTGAAGAAGCTCAATCATTTTTTGCGCGACTGGCGAAGCCAGGATGAGACGGTGATGGACCGTCATTTGTTCGACATCCTGTGGGAGGTCTATCGCGACGTCGACGCCAGGCAGCCGATCCAGATCGTCTCGGCCTACCGCTCGCCCGGCACCAACGCGATGCTGCGCCGTCGTTCGGCACATACCGGCGTGGCGCGCCATAGCCAGCACATGCTGGGCCATGCGATGGACTTCTACATTCCGGGTGTACCGCTGGAGCAGATCCGCTTCGCCGGCCTGCGGCTGCAGCGCGGCGGCGTCGGCTTCTACCCGACCTCCGGCTCGCCCTTCGTCCATCTCGACAGCGGCAACATCCGCCATTGGCCGCGGATGACGCATGACCAGCTGGTCAGGGTGTTTCCCGATGGACGCACCGTCCACATTCCCTCGGATGGCGTGCCGCTGAAGGGCTATGAGCTCGCGCGCGCCGATATCGAGAAGCGTGGCAATGGCGATGAGGCGGCAACCTTCAGCGCGCCGAGCCTGCTGGCCCGCCTGTTCCGCGGCAAGTCCAGCGAGGATGACGACGAGAGCGCGACCGAGAGTGACGCTAAATTCACCAATGCCAGGTTTACCCAGGTCGCCTCAACGGCGCCGGCGGCAACAACGGATACCACGACCTCTGCCTCGCGCAGCAAGCTCGGACGCGCTTTGCAATTGGCGTCGGCTGACACCCAGCTGATTCAGCCGGTAAAATCGAAGCCGACGCCTGATGCGGCCGCCGGTAAGTCCGAGCCGTCGACAGCACAGGGCGCGGGCCCGCAGAGCCTTGCCGACATCATCAATGCCCGCGGCTTCTGGGGCGACAATTCCGGGACGCTGAAGCAGGCGACGCCGGAGCAGGTCGCCGCGATCACCGCGCGCCGGGCGGCGATGGCAGACCCGCAATCGACCGGAAGCACGTCGGTGATGAACGCGATGGCCTTTGCGCCGCTTGCCGCCCCGCCGGCCGACCGCACCAGCGTGGTGGTAGCCTCGGCGCCGATCTCGGCGCGGAACCGTTCGTCGTCCCGCAACGCCACCCCTTCGACCGACGCCAGCAACGGCGCGGCCAAGGAGCCACAAGCCCGGGAGGGCCTGGTCACCAACGCCACCCGCATCTCGGCCGCCAAGGACACCGATACGAGCTGGATGCGGGTGATGATGCTGGCACCGAGCGCAACGCGCGCGATGTCGGTCACAATGCTCGGCGACCCCGATCTCACCGTGATGCGCAGCTACTTCGTGAAGCCGCAGAGCGCGCTAACGATCAGCTTCTCCGACGACGCCACACCGGGCCTGACCTATGACCAGTTCACGGGGGTGGCCGCAGTCAAGCTAGAGACCCGATCGTTCGCGGTGCACGCAGCAGCGCTGCACTGATCGGACCTGCCTCGGACGTGATATCCTGAAGACATCATGTCCTGAAAAAGCGATGAGGCACAGTTGCCTGTGCCCCATGCTCCCCGTCTCTTCCAAACCGTTTACCGATGCTAGCCAAGCTGCGAGTCAACTGGCAAGCGCTCATTCGGCGACACCAGAGACTCCGCCCTGCGGCATAAGAAAAGCCCCTCGGCGGTATCCTCCGCAGAGGAGCTCGTGCATTGCAATCGGAAGGCCAGCCTGCGGGATCGTGGCAATTCCGGCCCGATAGCTTAAGCGAAGGCATTGCCGCCGCTTACACCATTCCCAGCGCCTGCATGTAAGTCTCCAGGATGCTCTCTTCCTCCTGGCGCTCGTTCGGATCCTGCTTGCGCAGCCGGATGATGGTGCGCAGCGCCTTGACGTCGTAGCCGTTGCCCTTGCTCTCGGCATAGACATCCTTGATGTCTTCCGAGATCGCCTTCTTTTCCTCCTCGAGCCGCTCGATCCGTTCGATGATCGACTTGAGCTGGTCTACGGCAAAGCGCGTCGCGGGCGACTCGTCTTCCTTCATGGCGGCGGAGGTGGCCATCTGTTACTCCTGAATGGAACTGGTGTGGGTTCAATGAAGGCGTCGTCATCGCGACGCGCGCGTGTTCTTGAGAAAAACCCTCAAGTTTGGCGCGCCCTGCGTCAAGGCAACATCGCCCTCGTCCACAGCGTGCCCACATCTTGTTGTGGCTGCAGATTGCACAGCCCACAAAAGGCAGTCACGCCGCTTGCGTTTTCGTTGCCTTTCCGAGACAGCTGGATTCGCAACGCTGTGCGAATCCGGCGATCACCATTCCCTAACCGGTCACGGTAAACAGAACGGAAGCGTCCAATAGTTCGTTAGCCTTATTGGCCCGGCGGCTCGCAGCCTTCAGTGCCCGGGATGGCTCTTCTTCATCGCCTCCATCTGCGCAGGGCTGGCCTCGCGCTGATATTTTGCCTTCCACTCCTCATATGGCATGCCGTAAACCGCCTCGCGGCTGTCATCCTTCGTCATCGGCGTGCCCTTTTCGTCGGCGGCATCCTTGAGCCAATTCGAGAGGCAGTTGCGGCAAAATCCGGCCAGATTCATCAGGTCGATGTTCTGGACATCCGTGCGCGTGCGCAGGTGCTCGAGCAGCCTGCGGAACGCGGCGGCCTCAAGTTCGGTGCGGGTGGTGCTGTCCATGGCCATGTCGTCCGTTGTGCTGTTGTTGCCGATTCCTGGTATAATGGCGACTGGCAGCCGATTTTGCCATATCGCGGTGCGGACAAGGGGTTGAACGCGCGCGATGGAACAGGACTGGCCCCGACGCGCAATTTGCACGAAGATGGCCGCCTTCGTCTCAGACCGTTGCCGCCAGGCGACGCGACCACACCAACGAGCACTGTAGCCTCGCGCAATGACCTCCAGAACCACCCTCCTCCACCATGCTGTTCCGCTGCGCCGTCACGTCGGCCTGCTGGCAGCATTGACGCTGTGCCTGGCCGCGCTCTGGACCAGCCCTGCCGCGGCCGATTTCCGCCTCTGCAACAACACCGCCAGCCGCGTCGGCATCGCGCTCGGCTACAAAGACGCCGAGGGATGGACCACGGAAGGCTGGTGGAACGTATCGTCGCGGAGCTGTGAGACCCTGCTGAAGGGCACGCTGGTGGCGCGCTACTACTACATCTACGCGCTCGACTATGACCGCGGCGGCGAATGGTCCGGCCAGGCCTTCATGTGCTCGCGCGACAAGGAGTTCACCATCAAGGGAACCGAGAATTGCCTGGCGCGCGGCTTCGACCGCACCGGCTTCTTCGAGGTCGACACCGGCGACCAGCGCGCCTGGACGGTGCAGCTCACCGAATCCAATGAGCAGCCGTCGCAGCAGCGGGTGCCCGGCATTCCCGGGCCGGTCGGACCCGGCGGCAATGTGCCAGGCCTGCCGGCGCCGCAAGGCGCGCCGCCACCGGCCGCAC
>NZ_JBARGP010000140.1:0-7537 GCF_049798375.1 Bradyrhizobium sp.
CCCCTACGGAACCGGCAGATTCCCATTCAACGTCTTGCTTGTAGCCAATTTCACCTAGGCGGCAACGCCGTATCACGATCCATTTTCATTTTCGTTTCAAAACGTTGCCTATCCGCCACGTCACAAAAAAGCCGAGGTCACGACCCCGCGAGGTGCAGGATATCGTTATAGGTTGCAAAAACCATCAGCATTAATACGAGGCCCAATCCGATCCGGAATCCCATCTCCTGCGCCCGCTCCGATAGCGGACGGCCGCGAGCGGCCTCGACGCCATAAAACAGGAGGTGGCCGCCATCGAGCAGCGGAACCGGGAAAAGATTCAAGAGCCCGATCGAGACCGAGAGCGTCGCGCAAAGCTGCACCAGGAATTGGAACCCGAGGCTCGCCGCCTGTCCCGACAGCTGGGCGATTCGGATCGGCCCACCGACGTCACCGGCACTCCCCGCCCCTGCGAACAGGGATCCGATGAACTTGAAGGTGGTGGCGATAATGAACCAGACCTGCTCGAAGCCGATCTTGATCGACTCGACAAAGCCGACCGGAACCGAGCGCGATTCGTCGGGCTTGGCGTTGTACTGGATGCCGAGCACCCCGATTCGGTGACTGTTGCCGAAGAGGTCCTTGACCTCCTTCAGGGCCGGCGCCGCCTTCAGCGTGACGTCCTGGCCGTCCCGTTTGAGATGGAAGGTCAGCTCGGAACCGGCATTGACCGACACGATTCGCTGCATGTCAGCGAAGCTGTCGATCTCATGGCCGTCGATCGAGGTCACGACGTCGCCGACCTGGAACCCGGTCGTTGCCGCGACACTGTCGGGCTGCACCGCATCGACCCGCGGGGTCGTGTTCGGCTTGCCGTAATAGAGCGCCATGCCGGCGAAAATGACGACGGCCAGGATGAAGTTGGCGATCGGGCCGGCGGCAACGATTGCCGCGCGCGGGCCTACCTTCTTGTGATGGAAGCTGCCTTCGCGCTCCTCGGCGGTCATCTTGGCCAGCGCCTCGGCCGATGGCGTCGAGGCCTCGCTCTCGTCGCCGAAGAACTTCACATAACCGCCGAGCGGGATCGCCGAGATCTTCCAGCGGGTGTTGTGACGATCGTTGAAGCCGATCAGCTCAGGACCAAATCCGAGCGAAAACGTCAGCACCTTCACTCCGGCCCAGCGGGCCACCAGGAAATGGCCGAGCTCGTGGAAGAAGACCACGATGGTCAAGACAAATAGAAAAGGAACGATGTAGCCGAGAAGCCCGTGGCTCAACGTATTGAAAGTATGATGGAAAAACTCGGTCATCGTTTCCTCGCGTGGGCCGAAGCTCCCACAACCCCTACGACGCCTTTAAGGCAATTTGGGGCAACAGGGTGGCAGCTTTATTCCGAGCCTCATGGTCAATGGCGATGGCATCGTCCGCCGAGCTCAAAGGTGTCATATTGGTGGACCGCGACCACGCCTCAAGGGTAGCCTCGACTAGACGCGCGATCGCGCCGAACCGGATCTGGCCGGCGATGAAGGCGGCGACCGCGACCTCGTTGGCGGCATTGAACACGGTGGTGGCGCCGTTGCCGGTGCGCAGCGATTCGTAGGCGAGCCGCAGGCCCGGGAACCGCGCGAAGTCCGGCGCCTCGAAGGTCAGCGTGCCGATCTTGGCGAGATCGAGCCGTGCCGACGGCCCCTTGATGCGGTCGGGCCAGCCCAGGCAATGGGCGATCGGAATCCGCATGTCGGGCGCGCCGAGCTGGGCGACCACCGAGCGATCGGAAAATTCGACCATGCCGTGCACGATCGATTGCGGGTGCACCAGCACGTCGATCTCGTCCGGATCGAGCGCGAACAGATAGGACGCCTCGATCACCTCGAGGCCCTTGTTCATCATCGAGGCCGAATCGATCGTGATCTTCTGGCCCATGCTCCAGTTCGGATGCTTGAGCGCCTGCGCCAAGGTCGCCTGCTCGATGTCATCAGCCGCCCAGGTGCGGAACGGTCCGCCGGAGGCCGTGATGATGACGCGCACCAGCTCCTCGCGATTGCCCGAGGACAACGCCTGGAACAGCGCATTGTGCTCCGAATCGGCTGGCAGGATGCAGGCACCGGCTTTGGCGGCGCGCTGCATGAACATGTCGCCGGCACAGACCAGGCACTCCTTGTTGGCCAGCGCCACCGTGGCGCCGCGATCAACGGCGGCAAGCGCCGGCTTCAACCCGGCCGCGCCGGAGACGGCCGCCATCACCCAATCGGCGGGACGCGCCGCTGCCTCGATGATCGCGCTCTCCCCTGCTCCGCATGCGATGCCGGTGCCGGCAAGCGCCTCGCGCAGTTCGTTCAGCCGCGCAGGATCGGCGACTGCGACGAATCGCGGATTGAACTCGCGCGCGAGCTTGGCCAGCCCCTGCACGTTGCTGTTGCCGGTCAGCGCCTCGACCCGGTAGCGGTCCGATGCCCCGCGCAGCAGGTCCATGGTGCTGTCGCCGATCGAGCCGGTTGCGCCCAGCACCGTGATGCTGCGCACCGCCTCGTTCGTCGCCTTGTTATTCCGCAACGGAACTGCGCTCATTGTGTCACCAAAGCTGAAACGCTCACCAAACCATAAGGCCGCGGCCGACGCCATCGAGACCGCCGCGCACCAAGCCCAAAATCGCCGCCAGCACAATGGCCGCAACATAGCCGTCGAGGCGGTCCAGCAGGCCGCCATGTCCGGGAATGATGTGGCTGGAATCCTTGACGCCGAAGCGCCGCTTCACCGCGGATTCGAAGAGATCACCGAGCTGCGAGGCCACCGACAGCACGGCGCCGATCAGCATGATCGGTACGATTTTGCCAGGTCCCGTGGCAGCCCATCCGGCGGCGACCACCAGGCTGCCGACGAAGCCACCGATGGCGCCGGCCCAGGTCTTGTTCGGGCTGACGCGCGGCGCCAGTTTCGGCCCACCGACGCTGCGGCCGGCGGCATAGCCGCCGATATCGCTGGCCCATACCACGAGCAGCACCAGCACCAGAGCGAACCAGCCATAATGCTGATCGAAGCGGACCATGAACGAAGCTAGCTCCGCCGCCGCCGTATAGAGGAAGCCCGCCGCGGCCCAGCTCCGGTGTCCCGCTGCCAGCACGACCACCACGACCAGACCGAGGCCGAGAACGATGACCGCGAAATCCACCAGGCCGAGCGCCAAGCATACCCCGGAGAGCGCCAGCGCCACGGCGCCGCTCACGGTGACGCTGAGCGCCTTGACCTCGCCGACCACCATCAGCCATTCGACGTAAAGGCCGATCGCGACCACGGTGACGAGCGCGGTCCAGGCCGCGCCGCCCGCATAGGCCAGTGCCAGCGCCAGGGGAATCAGCACAGCGGCCGCGACGATGCGTTGCATCAGGTTGCGCCCGCTCGGCGCCGGCTTGCCGGATGCTGCTCCCTCGGGCTCGGTCACGAGGCGGTTTTCGCCACGAGGCCGCCGAAGCGCCGTTCGCGCCGGCCGAACTCGGCGATCGCGCCTTCGAGCGCGGCCTTGTCGAAGTCCGGCCAATGAATCGGAACGAACACCAGCTCGCTATAGGCGGCCTGCCACATCAGGAAGTTCGACAGCCGCTGCTCGCCGCTGGTGCGGATGATGAGATCAGGATCAGGAATGTCGGGCATGTCGAGCCGGCCTCCGATGGCGTCGGCATCGATCGTCGCGGGGTCGCGCCGGCCCTCGGCGACTTCGCGCGCCAACCGCTGCGCCGCGCGCGCGATCTCCTGCCGCGAGCCGTAATTGAAGGCCACCACGAGGGTCAGCTTGGTGTTGAAGCGCGTTAGCTCCTCGGCCTCGCCGAGCAGCGCGCAGATGTCGGCATCGAGGCCTTCGCGCTCACCGATCACCCGCACCCGGACGCCGTCGCGATGCAGGGTCGCAAGATCGTTGCGGATGAAGCGGCGCAGCAACCCGAACAGGTCGCCGATCTCGCTCGCCGGGCGCGACCAGTTTTCCGACGAGAACGAGAAGATCGTCAGATAGCGGATGCCGAGCTCGTGCGAGGCGCGCACCACGCGCCGCAGCGCTTCGACGCCGCGACGATGACCTTCGGCGCGCGGCAGCCCGCGGGCCGCGGCCCAGCGTCCATTGCCATCCATGATGATGGCGACATGGGCCGGAGCGTCGGATTGATCCGACGCCTTGGTCGCGGGAGCCGCGGCATTGGACATTGCGCGTTCCTTCAGACGGTCAGGATTTCCTTTTCCTTGGCCGCCAGCATCTGGTCGACCTCCGAGATCACGCTATCGGTCGCCTTCTGCACCTCGGCGGCGTGACGCTCCTGATCGTCCTCGGAGATCTCGTGAGTCTTCTCGAGTTTCTTGAGCGTATCGAGACCGTCGCGCCTGACATGGCGGACCGCGACTTTCGCGGCTTCGGCATATTTGTGCGCGACCTTGACGAGCTCCTTGCGGCGCTCCTCGTTCAATTCGGGCACGCGCAGGCGCAACACCTGACCCTCGGTCGCGGGTGAAAGGCCGAGGTTGGAATCGACGATCGCCTTCTCGACCGCCTTCACCATCGACTTGTCCCAGACCTGCACCGACAGCAGTCGCGGCTCGGGCACCGAGACAGTGGCGAGCTGATTCAGCGGCATGTGCGAGCCATAGGCTTCGACCTGGACCGGCTCCAGCATCGAGGCCGAGGCACGGCCGGTGCGCAGACCGCTGAGCTCGTGCTTGAGCGCCTGCGTCGCGCCCTGCATGCGGCGCTTCAATTCGTTGAGGTCGAACGTGCCCGTGGACATCAGCTTTCCCTTTCTACGACGCCGCCGCTTCGAACCGGGCCTCGCGACAGCTGCGAACTTCGCAGGCGACGGCCTTGGAGAATCGACGGCACTTTCAGCAAACCCTAATCTTCCGGCGCGACCTTTGCAGCCGTTCGCCGCGTCAGCCAGCGACAATCGTGCCGCGGCCGGCGCCGCGCAGCATCTCGCCGATCGAACCGGGCTCGGCGATCGAGAACACAATGATAGGCAGTGACGTCTCGCGGGCAAGCGCGAATGCGGTGGCGTCCATCACCTTGTAGCCGCCCTCGATCGCCTGCGAATGGCTCAGCCGGTCGAAGCGCTTGGCCGTCGGATCCTTCTTCGGATCGGCGCTGTAGACACCGTCGACATTGGTGGCCTTGAGCACCGCCTGGGCGTCGATCTCGGCGGCGCGCAGCACCGCTGTGGTATCGGTGGTGAAGAACGGATTGCCGGTGCCGCCGCCGAGCAGCACGATCTTGCCCTCGGCGAGATATTTGTGCGCCGCAGCGCGGGTGAACAGCTCGCAGATCTCAGGCATCACGAAGGCCGAAAGCGCCTGGGCCGGGCTGCCCTTGCGCTGAATCGCAGCTTCCAGCGCCAAGCAGTTCATCACGGTGGCGAGCATGCCCAAAGTGTCCGCGGCCGGCCGCGACATGCCCTTGGCGGAGACGTCGACACCACGGACCATGTTGCCGCCACCGACGACGACCGCGATTTCGACGCCGAGCTTCTGAGCCGCGATCAAATCGGCAGCGATGCGGTCGATGGTCGGCTGGTCGATGCCGGAGCCATGGGGGCCCGCGAGATATTCGCCGGACAGCTTGATGACGACGCGACGATAGACCGGCTCGGCCATGTGCTATTCGCTCTCCTGTCCGCGCGACGAATCCGGCGCGATCACGCGCCGGATTTCAGCTGAGGTTTCGCCGTTACTTCTTGCCGCTGGCGGCGGCAACCTCGGCAGCGAAGTCGGTCTCTTCCTTCTCGATGCCTTCACCGAGCGCGTAGCGCACGAAGCCGGCAACCTTGATCGCGCCGCCGACCTTGCCCTCGGCTTCCTTCAACTCCTGCGCGACCGACTTGCCGCTGTCGTGGATGAAGGCCTGCTCGAGCAGGCAGACTTCCTTGTAGTAAGTCTTCAAGCCCGACTCGACGATCTTCTCGATCATGTTCTCCGGCTTGCCCTGCTGACGGTACTTGTCGGCGAGCACGTCCTTCTCGCGCTTGACGAGCTCCGGATCGAGACCCGACGGATCGACCGCCTGCGGATTGGCGGCTGCGACATGCATCGCGAGCTGCCGGCCGAGCACGGCGAGCTCATCGGCCTTGCCGGGTGATTCCAGCGCGACGATGACGCCCATCTTGCCGGCTCCCTCGACCACGGCACCATGCACATAGCTCGACACCACGCCCTGGGCGACCTCGAGCAGTGCGGCGCGGCGCAACGTCTGGTTCTCGCCGATAGTGGCGACCGAATCGGCGATCGCAGCTTCCACAGTGATGCTGCCGACCTTGGCGGCCTTGATCTTCTCGACGTCGGCGCCGACGTCGAGCGCGACCTGCGCGATCATCTTCACCAGGCCCTGGAAATGCTCGTTGCGCGCGACGAAGTCGGTCTCGGAATTGACCTCGACCAGCACGCCCCTCTTGCCCGAAGTCAACGCGCCGATCAGGCCCTCGGCCGCGACGCGACCGGCCTTCTTGGCGGCCTTCGACAGACCCTTCTTGCGCAGCCAGTCCTGCGCCGCCGTAAGGTCGCCGCCGGTCTCGGTGAGCGCGGCCTTGCAATCCATCATGCCCGCGCCAGTGGACTCGCGCAGGTCCTTGACCATCGCTGCGGTGATAGTAGCCATCGTTGAACGTCCTTTTGCCCGTCCGGAGTGCGGCGCGCCGGATCGCTCGCCGCCGTCCGCCAACAGGTGCGTAGATCAGTCGTGATGGCCGGTGCATGACACCGGCCATGGCGTTCGTTCGCGTATCTTAGGCGTCGACCAGCGACTTGGCCTGGGCCACCCAGGCATCGGCCCTGTTCGGCAGCCCGACGTTCTCGGCGACCTGATGCGCCTTGTCGTGGTCGAGCTCGGCAAGCTGCCAGTAATGGAAGATGCCGAGATCGTTCAGCTTCTTCTCGATCGCACCCGACACGCCGGTGAGCTTCTTGAGGTCGTCGGCAGTGCCGCGCGGACCGGGCAGGCCCTGGAAGCCCGAGGCCGCAGGGGCCGTCGGCAGGTCTTCCTGAAGCGGTGTCGACGAAGCGCCGACATCAATGCCGCTTTCGCCTTGCGCACGGGAGATGCCGTCGATGGCGGCACGCGCGATCAGGTCGCAATACAGCGTGATGGCGCGGCCGGCGTCATCATTGCCCGGCACCACATAGGTGATGCCCTTCGGATCGCAATTGGTGTCGACGATCGCGGCGACCGGGATGTTGAGGCGCTGGGCCTCCTGGATCGCGATGTCTTCCTTGTTGGTATCGATCACGAAGATCAGGTCGGGCAGACCGCCCATGTCCTTGATGCCGCCGAGCGACCGGTCGAGCTTGTCGCGCTCGCGCTGCAGGGTCAGCCGCTCCTTCTTCGTGTAGGAGCTGGCGTCGCCCGAGGTGAGCACGTCGTCGAGATGACGCAGACGCTTGATCGAGGCCGAGATCGTCTTCCAATTGGTCAGCGTACCGCCGAGCCAGCGCGAATTGACGAAGTACTGCGCGGAGCGCTTGGCCGCATCGGCGACGTTGTCCTGCGCCTGGCGCTTGGTGCCGACGAACAGGATGCGGCCGCCCTTGGCGA
>NZ_JBARGP010000141.1:0-2791 GCF_049798375.1 Bradyrhizobium sp.
GGCTATCCGACCGTGCCGCCGCTGCTCGCGGCGCGGCTCGCCGGCGTGCCCGGCATCATCCACGACGCCAATGCCGTGCTCGGCCGCGCCAATCGTCTGCTGTCGCGCCATGTGAAGGCGATCGCGACCTCACTGCCCGGCGTGCTCGATCGCGATCCGGCGCTTGCGCCCAAGACCACCACCGTCGGCACGCCAATGCGTCCCGCAGTCCTCGCCGCTGCTGATGTCGCCTATGCGCCGCCCGACACCACTGGCCCATTCCGCCTGCTCGTGACCGGCGGCAGCCAGGGCGCGCGGGTGATGAGCGACATCGTGCCCGCTGCGATCGAGCGGCTGGAGCCGGCGCTGTGGAGCCGGTTGGTGCTGACCCAGCAGGTGCGGCAAGAGGACATGGCGCGGGTGCGCGCGGTCTACGACAAGCTCAAGATCCATGCTGAGCTCGCGCCCTTCTTTACCGATCTTCCGGCGCGGCTTGCCGCCAATCATCTGGTGATCTCCCGATCCGGCGCCGGCACGGTGGCCGAGCTTGCCGCGATCGGCCGTCCGTCGATCCTGGTGCCGTTGCCCGGCGCCATCGACCAGGACCAGTTCGCCAATGCCGGCGTGCTGTCGCAAGCGAACGCCGCACTGCGCATCGCGCAAGCCGACTTCACGCCCGATCGTCTCGCCTCGGAAATTTCCGCGCTTGCGGCCGAACCGGCGCGCCTTGCTGCGATGGCGGCGGCAGCGCGTGCCGCCGGCCGGCTCGACGCCGCGGAGCGTCTGGCTGATCTGGTGATCAAGACCGCCGCGCTGTGAGTTCGGGCCCGCACAATGGCGTGCTGACGGCGATCGAGGACTTTCTCGCCGACGGCATGCGCAAGGGCAAGGAGTACAGCTTTGCCGAGATCCCTGCCGTGTTCGGCCTCGGCGTTCTGTTCGATATCGATGCGACCTGGAGCGCGCGGCTGGCCGATTTCCTCGAGCCCTATCACCAGAACCGGCTGATCCAGTCGCTTGAGACCAACCGGCTGCGCAACTATCCGCGCGTCATCGAGATGCAGGACGAGGCAGCCGCTACGTCTGCGGGCTTCGCAGGCTGCCGAGCTTTGGGCAAAATCGGCAAAAATCGGGCCGTTCGGAGGGGAAATTCACCTCGTTCGCACCGCGACCGGGCTTGTCCCGGTCTCCCATGTCTTGCATGAAGGACAGATGATTCGGGCTGGCGCGGTGCAATCATGCCGGTCGGCCCCAAGCCACATTTGGACGAGACACCTCATGAGATTGCCGCGCGAGATCGGACCCATTCACTTCGTCGGGATCGGCGGCATCGGCATGAGCGGCATCGCTGAGGTGCTGTGCAATCTCGGCTATACCGTGCAGGGCTCGGATGCCGCAGACAACGCCAATGTGGCGCGGCTGCGCGAGAAGGGTGTGACCGTCAGCATCGGGCACACCGCGGAGAACATCGCCGGTGCCGACGTCGTTGTGGTCTCCACGGCCATCAAGCGCGACAATCCGGAACTGATGGCGGCGCGCGCCCAGCGCATTCCGGTGGTGCGGCGTGCCGAGATGCTGGCTGAGCTGATGCGCTTGAAGAGCTGCGTCGCGATCGGCGGCACCCATGGCAAGACCACCACGACCTCGATGGTTGCCGCGCTGCTCGATGCCGGCGGGCTCGATCCGACTGTCATCAATGGCGGGATCATCAATGCCTACGGCACCAATGCGCGGCTCGGGGCCGGCGACTGGATGGTGGTCGAGGCCGACGAGAGCGATGGCACCTTCCTGAAGCTGCCGACCGATGTCGCCATCGTCACCAATGTCGATCCCGAGCATCTTGATCACTTCAAGACCTTCGAGGCGGTGCAGGACGCCTTCCGCGCCTTCGTCGAGAACGTACCGTTCTACGGCTTCGCCGTGATGTGCACCGATCATCCCGTGGTGCAAAGCATCGTCGGCCGGATCGAGGACCGCCGCATCATCACCTACGGCACCAACCCGCAGGCCGATGCCCGGCTGGTCGACCTGACGCCGATGGGCGGCGGCTCGCGCTTTTCGGTCGTGTTCCGCGACCGCAAGAGCGGGGCGACCCACGAGATCTCCGACATCATGCTGCCGATGCCCGGCCGGCATAACGCCTCGAACGCCACCGCGGCCATCGCAGTGGCGCGCGAGCTCGGGCTTTCAGATGATGCGATCCGCAAGGCGATCGCGGGCTTCGGCGGCGTCAAGCGCCGCTTCACCCGCACCGGAGAGTGGAACGGTATCACCGTGATTGACGATTACGGTCACCATCCGGTGGAGATCGCGGCCGTGCTCAAGGCGGCGCGGGAATCCACCACCGGCAAGATCATCGCGGTGGTGCAGCCGCATCGCTACACCCGCCTGCAGTCGCTGTTCGAGGAGTTCTGCACCTGCTTCAACGACGCCGATGCGGTGGTTGTCGCCGAAGTCTATGCGGCCGGCGAGGCGCCGATCGAGGGTATCGACCGCGATCATTTCGTGCTGGGATTGCGCACCCACGGCCATCGCGAGGTGGTGCCGTTGCCGAAACCCGCCGACCTCGCCGGCATCATCAAGGGATTGGCGAAGCCGGGCGATCTGGTCGTCTGCCTGGGCGCCGGCAACATCACCCAATGGGCCTACGCGCTGCCTGGCGAATTGAAGGCGCTGGGGTGAGGGCGGTGCTAACTCAGTCTGTTAGCCTGGACATCCAACAACGCGCGGTCTCTCCGTTCCCTCCCCCCTTGTGGGGGAGGGTCAGGGAGGGGGGTGCCCAGCAAAGACTGTCACTGGCGCGCAGCGCTTC
>NZ_JBARGP010000142.1:0-4549 GCF_049798375.1 Bradyrhizobium sp.
GACAACCGAGACATGCAGGCGGGGCGGTTGTGCCGTGCTGCCGCGGCCTATACGCAGGCGCTAGTCTTCGCACCAAAGCTGCGGCGACATTCCTCCAACCCCGCATCAGCCATGACCAGCCCCGCCATTCCCGAAATCGAGGTCATCGGCGACTCCGGCCCTTGGCTGCGCAATCTCTGGGTCTGCGTGTTCGGCTCGTTCACGACGATCGTGGCGATGACCTTGTTGTTGCCGTTCCTGCCGCTCTATGTCGAGGAGCTCGGGGTCAGCGACCATGCGGCGATCGTGCAATGGTCAGGCATCGCCTTCGGCGCGACCTTCTTCACCGCGGCTTTGACCGCGCCGCTGTGGGGATGGCTGGCGGACCGCTACGGCCGCAAGCTGATGCTGATCCGCGCCAGCCTCGGCATGGCGGTGGCGATGTCGCTGATCGGCATGGCGCACAATGTCTGGCAGCTGGTCGGGCTGCGGTTGCTGGCGGGCCTGCTCGGCGGCTACGCCTCGGGTTCGACCGTGCTGGTGGCGGCGCAGACGCCGAAATCGAAGACCGGCTGGGCGCTCGGCGTGCTATCCTCCGGCATCATGGCGGGCAACCTCGTCGGGCCGCTGATCGGCGGCGTGCTGCCGTCACGGATCGGCATCCGCGCCACATTCCTGCTGGCAGGCGCGGTCATCTTCATCACCTTCATCGGCACCACCTTCCTGATCCGCGAGGAGAAGCGCTCGCCGAAGCAGCGCCAGGCGCAGTCGCGTGGCGGTTGGTCGCTCGTCGCGGACAAGCGCCCCATCGTCGCGATGCTCGCGACCGGGGCGCTGCTGATGATCGCCAACATGTCGATCGAGCCGATCATCACGGTCTATGTCGCGCAGCTGGTCGCGCCCGCGCAGGTCACGCTCGTTGCGGGCGTCGTGATGTCGGCGACGGCGTTCGGCGCCGCGCTGTCGTCCTCGCGGCTCGGCAAGCTGGCTGATCGCATCGGGCATTGGAACATCGTCATCGTTTGTCTCGCGGTCGCGGCGGTGCTGCTGATTCCGCAGGCCTTCGTGACCTCGGGCTGGCAGCTGATCGGGCTGCGCTTCCTGATGGGGCTGGCGCTGGGCGGCCTATTGCCATGCATCGCCAGCGTAATCCGTCACAATGCGCCCGAAGCCGTCACCGGCACCCTGCTCGGCTATTCGGTCTCGGCCCAATATACCGGACAGGTGATCGGGCCACTGGCCGGCGGCTATGTTGGCGGCCATATCGGCATGAGGTCGGTGTTCCTGGCGACCTGCGTGCTGATGGCGCTTGGCGCCGTCGGCAACGTCATCGTCGCGAGGGGAGTGAAGAGACATTAACCGCATCGCTCAGCCCATCCCACACACTGTTGTTTGGTCAATGCTCGTCTCCCAGATTATCATCATCACACCGAGGCAAACCAGCCGACTACGAAGTGCTACGATCAGGAAGGCGACCCATGATCAAGAACGTCATCTTCGACGTCGGCAATGTCTTCGTGCGCTGGTCGCCGCCTGACGTCGTCGAGCGGTGCTTCGGGATTCCGAAGAATTCCGATGAGAACCTCCAGCGTGCGGAGGCTCTCCTCCGCGGTCCGCTATGGCGCCGCCTCAACATGGGCGACTTGACGCAGGCGGAGGCAGCGCTGGCCTATCAGGCCGAGTTCGGCCTTTCGAAGCAGCAGGCCGAGGAGCTGTTCTTCCATGTCACCGATCATCAGGAGCCGATCCAGGGCACCGAGGCGCTGGCGCGTCGCCTCAAGCGCTCGGGCTATCGCGTGTTCGCGCTGACCGACAATGTTCATGAGATCGTCGCTTATCTCAAGGCGCGTCACCAGTTCTGGCCGTTGTTCGACGATGCCGTCGTCTCGGCCGAGATCGGCCTGATGAAGCCCGACCCTGCCATCTTCCGCCACGCCATCGAACGTTTCGGCCTGGTCGCGGCGGAGACGGTGTTCCTCGATGACATCGACGCCAATGTCGACGGCGCGCAATCCGTCGGCATGGCCTCGCTGCTGTTCACAACCGCGGAGCGCGGCGAGGTCGATTTGCGCGAGCTTGGATTGACGTTCTGACCGCACGGCATGACATATCGTAGGGTGGGTTGAGCGAAGCGATACCCATCGCGTCTCGGCAGATCAACGACGATGGGTATCGCTACGCTCCACCCATCCTACACGCCATCATATCCGCCGGCGGTTTATCAAGCGATCGCGGCGAGATAGCGCTGCACCGACGCATCGAATGCGGCCTTCGCGCCGTAGGCGATATTGCGATCCCACCAGGCGCCGTAGATGCGATCGAAGGCGAGCGGCGCGACCACATCGGCGATGCGACGCACGGCGGCGGCGCCGAGCGGCCAGTAGTTCGGATAGGAATACATGAAGCTGACGTGGCGGCGGTCCATCGCCACCATGGCGATGTCGCCGACCAGCAGCGCACCCTTGCCGTTCGCCCCTTTGCGCCAATGCAGCACGGTGGCGCCGGGGAAATGACCGCTGGTGCGATAGAGCTTGATATCGTCAGAGATCGCGAAGCAATCGCTCGACCATGGCACGATCGAAGGACTCGGCCGCGTGACAAAGGCGTGGTCGTCGCCATGCAAATAGATCGGCACGCCGCCGAACGCCGCGCTCCAGTCGGCCACCGCGCCGTAATAATGCGGATGCGACACCGCGATCGCCTTCAACCCGCCGAGTTCGCGCACATGGGCGATGGCCTCGTCGGTCGCGAGCGGCACGCAGTCCCACATCACACAGCCGTCGGGCTCACGCACCAGCAGCGCACGCTGATCGATCGCAAAATGTGGTTCAACCTGCAGCCCGGTCAGACCGAGATCGTCGCGCCAGATCAGCTTGTAGCGCTGCTGCATCTCCTCGCGGCTGAGGAAGCTTTGCCCGTGCCAGTTCACGTATTGGCGCTCGTCCTCGCAGACGAGACAGGCCGATGGCGGCGCGGGCGCGTCAGGAAACTGAGCGCCGCATTGAAAGCAGGTCCAGAGGGGCATGGCTGAAACCCAATGCATGAACGAGAGAGTGCCGCATCAGGCTATCACAGGGTGGCACGAACTTGCGAGGCTCTGCTCGACGCCATGCTGTTGGTCTCGTCATTGCGAGGAGCCAACGAGTCCGCGCGAACGCGCGCCCCGATGACAGGCTCCGCGACGAAGCAATCCAGACTTCTCGCTTGGCCCTGGATTGCTTCCGCCGTCGCCCCTCGGGCTATGGCGGACACGTCGCTTCGCTCGCAATGACGGAGATCTCAAACTCACACGTTCAGGTTCATCCACACCGCCTTCGGCTCGGTGAAGTTCTCCAGCGCTGCGGTGCCGTGCTCGCGGCCCAAACCGGAGTCGCGCTCGCCGCCCCAAGGCAGCCGCACGTCGGTGTAGCCATAGGTGTTGATCCACACCGTGCCGGCGCGCGCCCGCTTGGCGAAGCGCTGTACGCGGCCCATGTCACGGCTCCAGACGCCGGCGGCGAGGCTGTAGGCGGTACCGTTGGCGATTCTGAGCGCGTCGGCCTCGTCCTTGAACTTGATGACGCTGACGACGGGGCCGAAAATCTCCTCCTGCGAGATCCGCATCTCGTGCGCGACGCCGGCGAACACGGCAGGGCTGATGAAGTAGCCACGGCTGCCGACGCGTGAGCCGCCGGTCACCAGCGAGGCGCCTTCGTTCTTGCCGATGTCGACATAGTCGAGGATCGAGCGCATCTGCTTCTCGGAAATGACGGGACCGAGCGAGGTCGCGCGATCCATTGTATCGCCGATGCGCAGAGCTTGTGCGCGGGCGGCGAGCCGCTCGACCACCGCGTCATAGACACCCTCCTGCACCAGCACGCGCGAGCCGGCCGAACAGACCTGGCCGGCATTGAAGAAGATGCCGGCGGCCGCGGCCTTGGCGGCGGCGTCGATATCGGCATCGTCGAAGATCACGTTGGCCGACTTGCCGCCGAGCTCGAGCGAGACCCGTTTGAAGTTGCCGGCCGCACCCTTCATGATGCCGCGGCCGACGCCGGGCGAGCCGGTGAAGGTGACTTTGTCCACGTCGGGATGGTTGACCAGCGCGTCGCCGACCACGTGACCGGGGCCGGTCACGATGTTGAACACGCCCGCCGGCAGGCCGGCCTCCAGCGCGAGCTCGCCGATCCGCAGCGCCGACAGCGAGGTCAGCTCGGCCGGCTTCATCACGATGGTGCAGCCGCAGGCCAAAGCCGGCGCCAACTTCCACATGCCGATCATCAGCGGGAAATTCCACGGCACGATCGCGGCGACCACGCCGACCGGCTCGCGCACGGTGTAGGTCAAGGCATCGTCGCGCGTCGTCACCACCTCGCCGCTGATCTTGTCGGCCCAGCCGGCATAGTAAGTGAGCGTATCGATCGCGGCCGGAAGATCCTGCCGCAAGGTGGCGGCGATCGGCTTGCCGGCGTCGAGGCTTTCCAGCTCGGCGATCTCGTCGGCATGGTCGCGCAGCAGCTGCGCCCATTTCAACAGGATCGAGCCGCGCTCGGAGGCGCGCATGGTGCGCCACGGCCCCTCGAAGGCGCGG
>NZ_JBARGP010000143.1:0-17233 GCF_049798375.1 Bradyrhizobium sp.
CCCGCGTGCGCGTCGAACGCGACGACGAAATTGGCATTGCGCTGCGCAATGTGCAGGCTCTTCAGGCAAAGCCTGGATTCGACAGGGAGTCGCAGATGGATCTCGAGCAGCGCACCGGAGCGCAACGGCGCCTGGATATGCACAAACTCGCCGGTGAATTCGAAGCGGCGGTCGGCGATATCATCGGGACGGTCGCGTCCGCAGCGACAGAATTGGAGAAGGCCGCTGGTACCTTGACCGGAAACGCTGCAGCAACTCAGCGGCTTTCAACAGCTGTAGCAACGGCTTCTGAGGAAGCCTCGACAAACGTTCAGTCCGTCGCGTCTGCGAGTGAGGAGATGTCGTCTTCGGTCAGGGAGATCAGTCGTCGGGTGCAAGACTCTGCCAAGATGGCTGCGGAAGCGGTCGAGCAAGCCTGTCAAACCAACGGACGAGTGGGTGAGCTATCCAAGGCGGCGGCTCGAATCGGCGACGTGGTCGAACTGATTAACAGCATTGCTAGCCAGACCAATCTGCTGGCTCTGAATGCGACCATCGAGGCTGCTCGGGCTGGCGAAGCTGGGCGCGGCTTTGCGGTTGTCGCGTCGGAAGTGAAGGTTCTTGCCGAACAGACCGCGAAGGCCACCGACGAAATCGGGCACCAAGTGGCCGGAATCCAGCTCGCCACACAGCAATCTGTGGCTTCGATCGGCGCGATCAGTGCAACGATCACAAACCTGTCTGAGATTTCCAGCGCCGTTGCCGCGGCCGTCGAGGAGCAGGGCGCAGCAACACAGGAAATCGCCCGTAATGTTCAGCAGGCGGCCTATGGAACCCATGAAGTTTCGTCGAAGATCGCTGACGTACAGCATGGAGCGACGGAGACTGGCTCGGCTTCGTCCCAAGTTCTGTCATCGGCGCAATCGCTTTCGGTTGAGAGCAACCGTCTCAAAGCAGAAGTCAAGACGTTTTTGTCGAGAATCAGGGCAGCTTAGCGGGATGCAGCCCCAGCAGCTGTCGTGATGGACGCCCGGAGCGCTTCTCATACGCGGCGATCAATGGATCGCCGCGTACATGATCTTCTCCTCTGTCGCCTCGAGCGCGGAGAATTCTTCGACCACCTTGCCCTGTCGCGATACCAGGATGCGATCCGACAGCGCCATGATCTCCGGCAGGTAGGAGGAGATCACGACCACGGCCTTGCCCTCGTCGGCGAGCCTGTTGATCAGCTCGTGGATCTCGACAATGGCGCCGACGTCGACACCGCGCGTCGGCTCGTCAAAGATGATCAGCTCGGGATCCTGGATCAGCGACTTGGCGATGACCACCTTCTGCTGGTTGCCGCCCGAGAGCTCGACGACCTTGCTGTCGTCGCCGGTGGCGCGGACCTTGAGCCGCTCGATCCAGCTCTTGCCGGCGGCATTGCTTTCGCGTCGCGACAGCCAGGCCCGTCCGGACGGGAATTTGGCGAGCAGGCCGAGATAGATGTTGCGCGCAATCGATGCGGTCTCGAAAAAGCCTTCGACCTTGCGGTCCTCCGTCACATAGGCGATGCCGGCTTTCACGGCCGGCGCCGGTACGCGGTAGCGCACTGGCCTGTCGTTGAGCAGGATCTCGCCGCCGTGGAAGAAGTCGCGCTTCAAGACGCCGGATACGATCTTGAAGGTCTCGGTCCTGCCGGCGCCGACGAGGCCGAATACGCCGGTAATCTGGCCCGAAAATACCGAGAGCGAGTTGTTCTTGACCATCGGCGCCATCTTGAGATTCTGCACCGTCAGCACGCGCCGGCCTGCGGCGCGCAGCTTTTGCTTGCGTGCGCCGTAGAGCGTGTTGGAGAGGTCGCGCCCCACCATCGCCTGGACGATGCGCGTGCGATCGAACCTGGACGCATCGTCGGTGACGACGTGTTTGCCATCGCGCAGCACGGTAATGCGATCGGCCAGCAGCAGCGCCTCCTCGAGCGCGTGCGAAATGAAGACGATCGAGACGCCGCGCTTCTTCAGGTCGCGGACTAGATCGAAGAAATACTTCTTCTCTTCCGGCGTCAGCGATGCCGTGGGCTCGTCGAAGATGATGACCTTGGCTTGGTGCAGCACCGCGCGGGCGATCTCGACCATCTGCTTCTTGGCCGCGCCGAGTGCGCCGACCGTCGCCGTCGGTGTCACATCGAAGTTGAGCGATTGCAGGAATTGCTGGGCAGCGATGTAGATGCCGCGCAGGCGGTTATAGAATTTCTCCTGTCCCAGGAATAGGTTCTGCGCCACCGTCATGGTGGGCACCAGGCTGTTTTCCTGGAACACCATGGCGATGCCGAGCTGCCGCGCCTCCAGCGGCGTCTTCGGCGTAACCGCGACGCCGTCGACCATCATCGCGCCGGATGTCAATGCTACGACGCCGGCCATGACCTTGGTCAGGGTCGACTTGCCCGCACCGTTTTCGCCGACCAGGGCGTGAATCTCGCCGCGCCGCAGTTCGAAATCGACACCCTCGATCGCCGGCACGCCGGCGTAGAGCTTGGTGGCTTTTGACAGCGACAGGATGATCTCGCTCATGCGCCGAACTCCTCATTCAGCACCGCAAGCGGCAGCTTGAGCACGCGTCCCGGTCCCTTGGCGATCATGATAAGGTCGTCGTTGATCTCGATCGCAGCGACAATGCCATGATTGATGCCGTCGGCGCGGCTGTGCAGCGAATAGCGCGGCGAGCCGTCAGCAGCCAACCGGATGACCAGACCATAGGACCGCGGCGGCGCCCACGGCTTCATGATACCCATGGTCTTGATGTGCGCGCCCTGCAGCGGCTCCTTGAACGAGTTGCCGGAGCTGAGCCGCGGCACCACCCAATACTCAGGATCGATCTCCGCGATCATGCGGCGGCGGAACGCCGGTTCGCGCAGCACGAACTCGACGAGCTGGGTGCGGGCGATGAAGGCGGTGAGCCAGAACCCTCCACCTGAGGCCGGTGCAAGCCGTGAGGGATAGACCGGCAGGCGGCTGAGCACGATTTTGCGCGCGCCATTCGGCGAGATCGAGATGACGCGATGCCGCCAGCTTTCGCTGACCAGCATGTCCTTGCCGCTGGCGGCGGCGCCAAAGGCATAATGAAGTCCGCCGGCAAGCTGTGTCGTCGTGCCCGTCGTCGGATCGAGCCGGAACACGCGGCCGGTCTCGCCAAGCTCCATCAGGTCGCGGGCCCAGTCATTGGCATTCCGCAGCAATGAGCCGTCGGTAACGATCAACGTGCCATCAGGCGCCGGCGCGAGCGCGTTGACGGCATGGAAATCACCAGTCAACACCGATGCCGGAATTTTGGCGGAAGCGTCGTCGTAGATGCGAACCTCCGTTCCGCCGAGCGCCACGGCCAGTCTTCTGTTCGGGAGCGTCGCGAGCGCCGAGATCGGCCGCTCGAAGGTGCGGATCTCGGACGGCGCCGACCCGGTCAGGCGCAGTAGCTTCGCGCCATCGGCGACGAGCAGCGACTGGCCGTCGATCGCAAGATCCTCCGGCGCCTCGCACTGGAGCAGCGTCTCGGCCGAGGCGAGCATCTGGTTCGGCTTCAAGGCCCCGTCGAACGACGGTACGGTGATGGTCGCATCGCCGCGACCGAGAAAGCGGTTGGCGAACTCGCTGATGGAGCCGATCACGACGGCTTCCTCCAGCGCTTGTCGTACTGCACGAAGTCTGGATCGGCATTCTCCAGCTTGAAGCGGCCGATCCGGTTGTTGGCGATGCCGCCGAGATAGAGATAGCCGCGGTGCTCGCGCATCGAGGTGATCATCGGATGGTTGAGGCCCTTGAGGTCCCAGAAGGATTCCAGGATCTTGCCTTGCTCGTTGAACTTGACCACGCAGCCGGTGTTGATGTTGGGAAACAGCCATTCGTCGACCGGAACGCGCTTGGCCATGCGCCGGCGGAAGCCCGGCATCTTCCAGGCCAGATCGAGCGAGGGGCTGCGCATGCCGACCAGCGCCAGCCAGTAGTTGCCGTCGGAGGCGAGATTGATGTTGTCCGGATAGCCCGGCAAATTGTCCATCACGGTCTCGACGGCGCCTTTCTTCGGCCCGGCGAACCAGTAGCGCTTGATGGAGCAGCCGAAGGTCTCCGCGAACAGGATCGACTGGCCGTCGCTGGCGACCGCGACGCCGTTCGGGAATTTCAGCCCGCGCAGCACCGTGTGCGTCGCGCCGGTCTTGGTGTCGTAGCAGATGATGCGGCCGTTGCCGCGCGCTTCCAGCCCGTCGACCGGCCATTCGTCCATCTCGTAGCGAACCGTCGCCTCGGAAAAGAAGATCAGTCCGTCGTCGGTGATGTCGAGATCGTCCGCGAGCCGCAGCCGGCTGTCATCGTTCACCGAATACAGGCTGCGATTGGTCTCATCGGTGGCCTTCTGCACGGTGCCGGCGGGCGTGATGCGATAGAGCCCCATGCCGCCGATGCAGACATACAGATTGTCCTGCCGGTCGAACGCCATGCCGAGCGGCTGGCCGCCGATATGGGCGAACACCTCCATGCGCTCATAGTCCGGCGGAAAGAACCGGATGATATCGCCGTGGCGCGAACCGGCATAGAGCACGTCGTTGCGGTCGAGGATGACGTCCTCGGGCGCTTCGATCCGTCCAAGTCCGATCAGCGACACGTCGCGCAGCTTGTCGTTCTGCTCGAATGGCCCGCCCTTGCCGATTTCGGTCGGGGGAGGGGGCGGCAGCGCGTGATAGGTCGGGGCGACATAGACCTTGCTGATGATGCGGGTGCGGTTCTTCTGCCAGCGGATGTCGATCATCGCGGCGCCGAGCAGGATGGTCGCGAGCGCCATGCGGTTGACGCCGCCGCGCGCGTTCATCGCCGTCAGGCCGTTGGTAACCAGCAGCACGATGAGCACGCCGACCAGTGACTTGACCACCGAGCCCTTCCCGCCGCCGAGCGTGATGCCGCCGAGCACGGTGGCCGTCAGTACGATCACTTCGAGGCCGACGCCGATGTCGCCGCCGACCGTGCCGAGGCGCGCGGCGAAGAACAGCGCGCCGATGCTGGTCAGCACGCCACTCGCGACGTAGCACAGCGCAATGGTCCGCCGCACCGGGATGCCGGAATTGTAGGCCGAGCGGCGCGAGCCGCCGATCGCGGTGATGTGCCAACCGGGCCGCAGCCGCGTCAGGAAGATATGTCCGAAGATGGCGATGGCGATATAGACCAGCGCCACGCTAGGTACGCCGAGCACGTCGCCGCCGCCGATGAAATTCCAGGAAGGAATGTCGGGAAAGGCGGAGGCGATGGCGTTGGAGTAGCGCTGGATCAGAAGATCGAACGCGGAGCGGTAGATGATCAGCGTGATCAGCGTGGTGATGAAGGCGCGCAGCCTGAGATATCCGATCAGGATTCCGTTCACGGCGCCGAGCAGCCCGCCGACGATCATGGTCGCGACGATCACGGCGGGGACGGGCCAGTCCAGCACGTCGAGCAGATAGAGCGCGCAGAAATCGGTGAGGGCGAACATCGATCCGACCGACAGGTCGATGCCGCCGACGATGACGACGAGCCCCATGCCGAGGCCGATGAAGCCGATCTCGCCGGCCTGCCTTGCAGTGTCGGCGAGGCTTGCCGGAGACAGGAAGTGCTCGAGCGACCGACTGAGCGCGAAGCCGACGATCAGAAGCAGGATCACCGGAATGGCTGTTTCGGTCCATCTCTTGGACAGGATCTCGCCGAGGAGATGGTCCGGCCAGTAGCGATAGCGTAGCCGCGTCAGTGTCTCGCGCATCTGCTTCCGTCGATCTTTCCGATTGCATAGGAGCGGACGCGCGCTCCGCCGGAAGGCGGAACGCGCTCGGGTGTGGCGGACTACTTCTTCAGGTCGGAGAGATTCCAGCACGTCGTCTGGGTGTCGGCGTTCTCCTTGGTGATCGGAATCAGCGTGGTGTATTCCGCGCCCTTGACCGAGCCGGCCTTGACGCCCGATGACAGCAGCCACTTGATGGTGCCGGCCATCTGCGCCGCCTGTGTCGGCACGTCGTAGCTCATGTCGAGGTCGAACGAGCCGTTCTTCACCAGCTCGCAGGCGCCCTTGCGCTCGCCGCCGCCGGAGGTCGCGACGAACACCTTGCCGGTGAGCCCGGCTTCCTTGACCGCGGCCGCCGTGCCGATATCCATGCCGTCCCAGAAGCCGACGATGCCGCAGAGATCGGGGTTCTGTTTCAGCACCGTTTGCGTGATCGCCTTGGCCTTGGCCGCGTCCCAATCGGCCGCCTGGCTGGAGACCACCTTGATCTCGGGGTGCTTGGCGAGCACGTTCTCGACGCCCTTGAGCGTATAGGCGCTGGCGGCCGCGGACAGCGCGCCCTGGATGATGGCGATCTTGTTCGACTTGCCCTGGCAGGCCTTGACCACGCCCTCGGTCTGGCGTTCGCCGATTTCGATCCAGTTGGCACCGACGAAGGCCGAGCTGCGATAGGCCGAGCCCATGTTGATCTGGATGACGTAGATGCCTTCGTTCTCCGCGCGCTGCAGCAGCTTGGCGTAGGTCTGGACGTCTGGGTTATGGATCACCAGAACCGCCGGCTTCTCGGAGATCAGCGAGGTCACGGCCTGCGCCCCAGCATTGGTATTCCAATTGGGATCCCGCAGCTCGAACTTGACGCCGTAGGGCTCGAGCTCTTTCTTGAGGCCGGCATACCAACCCTCGGTGAGATCGAAGTTCATGGCGACCGGCACATAGGCGACGGTCTTGCCGGCCAGCGCTTCGCGGAAGGATTTTTGGAATGGCTCGTCGAGGCCCTGTTGGGCGCGCGCCGGCACCGCGGCCGCCGCGAGAGCCAATGCTGCAATAGTCCCGAGTGCAAATCGATGAGCGCGCACCATGATTTCCTCCTTGCTTGCTGTTTTGACTAAATGTCGCCTTGCTGGGCCGTTTCTTCGTTTCTTGGATTCAGGAACGTGTCGGTGATGACGGCGATCAGCAGCACCACGCCCTTGATCAAATTCTGGCCGGCATAGGGAATGTCCATGATGGTCATGCCGTTGAGCATGGTGCCGATTAGAAGCGTTCCGATGATGACGTTGACCACGCCGCCGCGGCCGCCCGACAGGCCGATGCCGCCGAGCACCACGACCAGGATGACGTCGTAGATCAAGGTCGAATTGAAGATGCGGGTCGGCATCGAATTGACGGAGGCCGCCATCACCAGACCGGCAAAGCAGCCGATCAGCGCCGCCAGCACATATTGCAGCACGATGATAGGCCGCGTGGGAATGCCGGTCACGCGCGCGGCAAACGGATTGTCGCCGACCGCGTAGATGTAGGCGCCCCAACGGGTCCGGCGCAGCAGCACGAACACCACGACGCAGGCGATCGCAAACATCACGATCGAGGTGGGAATGCCGAGGATGCTGCCTTGCCCGAGCCGCTCGAAGCCCGCCATGCCGTCGCTCCATTGCACGACGTCGAGCTGGAACAGCGCGGATTGGCCGAGCCCCGCGACAAACAGGCCGCTGGCCAGCGTGGCAAACAGCGGCGGCACTTCGGCGTAAGCAATCAGCCAGCCGTTGGCGAGGCCAATTCCGATCGACAGCAGGCCGGCAGCCAGCAGCGACACGGTGAGCGAATGCCCGTTCTGCACCATCTGCAGCACGAGGCCGCCGGGCACCGCGAGTGCGGCGATCAGCGAGAGGTCGATGCCGCGGCCGAGCACGACGATCGCCATGGCAAGACCGAGAATGCCGAGCACCGCCACGTTCTGTAGCAAGGTCAGCATATTGTCGGCGGTGAAAAAGCCGTTGAGGAAGATCGAGAACGCCAGGAACAGCGCCGCGAACACGACGAACACAATTTCCTGCTGGCTGAACCGAAAACGCTTCATCGTTTGCTCTCATCGATTTTGGCTCGAGCCAGCGCGTCCGGTGACGCGCTCTCGATCCGGTAGGTCTGCGGCAGCGTGACCAGGCTCTCGGCGAGCTGGTCCAGCAGGGCTTTGTCACTGGAGCCGATGGCGATGCGCACGACCGTGTTCAGCCGGCCGTCCTTGTCGACCTGAATATCTGCAGGAACGGCCGCGCCAAAGATGCGTTCGATCTCGGTCCGCACCTTCTCCTGAACGGCGAGGTCGCGCAGCGTCGGCTTGAAGATCTTGCCAACGGCGGTGACCGGCAGCGCATCCAGCACCACCACACGCTTGGGCCGCGCCGGCGGCTCGTTGACGTTGAGCTCGAGATGCTCGCGCAGTCCAGCGAGATCGACGGTCTGGTTCGGCGAGGGCACCACGAACAGAATCGGGACTTCACCCGCGTAGGCATCCGGCATGCCCACCGCTGAGCTCATCTGCACGCCGGGAAACGCATTGGCGACGTCCTCGATCCCTGCCGGATCGATGTTGTGTCCGCTGCGGACGATCAGATCCTTCTCACGGCCGGTGAGCACCAACCGTTGGTCTTCAGTCAGGTAGCCTACGTCGCCGGTGACGATCCAATGATCCTCGGTGAGGACGCCGCGATTATGCTTGGGATCGAGATAGCCGGGAAACACCTGCGGCCCCCAGGCCAGTACCAGACCGCTGGTCAGCGGCGGACATTCCTGCATCGTGTCCGGATCGCCGAGCGCGACGATCTTCGTCTTTGCGAACGGCGCGCGGAAGCCGACGCTGCCTTGCAGCGGCGCGCCGCGTCCCGGATTGAAGGCGATCGCGGCCGCGGTCTCCGTCATGCCGTAGGTTTCGAACAGTTTGATTCCGGTGCGGGCCTCGAAGCGCTCGCTCACCGCCTTCGGACACACGGCACCTCCGGTCAGCGCCATCCGCACGGTGCTGACATCGCAAGCCCCGATCGGCACCTCGGCCAGCGCCGCGATCGAGGTCGGCACGCCGCTGACGATGGTGGCCCGATAGCGTGCCACGGTCTGCCAATAGTCGCGAATGACTTCCGGGCTCCGCAGGCTGTAGGGCGAGGGGATGATGACATGACCGCCGGCGGCGAGGATCGACAGGCCGACTGTCATGGTGCCGCCGACGTGAAACAGCGGAAAGCCGTTGAGTGCGACATCCTGCTCGTCCAGGCCATGAACCTGCGCAAAGCCCCAGGCGGCATGGATCTGATTTCCGTGCGTCAGGCGAACCAGCTTTGGGCGGCCGGTCGTGCCCCCGGTGTGAAACAGCGCGCACACCGAATGCCGATCGTTCGACGGCGCAAAGTCGAGCGTGTCGGGCTGGCCTGCGACTGCATCGTCATAACCGGCCAGCCGGCCTGTGAGGCCTGGACTCTCTCCCACCACCAGAACCTGCAGTGCCCTGACCCGCGCAACGACGTTGCTCGCCTTGCGCCAGATCGCCGGATCGGCCGCTTCCGACGGGATCACCAGCACCGTGGCGTTCTGCGCTTCGAGCAGGTCGACGATGGTGTCTTCGTTCAGCAGATAATTGATCGAGCTTGCGACGCCGGCGACCTGGGCGCCGAGCAGCATTGGAAAGATCTGCGGCAGGATCGGGCAGAGCACCGCGACTGTCGGCCCGTCAGGTGTGATTCCATACGATCTGAACAAGTTCGCTGCGCGGGATAATTCTGCAAGCAATTGGCGATGCGTGAGGCTGACCTCGCGGGACTCGCGAGGCGCGAGCACCGTCAGCGCCGGCCGGTCCGGGTGCAGCTTGGCCGTGGCCTCGAACAGATGATGTAGATTGCGCGCCGGGATCAGGGAGTCATAAGGCGAGCGCTCCAGCGCCTCGATATCGGCAATGGATGTGACCGGTCGCGTGAACCTTGTCGTCATAGGTGAAGCTTTGCCAAAGCCCATTGCTGCTATCCCCGGAGCAGCCGTTCGCGCACGCCGGTGCCACATCGGCGCGTACGAATGCAGTCCTCCCGTTTTTAGTGTCCATAGCTCCCCGCTCCCAACGGGGCTTGCCCGGGAGCGCAAAGCTTTTGCGTCTGCGCGCAAAGTTCGCTTGCGCAGCGCAGACGGGCCTCTAGAATTTGTCCGCTTGCCGGTTGTGCAACGCGCAAGCGCCTCGCACTTGCAATAAGGGCGGTCGATGGATCTGGTGTTTACGACCGACGAGCTGGAGCCGTCCAAGCGTTACGCCGCCTGGCAGGGCGCGATCTGCGACGTCTATGTCCATGTCGACGTCAACGCCGAAAAGCGCTCCGACTATGAAGGCTTCATCCGGGAGGCGCGGTTCGGCCCGGTCACCATGACGGACGTGCTGCTCTCGGAGCAGCGGATCACGCGGCGCGAGCGGCACATCGCCAAGCTCGACAAGGATTGCTACTACGTCGAGTTCGTCCAGCAGGGCAAGGTCAACATCCTGCAGGCGGGACAGACGCTGCTGTCCAATCCCCGCGTTGGTGCAATCTTCGCGGCGTCCGAAGCCTATGACCTGGAATGCATGGGCAAGGTTCGCTCACTCTACCTGGAGATTCCACGCAAGGAATTCGCGGCGCGATTCAGCGACAGCAAGCTGCCCGTCGCCATGACGATCCCGACCGGGCGCGGTCTTGGCCGCATCGCCGCCGAATTCTCCGCCGCGATCGCGACCGAGGGATCGGCGCTCGACGAGACCGTCAGGTCGAAGCTCGGCACCGAACTGATGGACGTGCTCGCGCTGGCGCTCGACATGGGTGACAAGGACGAGCTCTCCGAGGACGCCACCGCACAGAAGGCGCGGTTGCGCTCGGTCAAGGTCTGGATCGACGAGCATCTCACCGATCCCGATCTCTCGCTGGAGAAGATCGCCAGAAGCAACGGCGTCTCGCTCCGGCATCTGCATTACCTGTTCCGGCTCACCGATGTGTCGGTGTCCGAGTGGATCCTGGATCGCCGCCTGCAGCGCTGCTACGACGTGCTAACGCGGCCGGAGCTGCGCTCGCTGTCGGTGACCGAGGTCGCCTATCAGTTGGGCTTCAGCAGCTCGTCGCATTTCAGCACGGTGTTCCGAAGGAAGTTCGGGCATAGCCCGTCGGAGCTGCGACGGCGCTGAGCAAGCGTGGGTGCCGGCGACGAGCGGATGCCGACCCATGCGGACCGGTTTTGTGCTACGGATCAGCCGCCTCGGATGATTTTTCTCTATCTGGAGGCTCACGGGAAAGCTTCGCCCATCCCGCCGCCGATATGTGAAATTGCCAGACGCCCGTTCAAGCGCGATGGTGCGGCGAATTTAGGTGCGGTGCAGCAGGACCAATTAGGATGCCCCGATGAATGCCCATCAATCTCTGGCGGTCGCGGCGCCGATAGGCCGCGCGGAACCTTTGGAGCTCGCACCCACGATGGCCGAGCCGATGGTTCGGTTCGAAGCCCTGTCCAAGGTCTATCCGGCGTATCGCGACAAGCCTAGCGTTCATGCGCTCCAGGACATCGATTTTTCGATCGCACGTGCCGCGATCACCGGCGTGATCGGGCGCTCCGGTGCGGGCAAGTCGAGCCTGGTCCGGCTGATCAACGGGCTGGAGAAGCCGACCACGGGACGCGTGATCGTCGATGGCCGTGATATCTCGGCGCTGAGCGGTCAGCCGCTCCGGCTCGCGCAGCGCGCGATCGGCATGATCTTCCAGCATTTCAATCTGTTGTCGTCGCGCACCGCCGCCGCCAATATCGCGCTGCCGCTGGAGATCGCAGGGTGGTCGAGGGCGGACATCAAGGCGCGGGTCTCCGAGCTGTTGGAGCTGGTCGGCATCGCCGACAAGCACGACCGTTACCCATCGGAGCTGTCCGGCGGACAGAAGCAGCGCATCGGCATTGCGCGTGCGCTCGCCACCCGTCCTGACGTGCTGCTGTCGGACGAGGCGACCTCGGCGCTCGATCCGCAAACCACGCGCGCGATCCTCGATCTGCTTGCCAATATCAACCGCGAGCTCGGCGTCACGATCATTCTCATCACCCACGAGATGTCAGTGGTTCGCCAGCTTGCGAAGGACGTGGTGGTGATCGACGGCGGCCGGATCGTCGAGCGCGG
This sequence comes from Bradyrhizobium sp., assembly GCF_049798375.1. GTDB lineage: Bacteria > Pseudomonadota > Alphaproteobacteria > Rhizobiales > Xanthobacteraceae > Bradyrhizobium. The sequence continues at coordinate 11,909 of NZ_JBARGP010000143.1, forward strand.
GCATGTCGCCGACATTTTCACCCATCCCAGGCATCCGACCACGCAGAATTTCCTGGCCGAGGCGCTGGGCGACGCGGTGCCGGTGTCGCTGGCCAGCCGACTCGACTCTCAGCCGGTGCCGAACGGCCGGGCCGTGATCCGCATCCACGTGCGCGGCACCGATACCGGCGACACCGTGGTGGCGCGGCTGGCGCGGGAGCTTGCGATCGATGTCGCGTTGCTGTCGGCGCGGATCGACGAGATCGGTGGCCAGCAGGTCGGTTCGCTGATCCTGGGCATTCCGGGCGGTGAGGCCGCGTGGCGTCAGGTTCTGTTCTATCTCGCGCAACACGATTTCGCAGCGGAGCGTCTCGGCTATGTCGCCTGAACTCGTCAACCTGATCATTCAAGCCACCGGCGAAACCCTCTATATGGTATCGGTTGCCGCGTTGGTGGCGACCTTGGTCGGCCTGCCGCTCGGGGTCTTCCTGGCCACCAGCCGCAAGGGCGAGCTGTTCGCGGCGCCCAAGGCCAACGCGACGCTGGGCGTTGTCGTCAATGCGACGCGCTCGACGCCGTTCATCATCCTGGTGGTCGCGATCATTCCGTTCACGCGCCTGATCGCAGGCACATCGATCGGCTCGTCGGCCGCGATCGTGCCATTGACGGTGGCCGCGATGCCGTTCATCGCGCGCTTGGCCGAGGGCGCGATCCGCGAGGTCGACGGCGGTTTGATCGAAACCGCGTCCTCGTTCGGCGCAAGCCCGTTGCAGATCGTGTTCAAGGTGCTGATCCCGGAGGCCTTGCCGGGCCTGCTGCTGGCGCTGACCTTGGCTGTGGTCAGCTTGCTCGGCTATTCCGCGATGGTCGGCGCGGTCGGCGGCGGCGGCCTCGGCGATCTCGGCATCCGCTACGGCTATCAGCGCTTCATGCCGGAGATGATGCTGGCCGTCGTCGTGGTCCTGATCGTGCTGGTGCAAGCAGTCCAGACTGTCGGCGACTATCTGGCGCGCCGGGTCAATCGCCGGCTGCGCCACCTCTGAGGTGATAGATCCATGACGAGGGAATGCACGCCGCATCCGCTGCGCACCATCGCGAGCTTCCATGCGCACATCTACTACGATCAGGCGACGCGCACTGAGGCGGAGCGGCTGCGTAACTGGATCGCTGAGCGTTTCACGGTAACGTTGGGACGCTGGCACGACGCACCCGTCGGACCACACGCGCAGGCGATGTACCAGGTCGCCTTCGCTGTCGAAATCTTTCCGGCGCTGGTGCCATGGCTGATGCTCAATCACAGTGGACTCAGCATCCTGGTGCACCCGAACACCACACATCCGCTGGCGGATCACACGGACCACGCGCTGTGGATCGGCAAGGCGCTCGACATCCGCGGCGATAAGCTGCCGCAGGAGAGCGAGGCGGAGCTGCCGCGGGAGCCCAACACGACACCGACGCTGAGGCCTTGACGATCAATCCGGCGATTCTGCCGCACCGGTCCGGAAGGCACCGTCACGACGCAGGATCGCGATCACCTGGGCCAGCGCGCTGGCACCTTTTGTTCATGAAGGCTTCAATCATTGGAGATTTGACATGTTGCTACGTTCGTTCGCGCTGCTATCCGTGGCTCTTGCCTGGTCGACGACAGCGTTGGCGGAGACCATCAAGATCGGCGTCACGCCAGGACCGCATGCCCAGATCCTGGAAGCGGTGAAGCCGATCGCCGCCAAGAAAGGTCTGGATATCCAGCTCGTCGAATTCTCCGACTATGTGATCCCGAACGAGGCCCTCAATGCGGGAGAGATCCAGGCCAATTCGTTTCAGAACCAGCCTTATCTCGACAATCAGAAAGCCGACCGCGGCTACAAGATCGAGTCGGTCGGCTTGACCGTCAATTTTCCGATCGGCGTTTATTCGCGCAAGCACAAGAGCTGGGCGGAGGTGCCTAGCGGCGGCACGATCTCGATTCCGAACGATCCGACCAATGGCGGCCGCGTCCTGTTGTTGCTGCAGGACAAGGGCGTGATCAAGCTGAAGGACGGCGTCGGCTACAAGCCGAAGCTCACCGACATCACGGACAATCCCAAGAAGCTGAAATTCGTCGAGATCGATGCTGCGCAGGCGCCGCGTGCGCTCGATGACGTCGACGCCGCCGCCATCAACACCAATTATGCCACCCAGGCCGGTCTCGATCCGGTCAAGGATTCGATTCTGCGCGAGGACCCGAAAGGTCCCTACGTCAACCTGATCGCCGTTCGCACCGCCGACAAGGACAAGCCCTGGGTCAAGACGCTGCTGGAGAGCTACTACTCCCCGGAGGTCAAGGAGTTCGTCCTGACCAAGTTCAAGGGCGCCGTGCTGCCGAGCTGGTGAGGGCACCACGCTTCGGCTTTCGTCGCGGCGCGGCGGTCGGGCGAGGCTTTCCTCGCCCCTTGGCCGCCTTCTTGGCTTCCATCCAGTCCTGCGCGCGCGCAAATGCGAAGCGGATCTGTCGCAATGCGCGCGCATCGTCCTGCGAGAACATCCGGTGCACGGCAGCGCCGCGCACCGCCGCGAGCAGGGCGCCGCGCATAGTGTCGATGTCGAGCTGGCTTAAGGGATAGTCGGTGAGCAGGGCGCGCCAGTAGTCGTTGCGCTTCTCGGTGATCTCGGCGATCAGGCTTTCGATCTTGGCACGAAACGCGTCGTTGCTGCGCGATCCCATCCAGATGTCGATCAGCGCGAAATAGTCCGAGCCGCCATAGACCTGCCAGTAGCGTTCCGCGATCGCCGCAATGCGCTGATCGAGCGTCTCTCGCATCGAGATCTCGGCCTCGATCTCGCCGACCAGTTCCTGCGAGACGTAGCGGACGACCTCCAGGAGCAGATCCTGGACGGTGCCGAAATGGTGCTGCAGCGCGCCGCGCGTCACCTTGGCGCGCGCGGCGATGTGGGCCGCGGTCACGCCGGCATAGCCGCGCTCGCTGACGGTATCGATCGCGGCGCGAATCAGCGCGGCGCGGGTCGCCTCGCTGCGGTCCGCCTGCCGCCGCCGCGGGGTCACCGTGCGGGCCGCATGAGGCCGATCAGGCGAAGCTGCGCGACGCGGCATGTGACGTGCTCCTGATCGTGGACCCGGCGCTATTTCACCAGCGGGCAGCCGCCGTCCTTGAGTGGCCGGAACGCCTCCTCCGCCGGAATTGTCGCCACGAGCTTGTAGAGATCCCACTCCGATTTCGATTCTTCGGGCTTCTTGACCTGGAACAGGTACATGTCGCGCATGACGCGGCCGTCGATCCGCAGCTTGCCGTTCCTGGTCATGAAGTCGTTGATCGGGATCTCGCGCATCTTGGCCATCACGGCGTCGGCGTCGCGGGTGCCCGCCGCCTGTACCGCCTTGAGATAATGCAGCGTGCCGCTATAGGCGCCGGCCTGGGTCATGCTCGGCATCCGGTGCATCTTGTCGTAGAAGCGCTTCGACCACGCCCGGGTCTCGTCATTGAGATCCCAGTAGAAGGCCGAGGTCAGCATCAGCCCTTGCGCCTCCTTCAGGCCGAGGCTGTGAATGTCACTGATAAAGGCGATCAGCGCCACAAGTTGCGTGCCGTCGCGCTGCAGCCCGAATTCGATCGACTGCTTCACCGCATTGGTCATGTCGGTGCCGCCATTGGCCACGCCGATGATCTTGGCCTTCGAGGCCTGAGCCTGCAGCAGGAATGAGGAGAAGTCCACCGTGCCGAGCGGATGCCGCACCGAGCCCAGCACCTTGCCGCCGTTGGCCTCGACCACCGCGGCGGTGTCGCGCTCGAGCGTCTTGCCGAACACGTAGTCCGCGGTGATGAAGAACCAGTCGCGGCCGCCGCGCTTGGCCACCGTGGCGCCGGTGCCGCTCGACATCGCGTAGGTGTCCCAGGTCCAGTGCGTCGAATAGGCGGTGCAGGACTTGCCGGTGATGTCGGAACTGCCGGCGCTGGTGACCTGCGCGATCTTCTTCTTGTCCTTGGCAAGATCCATGATCGCCAGCGCCATGCCGGAGGCCGGAATGTCGGTGATCATGTCGACACCGGAATCGTACCAGTTGCGGGCGATGCTGGCGGCAATGTCGGGCTTGTTCTGGCCGTCCGCGGAGACCACCGTGACCGGCTTGCCGAGCACCTTGCCGCCGAAATCCTCGATCGCCATCTTGACGGCCTCGACCGAGCCCTGGCCGCCGATATCGGCATAGACGCCGCTCATGTCCGCCATCACGCCGATCTTAACGCCGTCGGTTTCCTGCGCCGCTGAGGGGCCGGCGAGACCGGCCGCGGTCAGCAGCAGAGTCAACATCGCGCAGTAAATGGGTTTTGGTTTCATTCGATCGTCTCCCTGAATCTCTTTGTCGCGCAGCCAGGCGGCGGGCGTTTTGAGGGAGAATACATACATTCCAGAATGAATGTAAATGTGTAAACCTGCGGCAGTCGGCGCGGCTTTCCATCGTCAGCCCGCCGCGGCGATGCTTGGTGCCCTAGAATTTGAGGGTCGTGCGCAGTCCGAAGACGGCTGCATTCCTGAGCGTCTTTCCCGGCGTCGGCCCCAATGGATCCGTCGCCCCTCCGCCGGGATGGAGGACGTACTGAAAATTGGGCTGCAGGGTCCAGCCGTCCCGGATCTGGTATTGATACACGGCCGTCAGCAGGCCTTCGAAGCTGCGTGTCGGCCATGCCGGGCCGAACAGCGCCCGATAATCGGCATCGAGCGCCTGGGCGCGGTTTGAGACGTGCGCATAGCCTGCCGCAAGGCCGAACTTGTCGTCGGGCCGCTTGTCGGTGAGGCCGATCAATTCGAACCCGGCGTCGGCATAGAGGTCGATCAAATTACGGTCGGCGGGCGCGCCGGAGACGCGGGCGAAGATGCCGATGCCGCGATCGTCGCTGTTGCCGACACGATAGAGCTTCTGTTCGAAGACGGCCCATCCCCCGACGTCGCCTGCCAGCATGAGCGGGGCACCGCTGCTCGCGGAAGCCGCCAGAGAAACACCATTGCTGGCAAGTTGCAGATCGGAGAATGATCCGAAGTGGCGCCAGCCGCCGAGCTTGATCTGGCCTGCAAGGTTTGGATCGCCCTTTTTGTTGTTCCAGGCATACTGGATCTGGCCGAGCACCAGCGGCGGATCGTTGACGCGGAAGTTCACGCCATACCGGTCACGCTGCTGCGGATCGCCGGCGCCGGGACCCGCCTGGTTGCCGTCGAACACGCCGCCGAGGACGGAAAGCTGATCCGTGATGTTGACCAGCAGTCGCGTGCCCATCGCCGCCAACGGCGGCGACGGCCCGCCGCTGGGCAGGTCGAGCGACGTGATCGCCGGCCAACCCATCGAGGCGTTGGTGA